>JAPPIT010000084.1 GCA_028820505.1 Defluviicoccus sp.
AGAACATAACCGGAACATACACTCCCAACGGTGGAACTTCAAGGATAAGCAGGAACCGAATTGATCACGGGGAGCGTATTGAATGATGATGGGCACTTGATTTTATCTCTTGACGAAAAACAAACAATAGAGAGTCAGCATGAATCTCTAAAGAAGCTGGTTCACCCCTTTTTGGGTTCAGCAGAACTAATTCAGGGAATACAAAGATATTGCCTTGTAATAGGCGATAAAGAATTGGAAGAGGCCAAAAAACACGGAGACATTTCTGCGAGGCTGAATTCGGTGGCCAATGTCCGTAAGAAGAGTAAGAAGAAAGAGGCGCGGGAAGTTCTCTCTCTCGTGCCGCACTGTTTTCAGCACAAAGCGGGAATTCCGAGAAAATCTGCAATAGTCATTCCCTCAGTCAGTTCGGAACGTCGAGAATGGTTCCCCGCTGGAGTTGTGCCCGCCGGGAGTGTCGTATCCAACTTGGCGTTCATGATGCTGGATGCGCCGGACTGGTATTTTGCACTTGCAAGTTCCCGAATGCACTTGGTCTGGATTGCCACAGTTTGCGGAAAACTGGAGACAAGGTACCGGTACTCGAATACCCTAGGCTGGAACACTTTCCCTGTCCCGGAACTGACAGGGCAAAACAAAGAGGACCTGACCCACTGCGCCAAAGATATCCTTCTTACTCGCGAAGCAAACTTCCCGGCGACCATTGCTGATCTCTATGACCCTGACAGGATGCCTGCTGATCTTCTTGCCGCCCACGAACGTAACGACGAGGTATTGGAGCGCATCTATATTGGCCGCCGCTTCCGCAACGACACGGAGCGGCTGGAAAAGCTGTTCGATCTTTACACGAAGATGATTACTCAGGAAACCAAAGCCAAAGGCACCGGACCCAACCAGAAGGCGAAAGCGCGAAAGCGAGCGGAGATAGCGAATTGACCATGTCCAATAGTCGTGGGCCTGGCTGGGACGCCAAGGCAATTGCGGAGATCGCGAAGGCGAAGTACGGCGATTATGCCGCGCTGTTCGAGGCGCATGGCTGGCCGGAACGCGGCCCCGACATGATGCGGAAGGTGCAGACTCGCGTGACGGAAACCTATGGCAGCGTGGAGGCATTCGTGGAGCATCACCGCAAGTGACTGGCACAATTACCGTCCCCTCGGTTTCGGTCTCTTACGCCCGCGACGGCAGCTCGACCCGGTCTAACGAGCTCGGCATGCGCCCGATGCAGGAGCGAGCCTGGCAGAAGCGCGGCGAACAGTATCTGTTGATCAAGTCCCCGCCGGCGTCGGGGAAGAGCCGAGCCCTGATGTTCATTGCACTGGACAAGTTGGCGAATCAGGGCGTCAAGCAGGCGATTATCGTTGTGCCGGAGAGAACCATCGGCGCAAGCTTCAACGACGAGCCGCTGACGGAATCTGGCTTCTGGGCCGACTGGAGTGTCGCGCCGAACCGAAATCTCTGCAACGCGCCGGGCACAGACGGCGGCAAGGTCAACTCCGTCAAGGCCTTCCTGAAAAGCGACGATGCAGTTCTGATCTGCACGCACGCGACCTTCCGGTTCGCCGTGGACCGCTTCAGCGTCGCAGCGTTCGACGGTCGGCTGATCGCCGTGGACGAGTTCCACCATGTCTCGGCCAACCCCGACAACAAGCTGGGCGCCCATCTCGGCGAGTTCATCGCCCGCGACAAGGCTCATATTGTGGCGATGACCGGCTCCTATTTCCGGGGCGACGCCGAGGCCGTCTTGGCTCCCGACGACGAGGCAAAGTTCGAAACTGTCACCTACACGTATTACGAGCAGTTGAACGGCTATGAACATCTCAAGCAACTCGATATCGGCTATTTCTTCTACAACGGCTCCTATACCGAGGACATGCTCAAGGTTCTGGACCCGGCCGAGAAGACGATCGTTCATATCCCGAATGTGAACTCCCGCGAGAGCACCAAAGACAAGATCCGCGAGGTTGAACACATTATCGAGGAGCTCGGTGAGTGGCAGGGCGCCGATTCGGAGACTGGCTTCCAGCTTGTCCGGACGCCGGAAGGCGGTTTGCTGCGGATCGCCGACCTGGTCGATGACGAGCCGGCGAAGCGGGACCGGGTCGCCGTCGCGCTGAAAGACCCGACGCAGAAGAACAACCGTGACCATGTCGATATCATTATCGCTCTGGGCATGGCGAAGGAGGGCTTCGACTGGCTGTGGTGCGAGCACGCGCTGACCGTCGGCTACCGGGCAAGCCTGACCGAGGTCGTGCAGATTATCGGCCGGGCGACCCGGGATGCGCCAGGGAAAACCCGCGCCCGTTTTACCAATCTGATCGCGGAGCCGGATGCGTCCGAAGAGGCGGTCACCGAGGCAGTAAACGACACGCTGAAGGCGATCGCCGCTAGTCTCCTGATGGAGCAGGTTCTTGCGCCTCGGTTCAACTTCGCTCCCAAGACGCCCACGAGCGGGCCCGTCGACGGTATCGACTACGGTCAGGAAGGGTACGACCCTGACAGATGCAATGTCGGTTTCGAAGAATCGACCGGGCAATTCCAGATCGAGATCAAGGGTCTGGTCGAGCCCAAGAGCGAGGAGGCGACGCGCATCTGCCGGGACGATCTGAACGAGGTCATCACAGCATTCGTCCAGGACAGGACGGCCAGCGAACGCGGGCTCTTCGATCAGGAGACCGTCCCTGAGGAGCTGACCCAGTTGCGGATGGGTAAGATCGTCAAGGAGAAGTATCCGGAACTCGACGAGGAGGACCAGGAGGCAGTCCGCCAGCACGCCATTGCTGCTCTCACATTGACGCAGATGGCGAAGAAGGCCGCTGTAGAGGGCGCCGACCCCGAAACCGGCGCGAACACTGCCTTGATCGAGGGCGTCCGGAAATTTGCGATGGATGTCCGCGAACTAGATATCGACCTGATCGACCGGATCAACCCGTTTGGCGAGGCTTACGCCATCCTCGCCAAGACCATGAGCGAAGAGCGCCTGAAGCAGGTCGCGGCGATCATTGCTGGCAAGCGGGTGAACCTGACCCACGAAGAGGCGCGCGAACTTGCCAAACGCGCGATCAAGTTCAAGCAGGAACGGGGCCGCCTGCCGTCGATAGCAGCGACCGACGCCTGGGAGCGGCGGATGGCGGAGGGCGTGGCGTTCCTTCAGCGGGTGGCGTCGGAGGCCGAGAATGATTGAGCCGTCGGACCTCGACCTTCTGGATGCCCTGGGTGTCAAGCCCGAGCCGAAGAAGAAGCCAGCGCGTTTGCCCCGAGAGGAACGCATTGTCGCCGGATTCGAGGAAATCCAGCGGTTTTACGAGGAACACGGTCGGGCGCCGCTTCACGGTGAGGAGCGCGACATTTTCGAGCGGCTATACGCCGTGCGGCTGGACCGTATTCGCCAGTTGGACGAATGCCGGTTGATTCTGGAACCGCTCGATCATCAGGGCTTGCTCGACAAGGCGGAGGGATCCGATGCCGTTGAGCCGGACGAGCTGGACGACGCCGAACTGCTGGCCAGGCTAGGTGTTGAGGCTGAGATCGGCGACATCAGCCAGCTTCGCCATGTCCGGTCAAGCGAAGAAAAGCGGGCTGCTGAGGAAATCGCCAACCGGCAGAAGTGCTCCGATTTCGAGAAATTCAGACCCCTGTTCCAGGAGGTCCAAAAGGACCTCGAGTTGGGGCTTCGCCGCACGCGTCCGTTCGAACTCAAGGCCGAAATTCGGCCCGGAAGCTACTTCATTGTCGGAGGCCAGAAAGCCTATGTCGCGGAAATGGCCGAGATGTTCTCAAATGCCCAGGGACGGACGGATGCGCGCCTTCGCGTCATTTTCGACAACGGCACCGAGAGCAACCTGCTCATGCGGTCCTTGCAACGCGCGCTACACAAGGACGAAGCGGGCCGGCGCATCACCGATCCGACCGCCGGTCCTCTGTTCGCAGGTGAGAGCTCTGAAGGCGACGACGCCAGCGGGACGATCTATGTGCTGCGCAGCAACTCAAGCCTCCCGATGGTCGCCAAGAACAGGGATGTCGTTCACAAGATTGGCGTGACGCGCGGCAGCGTCAAGGCCCGGATCGCCAATGCCGCCGACGAGCCGACTTTTCTCATGGCCGGTGTGGAAGTCGTGGCGGAATACGAGCTGTACAACATCGATCGGAACAAACTCGAGAGTCTGATCCATCGCATTTTCGATCCAGCTCGTCTCGAAATCGAGATCGTCGATCGTTTTGGTAAGCCGGTAATGCCCAAAGAATGGTTTCTGGTTCCGCTTCCCGTTGTAGACGAGGCAGTCGAAAGAATTAGAGATGGAACAATAACCCAATATGTTTATGACACGCAATCCGCAAGTATGCATCATCGAGACCTGAATTCATGGGAATGACAAACCTGAATTAATGGATCGCTCTTTGGAATTCACCGGGTGGGCCGATGATCAAGATTGCGCCAAGATTCATTTCTAGCCTAGTGATCCTTTCCCTCGGTTGGCTTGCACTACTCGCGTCGGCCTATGTTGATGCTGCGCTTCACAGCGTGGAATGGTTCAACCGCTCAGGCGCCATACTGGTTACCTGTTCAGCGATCCTAGAATTCCTTCAGTTGCCACACAAGGAAAGTCATTCCTCAAACACTACCGTCAATGACAGGCCGCTAGCGCTAATGCCAGTTGTGCCGAGAAGCGTGAAGTTCTTCGACAGAGCTGCATGGACCGGCATCGCCGTGGGCACTATTGTTTGGGGCTACGGTGATCTGATGATTGCAAGCCTGTGAAATCCTATTTCATCCACGCTGATGTATGAACGGCGGGAGCCGGCAGGTGTAAGGCTGGTAGCTGGAACTACCGGTGGAGATCGCCATCGCATCGATTTATCCTACCCATAGCAATGCGGAGGATTGGACCAGGTCTGATGTTGGATATCGCCAAGGTCTGTCAGGACCAATCTAGTGTTTCCGTAGGGAAAAGCGACTATAGTCTTAAAGGCACGCGCTGAAGAGGAATCGGGAAACCCCCAATCCGGGAAGACTATTAGGTGGCCTTGCGCAAAGAGGCCCGACTTGTTTCTAAAGTTCGGAGGTATTCCATGAGATTTTGTTCCACCGGTCCCAGCATTCCAGATTCTCTCCTCAGGGAGCGAGACGCCGGGCGTGTTGTCTTCCTGTGCGGCGCTGGCGTTTCGGTACCGGCCAAGATGCCGACATTCGTGAAGTTGACGAAGCTAGTAATCGAAGATCTTGCGCCAGTAGAGGACTCAGATGTTTTGCAGGTATTTGAACCATGGGTGAATGCGAAGACCAATATTCCTGTGACGGCGAGGACGTCACTAGATCAGATTTTCAATATGCTTCAACAGGAATTCGGACGAGATCAAGTCGGCAAACTCGTAACCAAGCACCTCGGCATTGGGGATCCGGCGATGGTCGACACCAGCAAACACAGCATTATCGCACGGATTTCCTCTAGCCGTGACGGTGTTCCGCAGATTGTCACGACAAATTTCGATCACCTGTTTGAACATGCATGTGAGGGAGCTTCGACTGGGTATTATGAACCTCCGAGCTTTCCCGATCTACGACACGGTGTACCGCTGACCGGAATCACGTACTTGCATGGCAGACTCGCTGAAGAAAGTTCAGCTATCCACGATTACGTGTTGAGCAGTTCCGACTTCGGTCGTGCATATCTTGCCGAAGGGTGGGCTACATCATTTATACGATCATTACTTGAGAAATACACGGTGATCCTGTTGGGTTACCAAGCGGAGGATCCGCCCGTGAAGTACCTGCTCCAGGGCCTGAGCAGTGTGCGTGGACAAAACCGGCATATGCTATACGCATTTGACCGCGGCCAACCCGACGTGGTCGGGTCGAAGTGGCAAGACCGCGGAGTCGTTCCGATAGCATACGGAAATGACCACGAACTACTCTGGGACTCGTTGGAAGCATGGGCTGAAAGGTCCGACGACCCGGGAAAATGGACCTCCTCCATCCTCGCCATGGCTCAAGAGGAGCCTTCGGCACTGAAAGCGCACCAACGTGGGATGGTGTGTCATGTGATACAGACGTCATCAGGGGCAAAGCTGTTCGCCGAAGCCGATCCAATTCCACCCGCAGAATGGTTGTGCGTCTTCGACAAGAACTGTCGCTCTGCAAAGAGGATTTCAAGTCATAGGCCTGGGGAAGGGGTGTTCGCCGCCACCGAAGCATTTGGGCTAGACGACGACCCATCCTTCGAAGGCCAAGGGGTCAGTAAAATCGCACAAACGGGCGAGGACTTCATTTCCTGGCGCCGAGGTGACGACAGCCCCGACTCGATACATCGATTGAGCAGAGCATTTCCCGAGGGCCATGAACCGATACCTGCAAGGCTATTCCATCTTGCACGGTGGATGACGAAAATCGTCGATCAGCCCACGTTGGCATGGTGGGCAGCAAGACAACCGGGTCTCCATCCGCGATTATTGGTATCGCTTAAGTTAGCCACAGAAGAGGCTAAAGACCTCCCGCAAGATGCCCGTACCCTCTGGCACATCATTCTGGAGGCGCTAACGGCCCCCTACGACACGCACAGCCAATCCTGGTTCCACTTGCAAACTAGAATTAAGAGAAACGGATGGTCAAGTAGCGTGCTTCGCGCGTTCCAGGAAGCGACCGAACCGATCTTCAAAATCAAAAGCCCTGGGGGCACAGCCGAAGCGAAACCTCCACCCAAAGCATGGTCCGATACCGCGTGGCCGCAAATTGCTGAAATCGATATCGAGTTTCCGGATATGCCGCGCGACGAACTCGAAATCCCTGACGAGATTGTGCCGGAAGTCTTTTCGATAATCCAAAGGAACCTTGTTCGAACCGTTGAACGTCTGCATGAATGTCAAAAACCATGGTTCCATGTCAAATCGTTGTACCGGGAGAATACAAATGGAGACGGCTATATCGCCAAATCAGATGCCTTCGTTTTCTACTTCAAATTTCTCTTGGATCGGCTGAGCGAAATCAATCCTAATTTGCTGAAGGGTCAAATCGCCACTTGGTCGCGTCCGGAAGAAATTGTCTTCGACAAGTTGCGCCTGTACGTACTGAACAAGCCGGAGCTGTACAATTCTCAAACGGTGGCGGAACACATTATTTCCTGCGATGATATCTCCCTATGGAATCCGAAACACAAACAAGAGCTTCTATATCTGCTCAGGGATCGTTGGTCTGGTTTCAACGATAACGAAAGGAGGCGTATTGCGGCGCGTGTCTTGAATGGCCGGCCACGATATCCGAATGAAGATGACGAGCAGTTTGAATTACACCGGAATGAAGAAGCGGCAGTTCGTTTTGGATGGCTCGTTCAGGCCGGATGTGAAATGCCAGCCCCGTCGTTGAAAAGATGGGGAAAGATAAAGCGTCAAATTCCGAATTGGAACGACGCATGGACGGAAAGCGCAGCCCAAACGCCAGAAGGAAGGTCCGGTTGGATAAGGACCAATGAGGATGCGTCTGTTCTGGAGGGTGTGCCTGTATCAAAGATCTTAGCGATAGCAGCGGAAAACGCGGGACGTTCGATGATGGAATTTATAGAACGTCGGCCTTTCGTAGGATTGGTGAAAGAACAGCCAACAAAGGCGATCGCTGCTCTGTCGGTCGCGGCGACGCGCGGGGAATACCCAGTTGAGTTCTGGAACGAAATCATCAGCCACTGGCCCCTGACGCCGTCCCATCATGCGAATAGAGACTTCTGCGAGGCTATACGCAAATTGCCCCAGGACGTAGTTCTCAAACTTCGAAGTGAAATCACAACATGGTTGGAGAAGAATCTTGAGGGTATAGCGGAGATTGATGAGACCTACGCGTTCAACTTGTTTGATGATCTGCTATCAGGACTGCTCTCTGGAGAAGAAAGTGCCACTGAGAGCGCGCTATCAGCGGTTCATTCGGCCGGAGTCGAGGTCGGGCGATCGCGAAGTACTATTACCCACGCAATCAATGGGCCAATCGGAAAGGCTACCACAGCAATGCTGTCCCTGCTGTCCCGCCGAACTCCGGCACCCGCTCAGGGAATGCCTGTCGAATTCTCGACTCGCTTTGAACGATTGCTGGGCGCTACCGGAGAGGGTAAAGAACACGCCGCCTGCCTCTTGGCTGAGCGAGTCGACTGGCTGACTCTGGTCGCACCGGACTGGACGAAGAATAAAATGAATTCGTGGTTTGAGTTGGATCATCCGAGGTGTGAAGCGGCATGGAATGGAATATTGTGGAATGGAAAGATCCCAAGCGCTTCTGTGTTTGACGAAATCAAGGAAGCGTTCCTAGAAATCTTTCCGAAAATATACTCGTGGAACTGGAATGACACAGCCGAAGAAAATGCCCATGGTTGGGTAGTCTGTGCTTCGGTGTTCTCGAGTGGGAAATTTACTGGAATATCGTTCGAACAGGCACGACAGTGCATTAGAAGAATGACACAGAAAGGCCACCAGGAAGTGATCCGTTTTCTTGCACGTGTAGGGCAAGACAATGAAGACGGATGGAGAATGTATGTAATTCCATTCATTGACCACGCATGGCCTAAAGAGACGAGATTTCAAACCGAAAATACTACCCACGCATGGATATCAGCGCTCGAAGATTCCAGCGAGAATTTTCCTGATGTCCTAGACGCAGTTAAACCGTATCTTCGCCCGATGACGTCTGTGCACTATGGGCTCTTTGGACTTACCAGTGAGGCGGAAGATAAAGAATCGCTTACATCGAAATTTCCATACCAAACTCTGGATCTTCTTGACACCGTAATTTCCAATAATCCGGGTAATGCACCTTATGATTTGGATAGGGCGCTGCAGTCGTTGGCGGAGGCGCGACCCGAGATTGTTTCGAACCATAAATATGCAAGACTGCAAGAGCTTTCAGCATTGCGATGAGGGGATGGTTAGGGTCAAGAAAATCTATCAAAAAGGAGATCAGGATTCTTGCGTGTCGTCTCCGAGACGACGACGATCACCCTGTTGTAGATGTCCATGTCCGTGGTATCCGGGGTTATCACGCCAATGTCCGCGCGGCTGATTTCGAGAAGCGCATCCAGATGCTTATTGTGGCGACCACGCAGTTCCTCGATGAGGTCGACTGCAATTGGCCTCCCACGGGTGACGCGGGTTCATATTGCCGTGATGGCTGCAATGGCTTGCCCCACCCCCTCGGTCGCTTCATCGATCTCGCGGTCCCCGAGATGCGGATAACGCGGAGTCATGCGGGTGTTGGAATGACCGATCAGACGGGAGACCACCGGAACCGGCTGCGCAACGAGAGCATCAACGACAATACCCCGCCAGAGCACCGGATAGGCTTCGGCTTCAGCGCGCGGTGGTAGGCGTGGGTTCTGCATCGGAGGCGAGGCCGAACTCTTGGCTGAGGATTCCGCCCGCCGCGGCTCTGGTTCGTGCATGTGCGGGAGCGAGCGGCGGGCGGATGCCGGTGTCGGCGCTGCCTGTTGGCCTCTCTTGTGGTCGCTGAACCCCGCCGTCTGGTTGACCGACAGCCGAGGGCGCAGGCGTTACAGGTGCGTTGGGGAGTGGCGGCAGTGCGGTTTGCGAGGTTTGCGGGGCAGGCCGGTCGGGATGGCGCGCAAAGCCCCGGCGTCCAGTCAGTCAGAGGGGTTTCCGGAATGATCGAGCGTGTGTTCGGTCTCGCTGGCGCTCGCGCGCGAGAGCCGGCCCGTCGACTGTACGATCGACGAAAGCCCTGCGCCACGATCTCAGCCCTCCCGCTCGCCGGCGCTTCCAGCTCGACCTCGTCGTCTCACTGCAGGCACATCGACGCAGCTCCCGTTTCGTGGCTTGGTGCTCGCGGATCCGCCGGCCGGCCGGGGCGAGGCTAGGCCGACGGGTTGCGCCGGGTCAGAATATCGAGGGCGCCGCCGAAGTGGCCGTCGTCCGTTCGAGCCGCAGCCGCCGGGCGGAACAACGCTTCGAGCACCAGAAGCCTTTCCTCCTTCTCGATATTGCCCTGCTCTTTGGTCAGGGCGAGGAAGGTCGTCGCCATCGTCTCACGCATCCTGGCGTCGGCGCTGCCTTCGAGATTGGTGACGAACAGCCTGGCGGCATGCCTCAGGCCCCAGAGCGCCGTCAGCGCAGGGATGGACACCAGCGCCAGGGGCGCGAAACTCCCGGCGCCCTCGACCGCGGCCAGGCGTTCCAGCAACTCGGGCCCGAATACGATCGACAAGCCGACAACGGCAACCCCTCCGCCCATAAAGGCGGCCAACGCCCAATTCGCCTTCTTGGACGCGATGGTCGCCCGATTCCGCCAATAGGTGGCAGGGGCGTCGAGTCGCACATGCTCTTTGAACGCTTCTTCAAGTCCCTTGCGCTCCCTTTCCGCCGTTTCAAGGAATTCGTTCCATTTCGATCGGTGGCCCTCCAATTCTGCCGCCGCTTCCTCGTTTATCTTCGTGTCCCTTTTGACAATGTCCTCGACGGTCTCTCTTGCCCGACGGATGACAGCCTCCAGGTGGTCCATCTGTTCGCGGACATCCCGCTTTCCCAGAAAATCCATCGTTGGCCAAATGGTGTATCCCAACAAAATTTCATTTTCTGTGTTCGGATTAAAGAGTGCTGTATTTCTCATAGCTTCGACAATGTCTTCCATTGGCACCCGCAGCATTCCAAGTAGTCCACCAATGGCCAGGTAATAGAATTTTGATTTGTCTGACGACAAGACTTCGACTATCGTGGCCCCGGATTCGCTTTTGGAGTTTAGCGACAAATAATTTGCATATCGTCCGAAGAGCTCGGAAATTTCCTGGATGCCAGCAATCTGTTCATCTAGGGCGGCGGAGCGGACGTTGTCGAGCTCCTCCTTTATCTTCCTCGGCAAGCGCATTTGTCTTTCGACTATTTTTAATTGCTCTAAAATTTTCGAATCGGGATTATCGGGAGGGGTGCTGAGCCGGTGTTCCCAGCGTTCTATCTCCCGCTTTATCCAAAGGCTGGCTTCCTCAACTGAGTAAAAGGAGACCTTCCCGCCGTTGGTTCCGAGATCCGCTTGGATTATCGGTTCGCGGGACGCCAGTTGGTCGTTCACATTCATTCCCATTTCCTTCCGTTGGCCCGTCGGCCCCGCAAGACCGCCTTTCGACGCGCGGCGACACCGTATCGCGGGGGAGCAGACCAATAAAGGCGTTCGCCGCGGCGCATCGAGGCTCCGGCCCTCGCATAAGGTAGGGGCGAAGTCTCGCTTCAGCCGGACCCCGGCTCAGAGGCCGGGGCAAGCTATGGCTACTCCAAGAAGGCCAACACGATGTGGACGATGGCTGCGGTGGGGCTGCGCGACGACCTTGTCGTGCCTTCCAAAGGCGGCGGTCCCGCTCTCGCGCTGGTCCCGGTAGCGTTGTGGGCGCGCACGACCGCGGTGAAGCGCGCGAGGTTGTGGCCTCCGACTCCGACGTGACCCGGCTCTGGCTCGGCCAAGAGGGAAGCTCGCGGGTAGCGCTCGACGGCGATGCGAGGCCCCGGCAACCGGGAAGCACAGACGTCCGCGCGCTACGGAAGGCCCATCATGGCTGCAATGGCTTGTCCCACCTTCTCGGCCGCTTCCTCGATCTCCTGGTCTCCAAGATCGGCATAACGGAGCGTCATCCGGACGTTGGAATGGCCGAGCATGCGCGAGACCACCGGGATCGGCACGCCGTTCATCACCGCATGGCTGGCATGGGTATGGCGCAGGTCGTGAAGACGGACGTCCTCGATGCCGGCCTCGCGGCGGACCCGGTACCACAGCGAGAGCATGCCGCCGCGCGGCCGGGACGGGTCGCGCGGCGACGGGAACACGAAGGGACTTCCGGCCCGCGACTGACGGTCGAGGATGCGCCGGGCCTGGGCGTTGAGCGGCACCCGTCGCGGCCCCGTCTTGGAGTCGGCGAGGGCAAGCATATCGTCCCTCACCTCGCTCCAGCGCAGCCCGAGGATCTCGCCCCTGCGGCACCCGGTCAGAAGCAGGAGCCCGATGATATCCGCCTGCTGGCGGCGTCCCTTTCCGGCCTCGGCGTCCAGCGCCCGGTGCAGGCGGGCGATTTCCTCGCGCGAGAGGAAGCGCGTGAGCTTCGGGCGGCGGTTTGGCCGGATGTCTCGCGTCGGGTTGTTCTCGATATATCCCCGGGCGATCGCGAAATTCATGATCTGGCGGAGGAGTTCGAGCCCCTTGTTCGCGCCGCCGGGCGCGGTGCGGCTCCAGGCGTGGAACCATTTCCGCACTTCCGCCGGGGCAATGCGGTCCAGCGGCTCGTTTCCGAACGCGGGCAGCAGACGGTCCTGGATCCGCGTTCGGACGCCCTTCCTGGTGGACGGCTTGTAGCGGTCGAAATGTGCCTCCTTCCAGACACCCTCGACGCGCTCCCGGAACAGCGGGACGGGCGGCGCAGGCTCGGGGGTCTCCAACACCTCCGGTCGCGCCCGGCGCTCATGGCATGCCCGTCGCGCTTCCGCCACAGCCATCGCCGAGACCGGCCCGAGCGAGACGCGCTTCGTACGCCCGCCGGTCGGCGAGAGCTGGATCCCCGGCTACCTTCCCGCGTTCAACGTCCAGATGTCGCTCGCAGACGCAGTCAACCGCTGGCTGCACCGGCATCCGGAGTTCCAGACGCCCGCGCCGCGCACAGAGCAGTCAGCTGGCACTCCGGAGACGGCGCGGCTCGACATCGAGTTGCCGCCCACGCTCAGGAACCACCCTCCGCCCGACGAATTCGAACAGATGCAGGCGATCGCGCGCAAATTCGACGTCGCCGCGCGGGCCGAGCGCAACCGGGCGCTCGGACGCGCCGGGGAAGAGCGAGTGCTCGCCCACGAACGCGCCTTCCTCGCCAGCGCCGGCCGCGCGGACCTTGCGGAGCGCGTGCGATGGGTATCGGAGGAAGATGGCGACGGGGCGGGATACGACATCGAGAATTATTCCCCGAAGGCCGGGCTCGACTGATCGAGGTGAAGACCACCAACGGCTGGGAGCGAACGCCTTTTCACATCACCCGGAACGAGCTCGACGTCGCGGAGAAGTGGCCCGCCGAGTGGCGTCTCCTGCGGCTGTGGAATTTCGCTCGCGAACCCAAAGCCTTCGAACTGCGCCCGCCCCTCGACGCACACGTGACCCTCATCGCGAACAGCTTCGAGGCCCGATTCCGCTGAACGTCGCGCCACAACGACCGGCCGGCGGCGGCCAGCCGCCGCGGATCAGAGCCAGTTCGTGTATCCGTCGCCGCTCGACCGGTCGCGGCCATGTGGCGATCTTCTTCAGTCTGGTATCGGGTTCGGCGGAGGGCGGGCATCCAGGACGTGCGTCTCCACGACTTGCGCCACTCCCATGCCAGCGGCGCGTCAGAGGTTCAGACCGAGCGTACTCCTGCTCTCTTCGCCGCCGGGCTCCGAACCCGGTGTCGGCCCCGTCGAGGGAATCTCCACCGCTTTCGCTGGATCAGGGCCCGGCACCGCGAGCGACCAGCGTCCGTCAACCAGTTCATACCTGCCCTGCCCGCGGCCGTTCGTCAGCTCGGTCCGGATCGACCCCAGCTTGATCAGCCGCTCCGTGTCGGTGGCGGCCTGCGCCAGAATTTCCGGCGGGGTGAGGCCCGGCCGCTCGCGCAGGACCCGCTCGACGAAGCGGGGAACCGAGCCCCTTGGCGCGCGCTTGCCGCCGCTCGTCCGGCGCCTAGGCGCCGCCGCCGTTCTCCCCTTTCGTCCGCGCGATGCCTTCGACCGCGGAGCCGCTGTCCCTCCCGCGCCGAGCGCATCTAGGACCTCTTTCCTGGCGGCGGCCCGTCCGCGCGCATAGGCCTCCGCCTCGATTTCGGCGATCAGCGTGGAGAGTTTGTCGGTTCCGGTCCGCGTAGCTTTCGGCATCGATCGTTTCCCTGTTTCTCCATGGATGGCTCGCGCGTCCCGCAATTGGGCGGCAAGGGACGGCGGAAACGCCCGGGCGTTCGATCAAGGACTCCGCCGCAGCGCCGGACGCCGGGCGACAGTGTAGAACGCTGGTGGCGGCGCCTCAAAACCGCGAAGCGCGCCGCCCGCCTCACCCGCCGTCCGGTGCCAGCGCGAGCGGCTCCACGCAACGGAGATCGTCGTGGGCCGGTTTGTTGACCAGAGTGCTCACCGGATGCGCCGTCATGTCGCCCGCCGGGTACGGCGCGAGCGGCATCTCTTCGCCCGCGAGCCAGGCACCTGCGACCGGCGCCGCAAGACGCGCACCGGCTGCTGGACGCGCTGTCGCGCGACGCAGGCGGGGTGGCGATCTACGAGACGCTGATGGGTCGCGTCTGGGGCGAAGGGGACGGAGGCAACCTGGAAGCGCTTAGGAGCGCCGTGGCCAAGCTGCGGCGCAAGCTCGGCGACGACGCCGGAAAGCCACGCTACGTCATCGGCGTGCGCGGCCTCGGATACCACATGCCCGAGGCGGACGGAGCGTGAGGGCGCCTCATACCGCCCCCGGATCGGCCTCGACATCAAGGAGCGCGAGGTCGTCATCTTCGACTTCTCGGACACCGTCTACATCGACGACAGCGCCGCCATGGTGATCGGGTAACTCCTCCAGATTGCCGCCCTGTCCGAGACGGAGTGCATCGTCATGGGCCTGAGCGACGACTCGGCCGCAACCCTGCACAGCCTCGACATCCTCGGCGGGATGCCGGACGGACGGATCTCCGGCACGCTTGACGAGACCCACCGCGCGGCTGGGGAACTGTTCGAACTCAATGCGGCGGGCCCACGCGAGCCAAGGATCCCCCCGAAGATTCCGCTAATCTCGGGAATCTTGCGGCCAGCGAGTCAGGCGCGTGCAACGGAGCAAACCCTTCACACAGCGGCAACTTACCAACTCCACCTCGGCGGAGCTCCACGTCCCGATGGAACCCAGTCCTCGCACCTCCACCCGCTGACCGAACGAACATCGCGCCAGGACAACCGGAATACACCCCAAATCAGCCGCCGGGCTGTCCGGAAACGCGGTGCCATCTGAACGAATCAGCGTCATGCTCGTTCGACTGGAACCTGATCCAAACTCCAGGTGAGACAGATGCCGTAACGGCGCTTGGCGCTGATCGGCATCGCCGGAGCTTGTAGCGGCGTCGGCGATTCGGGTGCCGTTGCCCTTGCACGCGTAGCGTGTTCGCGGGGTCGTGCCGTGAGGCGCGCCCCATCCTCGAAAGGAAAGGGCAACGGCATGGAAGTCTATATCGGTCTGGATGTATCGCTGGCAAGCACGGCGGTCTGCGTTCTTGGCGAGAAGGGGAAGGTGGTGACGGAGGCGCAGATCGCCAGCGCGCCGGATTCTCTGGTCATGTACATGAGTGAGCTGCCGCACGG
>JAPPIT010000111.1 GCA_028820505.1 Defluviicoccus sp.
ATCCTGATGATCACCCTCTTCGGCGCAACGGCCTGCATTTGGGAACGGTAGAACGCAACTCGGGCCAGAAGGTCGACCGGACCGAGTGGCACCGGGTCGTCACCTTCCAGGACGGGCTGATCGATATGCTCGAAAAGCACGCGAAGAAGGGCCGCCTGATCCACATCGAGGGCAAGATGCAGACCCGCCGCTGGCGCAAGCAGGGCGAGGACTCCGACCGCTTCTCGACCGAGATCATCGTCGTGCCGGGCCACAGGGTCCAGTTCTACGACAAGCCGAACGGCGCGCCGACGCAGGCCGATCCCGCCATGACCGGCCACAATGGCGGCCCGCCCCTCGACGATGCTCCGGCTGGCGCCGCCGCGGACATCGAGGACCCGCCGTTCTGATCGGCCCGCCTCCCTTCGTTCCTCCCCAACTCGGGACCGGCGCTTCCGGCGTCGGTCCCTTTTTTTGCAGCCGGTCCGGAGGAAGCCCGTCCGCGCTCCGCGCGGTCCGCTCCGCCGGAGGGGAGGAAAGCCTGCGGATGGCGAGATGCGGCAGGGACGGAGGGCGCCCGCCGCCGAACGGAGGATGACGGCATGCGTGTCTACAATCGCGACGAGGTCTGCGGGTTCCGGTTCGTTCGGGCGCCGTGGGGCGCGTTCAGCAATTTCGCGCCGCTACTGGCGCCGATCGCCGCCGGCCCGTGGTCGTTCGCCACGTCGGAGCACTTGTACCAGGCGGCCAAGTTCGCCGCCGCCCCGGAGGTGCAGCGCCGGATCGCCGGCGCGCCCACGGCGCGCGCGGCGGCCGCCATCGGGCGCGGCGAGACAGCCGACCTCGACCCGCGCTGGAACGCCCAGCGCGTGAACGTCATGCGCTGGGTGCTGCGCATGAAGCGCGAGGCGAACGCCGCCGACATCGACGCCGCGCTCGCCGCGACCGGCGAGCGCGCCATCGTCGAGGTCTCGACCCGCGACGCTTGGTGGGGCGCGAAGCCGGCCGGCGACCGCTACCGCGGCGCGAACGTGCTGGGCCGGCTGTGGATGGAACTGCGCCAGCAGCTCCGCGACGGCGATCCCGCTGCGCGCGCCGCCGCCTGGACCGGCCGGATCGGGGTCGGCCGACTTGCCGATGCGCCCCGCGCCTGACCGGCGCAGGGCTGCCGGCCCGCCGCCGTCCGGACCTCGCGCCCGCGCTTCGCTCGGGACGCTCGCCTCCCGGCTCCGCCAGGAGGCGGAGGCCGGCCGGTATCGGGCGTTCCGCAGGGCCCCAAAGGAGGTCGCTCATGCATCACGATCCGTCTCCCGCCGCCGTCATCGCCGCGGCGCTCGCCGCGCGCGCCGAGGAGGTCTGCCGGCGCTATCTCCCCAATGGCCGCCGGCAGGGGCGCTACTGGATCTGCGGAGACCTCGACGGCGCTCGCGGCCGCTCGCTCTTCGTCCGCCTGCGCGGACCCGGCACGCCGGGCAAGTTCACCGACGCGGCGACCGGCGAGCACGGCGACCTGCTCGATCTCATCCGCCATCGCATCGGCGCACCGACGCTGCGCGCGGCGCTCGACGAGGCGCGGCGCTTCCTCGCCTTGGAGCCTGCCCCGGACCGCGTTCCGGGGGCCTCGGACCCCGGATCGCGTCCGGGACAGGCTGCGCCCTACGACGCGACCGAGGCCGCACGCCGCCTGTGGCGGCGCTGCCGCGCCGTCGGCGGTAGCCATGCAGAGCGCTATTTGCGGGCGCGGGGCCTGTCGCGCTGCCGCTTTGCGGCTTTGCGCTTCCATCCCGCACTTCGCTATCGCGAAGGCTCCTCGGTGCGTCGGCTGCCGGCGCTGGTCGCCGCCGTCACCGCCGGCGACGGCGCGATCACGGGCGTGCAGCGCACCTGGCTCGATCCCCGCTCGCCCGCCAAGGCGGGCGTCGCGCAGCCGCGCAAGGCGCTCGGCCGCGTCTACGGCCTCGCGGTGCGCTTCGGCGTGCCCGCCGACGACGTTGCGCTCGTCGTCGGCGAGGGCATCGAGACGGTGCTCTCGCTGGTGACGGCCGTGCCTGAGATCACGGCGGCCGCCGCGCTCTCCGCCGGCAGCCTCGGCGCGTTCGCGCCTCCGCCCGGCATCGCGCGCCTCGTGATCGCGCGCGACAACGACGAGGACGGCGCGCTCGCAGCCGAACGCCTCGCCATGCGCTGCGCGCGGCTCGGCATCGCCGCCACCGTCGTCGTGCCCGCCGGCAACGACTTCAATGACGACCTGGTGGAGTTCGGCGCCGCCACGCTTCGCACCCGCTTCGCGCCCCTGTTCCGCTGCCGAGCCCGATCCGGCGTTGCTGGAGGAAGAGAAGAGCAGGGAGTCGGGTGAACCGTGTGGAGAGAGGAGGGAGTCGATGCGCGCCATCGTCAATCTGAAGACCGAACCGAGGCTGCGGGAGGAATTCGAGTATGCGCAGGTCGTGAACAGCACCGTGCTGATCGACCGCCGCACGAAGTGGGGCAATCCGTTCCACATCGGCCGCGACGGATCGCGCGAGGAGGTCATCGCCCGCTACCGTGCCGAACTCTGGCGCCGCATCCGGGCGGGCGAGGTGACGCTGGAGGAGCTCGCCGAACTGGACGGCTGCTGGCTGGCTTGCTGGTGCGAGCCGCTGCCCTGCCACGGCGACGTGATCGCCCGCGCGGCGGAATGGGCGGCGGGTGTGCTGGCCGAGCGGTCCGATGCGTGACGCGCCGCCGTGCCCCCTCTCCGACACCGTGCCTGGCCGAACCGCCGATGGGGTCCGTGCAGGTGGAGAGAGATACGCCACCCCGCTGTGCTGTCCCAGTGTGCCACACGTGCTCGGGCCAGCAACCCTGAAGGGTCCTCCGCTCCGCTCCGGCCTGGCCCAAGAAGCTCTAGGGCGGACCGTGAAAGTCGCCGACCGTGAAGATAGCTGGCGCGATCTTCCGCACCAAGATCGGCAACTTTCCGCACCAGCTCCGCCCAAGAGCTTCTAGGGCCAGGTGCTTGCCCTGTGCGCGCGTGACCCAAAGGGACATCACAACGGGGATCGGCCCCGTCCGTGAAACCCGATCGTAAGGAGATCGACAATGACCGACCTGTTCAACTCCGAAACCGCCATGGCCGAGGCCTTCGCACGCGCCGGCTTCGACATCGCCGAGACCGTCGTCGTAGACGCGGACGACACCGAGGAGCGCCACGCCGCCTCCGCAACCGCCGCCGTCTGCGAGCACGCCGCCCTGTTCGGCGCCGCCCCCGAGCGCGGCGAGTTCGACACCCGCGACATCTGGGACCGGGACGATGCGCTTGCCGCCGTCGAGGAAGCCTTCCGCATCCTGGCCCAGGGCGCCTGCCCCGACGGCACCCAGCTCGCCGACGAACGCGAGCCGCTGATGTGGGGCTTCGTCAACATGCTCCACGCCCAGACCCAGCGCCTCGACCGCGGCGTCGACAAGCTCAGCCCCGAACTCCGCGACCTCCAGCGCGAGCAGGACGGCACCGAGATCAAGTCCCGCGAGCTGGAGCTGACGACCGACCGCGCGCAGAACCTCGGCGACCGCCGCGACGCCTTCGAGACCATGCGCGACACCGCCGCCGAAGCCTACCGCGCCACCACCGGCGAGACCTGGCGTCCGCGCTACGGCAGCCACACGTCGCAGACCGGCAAGCTGACCTCGGCGGCCATCGACGCCCGCGACTTCATCCGCGCGAGGAAGGACCGCGAGACCATGGCGCACCTGCCGCAGGGCACCCTCGTCGCCATCGCCGGCGGCAAGGACATCGCCGACCCGGGAGCGGTGATCGCCCGGCTCGACAAGGCGCGCGCCAAGTATCCCGACATGGTGCTCGTCCACGGCGGCGGTCCCGGCGTCGAACGCATCGCGGCACGCTGGGCCGAGCGCAACGGCGTCCACCAGATCGTCTGCAAGCCGGACTGGGATCGCCACGGCCGCGCCGCCCCGTTCCGCCGCAACGACGAACTGCTCAACCTCCTGCCGAAGGGCGTCATCGCGTTCCCCGGCTCCGGCATCACCGAGAACCTCGTCGACAAGGCGCGCACCCTCGGCATCCCGGTCCAGCGCGTCGCGGCCTGACCGCAGCGCCCAAGCGGGCCGCGCCGTCATCCCCGGCAACGGGCGGTGGCGGCGCGGCCCGTTTTCGCGTGAGCACATCGGGCTGCGGCCACGCCATCCTCGCGCGCGCTTCGCGCCGCGCTCGTGGTCTCGCTCCGCTCGCCGGTGCGTTCGCTGCCGCTCGCACCGATGCGCTCGCGCTGCGCGCTCCCGCCGTCGGCGCTGCCGGCGATCATGATCGCCGTGCCGAACGTCGCGACGAACACCGCGACGGGACTCGCGATCGCCCGTCCCGTCCGTCGCCTTCGAAGCATGCTTCGCATAGCGCGTCGGCGACTGCGCCGATCATCGTGCACGACACGATGCACGGCGCCCGCGCTGGTGACCGTGGTCACGGTCGCCATCGCGATCATCGCGCGCGTCGCCAATGCCGGCTTCGCCGTCACCGGCCTCCGCGGTAGCCGCCGCAGTTGCGGGCGTGTTGGTCCAGCGCCCGCCGCCGATACAGCCGTCACCGTGCTCGACACTTCGTCCCTCTGTCGTGTCGCCGACCCCGCCGCTCAAGCGCCGCGGAGGCTCCCCTCCGCCGGGTTCCCCGGCGTCGATTCCCCCTTGGAAAATGCAGCAGCAATTGGCCCTTGACCGACCGGGGTCGGCCTCGGGGTACACACCCCACACAGCGCGCTGTAAGAGGGCGCATGCGCGCGCAGACCCTGCCTTTTCAACGACTTGGCGGGACATTGAGCGCCTTTTGGCGCCGGATTGTTGCTTGACCGAGACGCTTCTCCGGAGAACCGCGCGGGTTCTCTGGAGAACCGTGGCCAAGGTGCTGGAATCGCGGGATCTTTTTTCCGGCGGTTCTCTGGAGAACCGCTCTTGCCGCGCGAGGGTTCTCCAGAGAATTGTTGGATTCGCCCGAAAATTCTCCGGAGAACCGGCCCGTTTCGACCGTTCGCGACTGACACTCCATGACCGGCGGGCGCCGGTCGCCGAGGCTGTCCCCGGCGGCATCGGCGACGTAAGGTTGCGCGATCACAACACCGGAGCCTCGGAGATTGCCATGAGAAGGTGGCTTGCGGCGCTGATCCTCGTGCTGGCGACCGCCGCACCGGCGTTCGGGGATGAGGCGGCGCGGGAGACGTTCCGTATCGGAGTCGACCCTTCCTATCCGCCGTTCAGCGAGATCGACGATGCAGACCGGCTCAAGGGCTTCGACGTCGACATCGCGCTCGCGCTCTGCGCGCGCATGAAAGTCGAGTGCGCGTTCGTCCGCCAGGACTGGGAGGGGCTGATCCCGGCGCTACGGGCCGGCCGGTTCGACGCCATCGTCTCCAGCATGTCGATCACCGAGAAGCGCCGCCGGCTGGTCGCATTCACCGAGCGCTACTACTCAAGCGGGGTACGCTTCGTCGCGCGGAAGGGCTCGGGTTTCGACGCGCAAGACGCGGCGGGACGGACCGTCGGCGCGATGCGCGCGACGATCGCCTCGGACTGGCTGGAGCACAACCGGTCGAAGTTCGCCGGCATAAGGCTGTATGACGGCCAGGGTGCGCTCGACCGGGCGCTGATCGAAGGCCGCCTGGACGCGGCGTTCGGCGACGCGCTCGGCTTCTGGAAGTGGCTCGGGAGCCCCGAGGGCGCGGGCTTCGCCTATGCGAGCGACACCTACCGCCTCGACGAGGGCATCGGTATTGCCGTGCGCAAGCAGGACCAGGCGCTGCGCCGGCGTCTGAACGACGCGATCCGGGCCATCCTCGCCGACGGTACCTACGAGAAGATCAACGCCCGGTATTTCCCGTTCAGCATCTACTGACGTCCCGCGCGGCCCGGCCGGCGGATCTGCGGCCAACGCCTTTTCGCGCAAGGCCGCCGCCGGATTCGTCCGTCATCGGCATGAACGGCGCCCGGATCGTCCCATGCGCGGGGTCAGTCCCCGCCGCTTCCTTCGGCGGGTTCCCGTCCCAGCAGCTTGTCCTGCTGCCCCCGCGCGCCCTCGATCAGCTCTTCGAGCTCGTCCTCGCGGTCCTCGTCGAGCATGTCGGTCCGCATTTTCGTGACCATGATATGCGCCGCGCGGAAGGTCGTCTCGATCAGCGGGGCGAGACGGTCGCCCGCCGCGCCCTCGTCGGCCAGCGCCGCGAGGGCGGCGAAACGCACGAACTCGGGGCCGGTCAGGCCGCGCGCGTCCGCATGGGCCTCGATCCGGTCCCATTCCCCGTCGAGGAACCGGATCGAATGCGGGTTGCGCTTCTCGATTTTCCCGGCCCCGATCGCTTCGGCTTCACGGATTTCGCTGTCCATTTCACCCGGTCTCCTTCATCAATCTCGTCGTCGCACGGTCGGCAAGCGCGGCACCCGCGTCACATTCCGAGGTCCATGTCGCCCCGGTCGCGTCCGCGCGATAGAGGTTCGGGCGCTTTCGCGGGGGATTTCGCGGGCTGCCGCGCCTTGCCGAGGCCCTCGCCGGCGCCGCGTTCCGGGCGCGGCAGACCGTCGGGCGCGGTCTTTCCCCGGTCCTTCGCGGCAGTCGCAGGGTGATCCCGCTCCTTGCCGGCTGCCGTTTCCGGTTCCCGTTCGCGCTGCGGACCCTCCGCACGGTCGGTCCCGGCCGCCTTGCCGGGCTCCCCGCGCGCCGTCTCGCCGATGGCTTCGAGCGCCGCGATGCGCTCGCCGGTGACCGCCTCCAGCTGCTCGCGCAGCGCCTTCGCGTCGTCGGTGACCAGCTCGGCCCGGTCGCGGGCGCGGGAGATCTCGACATAGAAGCTCTTCTGCGTCGTCAGATGCCGGTGCCGGGATTCCATCACGGCGATGACGTTGTCCACCGTGCGGCCCTGGAAGGCGTGGACGGTCGAGGCCCAGGCATGGTCGAGATGGCGCAGCTGCGGATCGTCCCTGCCGAGTTCGAGGGTCTTGCCGTCCTCCAGGCGGAAGGCCACCCGCCCGTTCGCGACCTTCAGCACTTCCGCCGTGCGGCTGTTGACGAGGCCGAGCCCGGTATCGTTGCGGGTCCAGCGGACGCGATCGCCGGCCCGAAGCTCGATCTCCTCCACCTTGTAGACTTCGCTGCCGCCCCGTCGCCCGCCGATCTCGCGTGGCTTCCAGGAGGTGCGGCCGCCCTTGCCGTCGTCGAGCAGCACCTCGCGCCGCTTGTGATCGACGCCCATCACTGTGCGCTCGTCGCCCTTCTCGACGCCGATCCGCTTGTAGGGGCGGTGGAAGGCCACCACGTCGCCGGGGCTGTAGTTCGCCGCAAGCGCCTTCTCCGCGTTGGTGTAACCCTTCGAGACCAGCCGTTCGGACTCCATGGCAGGGCCGTGCAGGCGGCCCTCGCGGGCGAGGCGCTCGCGGATATGGCCGTTGATCTGCCGGCGGAGCTCGTGCGAGGGCGCCATCACCCCGGTGTTTTCACGGTTCTCGTTCGAGAGCCGCAGCCATCGTGCGGCGACCGCGCCGGCGAGATTGTCGGGCTTCACTTCGGCGACATTATCTCCGAGCTTCTCGAAGGCGCGCGCGATGTCGCCCTTCAGACTCGCCTCGACCGCTTCCTTCAGCGCCGGATCGCGCTGGCGCATGATCTCGTCCATGGTGGCGGTCTTCATGCCGGCGGCCTGGAGCTGGGCGAAGGGCTTGCCGGCATCGACCGCGTCGAGCTGCTTCGCATCGCCCACCAGCACCACGCGCGGGATGCGGAGCTCGCCCGCGATCCGGAGCAGGTCCCGTGTCTGCACGGTGGAGGCGAGCGAGCCCTCGTCGACCACGAGGATCGTCTTCGTGAACGCTGCACGCATCTCCCTCGCGCCCTTCCTGGTGAGCCTGCCCTCGGCCACGCCGGCGTTGCGGGCGAGGAAGCGCTGGAGGGTTTCGGTCGCAATCCCGGCCTCCGTCGCCAGCGTCTCGGCCGCCGAGGCCGAGGGCGCGAGCCCCGTCATGCGCCAGCCCTTCTTCTCCGCGAGCGCACGGGCACGGTTCAGCATCGTCGTCTTCCCGGTGCCGGCGTAGCCCTGCACGCCCACCGTCCGGTCCTTCGCCGACAGGATCAGCTTCACGGCGTCCTTCTGCCCGGCCGTCAGCGGTCCGCGGCTGAGATGCCCCTGCACCTGCCAGCCGCGCATCGGCGCCCGGCCGCGGCCCTCGCCGGCCTGCATCAGCGTCACGGTCTCGCGTTCCTCGGCCACGGTGCGCTCGGTGGCGAGCGAGTCCTCCGCGCCCGGCAGGTCCACGCCGTGCAGGGTTCCGGCTTTCTCGAGGGCGGCCACTTCCCGTTCGGCCTCGTCGATCGCGACCGCGCCCGGGGCATGGGCGAGCGCGGCGGCATAGAGGTCGGCGCGCGGGAATACCGCCTGGCGCTCGGAGAGGTGTGCCAGCGCCCAGGCCACCGCCTCCGCCGCAGGCGACGGCGGCGCGGCGTCGGCGGCCGCATCGCGGTCTGGCGTCCCGCCCGGCCCGTCGAGCGGCAGTTCCGCCTGCCGGGTTGCGCCGGAAACCTTGCTCGAACCGCCCGAACCATGCTGCGCTACACCCGGTTCCAGCGGCGTCCGTGGCGCCCGCCGTGCTTCCTGCTCCGGCGGCGGAGCCGGCTCCGCCGCTGTTGTCCGCTCCCGGTCCGGCCCGATCGGGGGTTCCGGCGTCGCGAGCCTCTCCGGCGAGACGGATTTTTCCACCGCCTCGACGACCAGTCCGGGCGCGTCGAAGCCGAGATCGGCGGCATGGTGCCGCCAGACGCCGCGCAGCTCCCGGCGGTCGATGTCGCGCTTGGCCGCGCGCGTCATCAGCGCCGCCCGCTCGGCAAGGCGCGGATTGTCGGCCGACACGCCCAGACCGCGCGCCTCCATCGCCGCCTCGATCTCGGCCCGGCGGGTCGAGAAGGCCGCGATGGCCTCCCTCGGCACGCCGGCGATCTCGAAACGCCCGTCGGCATGGGTCTTCTCGATGTCGTAGCCGAGCTTCGCGAGACCGGCCGCAAGTTCGTTGCGGTAGAGCATGCCGATCAGCTTCTGCCTCGCGTAGAGGCCGTCATTGACCATGGTGCGCCACTTGCCATCCTCGCCCCTGACCATGTTGGCCAGCACGGCATGAGTGTGCAGCTGGGGATCGAGGTTCCTTGACGTGTCGTGCCGGAAGGTTCCGGCGACGATCTTCTGGTTGCCGACCCGCGCCATGGCGTCGGTCTCGGGATCCTTCATGCGGGTCTGGGCGGCGTTCTTCTCGACCCAGGCCAGCGTCGCCGCGACGGCGCGGTCATGCGCCTCGACGATGCGGTCGTCGCCGCCGACCAGCGCCTCGATGGAGACGGACTTGGGCGCGCTGAAGGTCAGGTCGCGGCCGGGACGGTGGAGGATCTCGCCGTCCTTGCCCCGCTTGCCGAGCTGTCGTCCGGAACCGTCCGGCACCTTGCCTTCGAGGACGGCGCGGAAGGTCTCGGGATCGACCGGGCCCGTGAGTCCGAGCTCTTCCGCGCCCCTGCCGGCCCAGGCGCTGGCCTCGCGGTGCTCGGGATCGTCCCTGGCGTAATAGCCGTCGCGCTCGTAATAGGACGCGCCCTGCGAGGCCGAGGCGAGTACGCCGATCGACAGCACGGGTCAGAACCACTCGGGCCGTGCGGCGCCCTTCTTCGACCCGGCGCCCTCGCCGGCGCCGGCGCCTTCTCCCGGCTCCGATCCGGCCCCCGCCTCGCCGATCTTGTCGGCAGGGACGGCAGTTTCATCGGGCTTCGGTGACGCCGTATAGTCGTCTGTCTTCCGCGGATCGCCGATTGCCGCCGACGGTTCATCGGCTGCCTCGCCGACGTCGCCCGCAGGGAGAACCGGCCCCGTGTCCCCCTTCGGGGTTGCGGGCTCTCCCGGCGCATTCCCTGTCCCGGACTCCTCGTCCTTGCCATTGCCGTTCCCGTCACCGGCGGCCGCATCGGCCCCGGCATCGCTGCATGACGATGCGACGCTCCTTTCCGCCTCTCCCGGCAACGGAACCAGGTCCAACTCGCCCTGAAGCAGGCCGTGGCCGGGCGCGTCTTCCGGCGCGGGCGACGGCTTTCCCGGGGCCGCGTCCGCTCCGCCCTGAAGCGCCGGGATCGCGATGCCGTCATCGCCGCCGGGTTCGGCGGCAGGAGCCGGCGCCGCGATATCCGCATCCTCCGCGCGGTCGGGCGGCCCGGCCCCGTCTTCCCCGCGCGGCACAAACCGCTCGGCGGCTTTCGGCCGGGCGACGTATTTCAGGCGGATCGAGGCGACCGGGAAGGGGCCGGGGAACTTGAGATAGCCCTCCAGGTTGGGCAGCCGCATGATCTCGGAAGGGAGCGCGAGCGCCCTGAGCTCGCGGCGCGGCGTCAGGCTCACCCCGTCGCGGATGGTGTTGGCGCCGTAGGAATAGCCCTCGGATATCTCCTCGACCTCGCTGCGCCCGAGGCTGTCGGCCGACCACTGCGCCGTGTCCCGGTCCGGCGCGGCCAGCACCACGCGGGTGCCGCAGAGCCCCGAGATGGTCTCGGCGCCGTTCCTGCCGTAGAGGTCGCGCAGCGCCGAGGCGACCTGGACCCCGAGCACGAAGCAGCCGCCGAACTGGCGCGACTCGGCGAGGCCGGGCTGGAGCGAGGGCACCTGGTGCAAGGTGGGCAGCTCGTCGAGGATCACCCAGATGCGCCGCCCGTCGTCCTGGGCCAGCGACAGCATGGCGTTGACCGCGATCTCAAGCCAGGTCGAGATCAGCCCGCGCAGGGACGCGTGCTGGTCGCCCCTGGACGTGAGGAACAGGAAGCCCTGCCGGTCCTCGTCCGAGACCCACTCCCGGATCGAGAAGGGCTGGCCCTCGTCGGGCAGGAACTCGAAGGCGGCGAGATTGGCGGTCAGCATGGCGCGCACGCTGAGCGCGGTCTTGGGGTTCTCGGGATCGACGATGGACTGCGCGACCGTACCCTCCATCGCCTGGGCAAGCGCGGTGAGGTCGGTCTTGAGCAGGTGGTCGACCAGGACCCGGTTGTCCTTCACCCCCTTCTCGCGCAGCACGCCCGCGCCGTTGGCGAAGAGCTGCCGCGCCGCCGTCACCCAGAACGGGTCCACCGTGTCCTTCTGCTGCGGGATCAGCGCCGCGGCCATCATGTCGAAATCGCGCGGACCCCGCGCCTCCAGGAAGGGCGACCATCGGGGCGCCCTGGCGTCGAGCGGGTTCATCAGCACGTCGCGGGCCGGATCGAGGAAGGTCGCGGTGTAGCTCCCCATCTTGTCGTAGATCACGCAGCGCTCGCCGCGTTCCCTGATCTGGGCCACCAGGTCGGAGATCAGCACGGTCTTGCCCGAGCCCGTGGTGCCCGAGACGATCGTGTGCTGGGTCTCGGTCCGCTCCGGATAGGGAATGCCGGCGATGCGGTAGGGCCGGAGCCGCTTGCCGCCCGGCGCGCGGTCGAGCAGGCGCAGGTGCAGCGGGCGCACCCGGCGGCGCAGCTCCCCCGCGCTTACCATCTCGGCGCCCCGGATGCGCTTCTGGCGCCCGAGCTGGACGCCCCGATACCAGAAGACGGCCAGGAACAGCCCGATCATGCCGCCGCCGGCCTTGAAGCCGAGCCAGGCGCTCGCCAGCAGCTCGTCCAGGATGCGCCCGCGCGCCTGCAAGGCCGGGACCGAGACGGCGATGTCCCTTATGGCGAGCGCGCGGCGGGTGCCGTCGGCGAAGCGGATATCCTGGCCCGAGTCCGGGTCGTAGCCGAGCGCGAGCTTGGTCTCCGCCAGCGTCGCCATGCCGGCGGCGTACCACTCCGCGCCCGAGGTCGAGCGCCACAGGTTCCAGGCCGGCACGGCGACGGTGGTGAAGGCGGCGAACAGCATGGCGGCCTGGAACAGCTGGCCCCACATGCGGATGCCGTGGAAGACGGTCTGGCCGCCCCGCAGCGTCGAGCCGCCGATGCCCCGGATCATCGCCGCGCCCTGGGCCGCATCGCGGGCCGCGCCGCGAGGAGGTGGAGGCGGGCGGGGGAAGGGGCGAAGACGGCGGGGCCGGAGGGAGCCATCCCCACCGGGCCCGGCCGGATCGACCGAAGCGGCGCCGGGGATTCCCTTTCGCCGCCCGGACGGTATGATCGGAGGGTATGAACATGGCAGGAACACGAAACGGCAATGCGGGCACGGCTTCGAGGCCGCGCTCGACATGGGCCGAACGCGCCTTCGTGCTCGGCGGCTTCGCCGTCGCCGCGTTCTGGACGGTTGTCGCCGCCGCGTTCGGGCTCGACATGAACGCCGCCGGTGCGGCCTGGCTCGTCGCCGTCCTCTGGACCGTGCCGTCCTCGCTCGCCTTGGCGCTCCGGCGCGGCTTCGTCCACGGCGACTGGTCGGCGTTCGCCGATTACGACTTTTCCCACGACGACGGGGACCTGGACGAGTGGTCGTCGCGCACCGGCCGCTACCAGTATCTCGCCGACATGGAAGAACGGTTGCTGCGCGACGACGACCATCTCCGCTGAGACGCGCTCGACCCCACGATGTGCGGGGACTGGGTCCGGGACCCGCGTCACGGCGACTGGTTTCCGAAGTCCGGCGTCGGGATCGTCCGGCGTCCTTCCCCGGCCCCGTCCGGCGCCTCGTTCTTCGCGGAGCCGAACAGCTTGCCGGCGAGCCAGCCGCCGATGAAGGGCAGGTTCTCGGTGGCGTGCTGCTCGAAGGGCTTGTTTCTTTCGGCCTCTACCCCGGCCCGGCCCTCCGCCGCCTCGTCCCTGGCGACGCTTTGTTGCGCCTCGCGGGCCGCGCCCTTGACGATCAGGTCGGTCCTGGTTTCCGCGCGTTCGGTCAACGCCTCTGCCGGCACCTCGCCCGCACGGGGCGCACCCGCATCCCGAGCGCGATCCCTGACCCCCGCCGACCAGCCTCCGTAGGCCGCGGCGGTCTCGCGGCCGTAGGCGTCGCGCAGTTCGCCGGTGGCGGCGCCGTATTCCGCCGCGTCGCCGACAGTGGAGGGATCCGGTCCCTCGGGCGCCGGGAACTTCTCCGCGATGAAGGCGGCGGCCTGTTCGCGCAGCTGTTCGGCATCTTCCGGTGTCTGCGGCGATGCGATGCGCATGGCGCCGGCAGCACCGATCGCACGCCCGTCCGTGCCCGTCCGCTCCGCGAGCCAGGCGAAGAAGGGCTGGCCCAGCTCGCGCTCGATGGCCTGCGCGTCGGAGCGCACCTGCGCCGCCTGCTCCGACCAGCTCTCGGACTCCTGACGCGCCAGAGACGCCCGCTCCTGGAACGAGCGCATGCGCGTCAGGTTGGCCGAGAGGCTTTCGTCGAGGCTCGCGAGTTCGGAATCGCCGGTCTGCGTGGAATACCGCTGCGAGGCCTCTGAGACGCGGGACCAGAGATCGAGCACCTGGTGGCTCCCGGCATATTCCCGCATACGGTCCCAGGAGTCCCGCTCCATGGTCTGGCCGCGCCAGCGAACCGCGCCGTCGGCGCCGATCTTCACGATCTTGTTGAAGCCGCCGCCGAGCCGTGCCTCACCGGTGAGGATGGCCGCCTGATCCTTGGTGATCCCCGCCGTCTCCGCCATCTTCTCGACATGGGAGTCGAGCCGCTGCGCCTGGCTGCTCTCGCTCTCGGTCACGCCCTTGGCATAAGCCTCCCCGGTCGAGACGTCGTGGCTGTAGCGATCGATAAGCGCGGTGGCGTCGGTGACGGCGGCGTTGCGCGCCATGCCCGCCTCGGCCGACCAGTGGCGCGAGAGCGAGCGGGAATGGTCGGCGCGCTGCTCGAACCGGGTCGCGAGCGCCTCCGACAGCTTTACGGTGGCGGCCGGGATGCGGCTGGTGGCCTGTCCCGCGTCGGCGACGACGGTGCCGTCGCCGGTCACCGTGACGCCCGCGCCGGCGGGCGCATAGCCGGTGTAGCGGTCGGTATCGACATGGGCGGAGGTGCGGATCTGGCGCCCCTCCAGGGTGGCGAACCGATGCGTGTCGTAACCCGTGTTGGCGAGCGAGAGATTGCCGGTCGTGCCCTCGTGCGCGGCCGAGGAGGCCGCGTCCTGGCCCACCGCCAGCACCGAGGTCGCGAGCACCGTGGCTTTCGACAGCCCGTAGGCCAGCGCGGCGGCGAGGAACGGCACCGACATGGAGAGATAGCCCGACATCACCGCCACGTCGGCGGCGACGGCCCGGATCCCCGCCTGCGCCACCAGCGAGATGCCGATATCGCCGTTCGGCATCATGGCGGCGGCGCTCATGCGCTCCGCCGCCTCGCCCATGCTGATCCGGTGCAGCACGGCGTAGAGCGGCCCCCAGCTCTGGAGCCAGACGAGCCCGGTGACGTAGGAGCGGAATATCGCCGCCCCCGCGGGCGTCAGCATCAGCAGCACCGCCATCGGGAAGGCGCCGACATAGAGGCACTCGAAGACGATCCTCAAGAGCGGCACCCAGGTCTCGGCCTGCCTGCCGATGGCCCTATACGCCGAGACGGTCTGCGCCTCGGCCCGGGCTTGCGTATAGGCCCGCAAGGCGGCGGCGTTGCCGGCCTCCGCCGCCCATTGCTCGCCGGCGTCGTGGACGGCGTTCAGCACCATCTGCTGGCGCATGATCTCGGCCGCCGAGCGCGAGGCGCCGATGAGGAAGTCGTGCGCGGCGGGCAGCGCGGCGAGGAGTTCCGCTCTTGCCAAGGCTTCGGTCCGGGCGTCGGGGAAGATGCGCCTGCCGAACACGGTGCCGGCGCGCTGGATCTCGGCGTTCCACTGCCCATTGAGCCGGCCCGCCGCGTCGCGGCAGGTGACGATGGTCCTGTCGACCGTCGTGGCGCCCGTGCCCGAGGCCGCCTGCCGCGTGGCGAACTCGACCATGCGCGCGGGCGAGGCCCCGGCCGAGGGCGTGCCGGTGGCGGTGACCAGCCGCCAGATGTCCGTCGACTCCCGGAGATCGTCCGCCGAGACATGGCCCAGCAGCAGGGCCGGGAACACGCACTGCCGGGCATAGTTGCGGATGTTCCTCGCGAACACCGCGTCGGTCACTTCGAGCCGCGTCGCCTTGCCGGCCAGCCGCGCCCCGAAGATCAGCCCGTGGCGGCGGTAGGCGAGATCGTTGGGAAGCGCGAAGGCCTGTTCGGTGAGGCGCGTCAGACCGTCGCCGACCTGGCTGGTGATCGACGCGAACAGCGCCAGCCCGATGGGGACGTTCGCCACCACCGCCGGGGCCAGCGCCGGATCGAGCCGGTCCACCACCCTGACCGTCGCCTTGGGCACGATCATCGCGCCCCAGACGGCGACGAACAGCAGCATCCACTTCGCGTTGTCCTTCCACGAGCCGCCGAAGGCGGTGC
>JAPPIT010000074.1 GCA_028820505.1 Defluviicoccus sp.
CAGGACGCGAAATAATCCGGCAAATCCGACCTCAGACAATCTGCGAAACAACACTGCGACGACGCACGCTGACGGTTTCGGGCCACCGGACGAGCGTTGCGCTCGAACCCGTGTTTTGGGACCAGCTCGATGCGATCGCCGCCTCGCGGGGCCTGTCCCCGTCCGCGCTGATCGGCGAGATCGACGCCGCGCGGCCGGGGAGCCTCGCCTCGGCCATCCGGGTCTACGTCGTCGAGCGGTTGCGCGCCGCCGCCGCGTCGACGGGTTGACGGCGCCGCTCAGCCGCCGATGCGGACGAACGCCCATTTGAGGGTTGCCGCGCCGCTTCCCTTCGCACCGGTGATCACGATCTGGAGGGTCCGCCGCGGTCGGCCGCGAAAGCCCAGATAAACGCTTTCCTGGAGGCTGACGACACCGCCCTCCGCCCGGAAGCGCCAGCCGTCCCCGTCGCGAAGCCGGAGCAACACCGACTCTTCGTTCTGCGCGAGCGATGCGGTGACGGACGGGTGCAGATGGAAGCGCGCGACGAAGCGGTGCGGACGCTTGCCCGCGAGTGTGTCCTCGCCGCGGAGATTCGCGCCGTCCGCCGTCAGGTAAAGCCTGCGTTGATGGCTCAGCCCGGAAATACCGCCGTAATCCTCCATCGTGGCGTCGAGCCAGAGATTGCCGTCGGCTTCGTGCCGGTCCACCCCCGCGATCCGGGGGCGGGACCCGATCATTTCGGCGTTCAGGACGTCGGCGGAGTTGTAGTCGTCGATCGTGACGGTCGAATGGGCGGCGGTCGCGCGCTGGGCGAAACGCCAATCCTCGCGCAGTCCCGAATAGGCGCCGCAGTTGACCACCATCCGCTGGCGCCCCGCGCTCATCTCGAAACTCAGCGTGCCGGCATGGGCGTGGCGGTCGAATCCCGGCGGCGGCGGCGGGCCCGCATCCATGAGGACTATGGTCCCGCCTGTCGAGAGGCGCTGGAAGCCCGCATCCTCCGGCGGTGCGTCGGCGTGGTGCCCGGGCGAGCCCGCCCGGCTCAGCACCAGGTCGATCAGCCAGTTCTCTTCCTCGTCGCTGTCGTTGAACAGGCACAGCCGGCCGTCGCCGTGGCGCAGCTGCCGCAAAGCCGCGGCCATCCGGGGGATCGCGCCCTCTATCGGTTGGGGCGTGTCGATCCCCGCGTCGCGGAGCACCCCGTTGAGCTCGACCAGGCGCCGCAGGAGGAGAAGCTGCATCGTCGGGCTTCGGGTGACATGGACACCGTCGATTCCGATCTGGGCCACCGACTCCGCGCTCAACATGTCGAGCCACTGCGGCAGGCTGCGCGCCTGGGCCGGTATGCACACCCCGGTCAGCGCCAGCGCGCACAGTGCCCTCAGCCTTTCGGTTCCTGGATCGAGCAGGCCGACCACGCGACCCAGATGTCTGGACTGGCGGATCAGGCTGCCGAGGAACGGCTTTGCGTCGAGCGGCTCGTCGACCGGGTAGAAGTGTTCGGCGGCCATCAGCCAGTTGGTAAGCCGTTCGGCGATGACGTCGGGCCGCCAGCTCAGCGGATGCCAGCGGTCCTCCCTTTCGAGCCAGTCCACGATCATCGCCCGCCCGTGATCGCGCGCCGCCCTGCCCCCCACGGCGCGGAGGTCGCGCAGCCAGTCGAACCCGTGCAGCGCGGCTTGCCAAGCCTGGGGCGCGCTCTTGTTCCGCCAGAGGTTGCGGGGGTCGGACTCCGCGTGTCCGGCGAAGACGTACTCCTTCTTCAGAAAGGCGGAACCGCGCCGCGCGTCGCCCAGCCAGACTTCCTGCGGGGCGTGGGCGAGTCCCCGACCGTAGCGGCCGCCGAGCGTGCGGCGATAGAACAGCCCGTTGAACCAGAGCGTCGCGACGGCATAGCCGACGCGCCGGAAGGACAGGCGGTCGAGCCGGTAGAGCGCCAGCCTGATCGGGTTGCGCGGCAGCCTGCGCACCGGGCGGGCGTCGGCGGACCGCGCCGGGGCCGTGCCGCCGTCAGGCATGGCCGCGGAGCCGGAGGATGTTTTCCGCATACGCCTCCTCGCCGCCGGCGAACGCGGCCGTGCCGGCGACCAGGATGTCGGCTCCCGCCTCGGCCGCGCGTCTGCCGGTCTCGGCGTTGATGCCTCCATCCACCTCGAGCGCGATGTCGCGCCCGCTGTCGTCGATCATCCGGCGGAGCCGGGCCAGCTTGTCGAGCTGGCTGTCGATGAAGGACTGTCCGGCGAAGCCCGGGTTGACGCTCATCACCAGCACCAGGTCGACCGCGTCGAGCACGGGAACGACCGCCTCTGCCGGGGTCGAGGGGTTGAGCGAGACCCCGGCCCCGCAGCCCCGGTCCCGGATCAGGGCGAGGCTCCGGTGGAGATGCGGTCCCGCCTCGGCGTGGACGGTGACTATGTCGGCGCCGGCGGCGGCGAATTGCGGAATGAAGGGGTCCGCCGGCGCGATCATCAGGTGGACGTCGAAGGGCAGGCCCGAATGCGGCTTCAGCGCCTTCACGACGCCCGGACCGATGGTGATGTTGGGCACGAAATGCCCGTCCATGACGTCGATATGGATCAGGTCGGCGCCGGCCTCGGTGACGGCGCGCAACTCCGCGCCCAGCCTCGCGAAGTCAGCCGAGAGGATGGACGGCGCAATTCTGAGAGCCCGGGGCACCCGGCCTTGGTATCAGCTTCACAGAGTCGCGGCAACAGATTACGCCCTGGATGCGCCGAAGCCGCGGCGTTCCAGTCGGCAGACATAGAATCCGTCAATTCCGCCGCGCTCCGCGAGATGGCAGGGAAGCGTCCGGATATCGCCTTCCGGGGTCAGGAAAGGTCCGATCCCGTCGACTTCGTCCGCCCCGACGGGACGCCGGCGGAAGCCGGGCGCGCCGGCGAGGAACGCCGCCACCGCCGCCGGTCCTTCCTCGGGCTGCAGCGAGCAGACGGCATAGACCAGCCGTCCGCCCAGCCGCACCGCCTTCGCCGCCGCATCGAGCAGCGCGCGCTGGAGCGATGCCATCCGCGCCACGTCGTCCGCCGTCTTGTTGCGGGCGATGTCGGGATGTCGCCGGATCGTCCCGGTGCCCGAGCAGGGTGCGTCCAGCAGCACCGCATCGAAGGGTTCCGCCGGCGTCCAGCCGAGAAGGTCCGCCTCCACGAGTTCCGCCGACAGCCGCAGTCGAGCCAGGTTTTCCCTGAGCCGTTCGAGACGCGCGGGCGAGATGTCGAGCGCCGTGACCCGCGTTCCCGACGCCGCGAGCTGCGCCGTCTTGCCGCCGGGCGCGGCGCAGAGATCGGCCACGCGCGGCGCCCCCAGACCCGCGAGCAGCACGCGGGCGGGCAGCGCCGCCGCTGCGTCCTGCACCCACCAGCCGCCGTCGCGGAATCCCGGAAGGCTCTCCACTCGGGCCGGTGCGCGCCTGAGGCTGCCGGTCGGCAGCAACGCCGCCTCGAGCCGGCGCGCCCATTCACCGGGCTCCGACGTGGCGGTGATGTCGAGCGGTGGCTCGGCCAGGTGGGCCTCGGCCACCGCGCGCGCCGTGTCGGTGCCGTACGCATCCACCCAGCTCCGCCAGAGCCAGTCAGGCGTGTTGAGCCGCGCCGCGTCGCCGCCCTCCGGCAGCGCGGCGCCCTCGCGCGCGAGGCGGCGGAGGACGGCGTTGGCGAGCCCGCGATAACGCCGCGCCGCGGGCCGGCGCAGCAAGCCCACCGCCTCGTTGACCGCCGCGTGCGCCGGCGTGCGCAGGAACAGGATGTCGGCAGCGCCGAGCCTGAGCGCGTTCCGCGCCGAAGCCGCACGCACCGGCAGGGGGCGCTCGATGAAGTCCGCGAGCAGCGCGTCGATCTGGCCGAGGCGGCGCAGCGTCGTCGCCGTCAGATGCCGGACCAGCGCCCGGTCTCGTTGCGAAAGCGCCGCGAAATGGGCGGAGTCCGCGAGTGCTTCATCGAGTGCCCGACGGTCCCCGAGCACGGAGTCGAGCAGCGCGTGCGCGACCTCGCGCGGTCTCTGTCGCCGGGTGGAGTCCGTGCCGCCCATCGCCGGTCCGCATTGCTGGGTTGGCGGCCCGGCGCGCGCCGGGCATAGTGCCGGGATGGCCGCAACAGACCCCAAGACCCCGCCCGAGTCCACCGGCAAGACCGTGAAAGAGGGCCGCGGGAATACCCGCCCCGACCCCGAAACCGTCCCCGAGATCGGCGGCCGCAAGGGCCCGGACCCGACCCGTTACTGGGACTGGGAAAAGGACGGCCGCTGCATCGATTTCTGAGTTCGCCGGTTCGGGCGTCGGGCAACGGGGACCCGGCCGATCGGTGCAGCCCGACCGCTCCCCTTCGTCATGCCCGGACTTGTTCCGGGCATCCACGTTCCCCCGCCGCCTCGCCCGTGCCCGGCCCGCACCGCGATGTCGCAAGACGTGGATGCCCGGAACAAGTTCGGGCATGACGACAAAAGGGGCCGTGGCGGAGGACGCCTGCACCTGTCCAACCGCTATGTCACACCACCCGAAAGCGCAAGGGCTCCCCCGCGGCCAGCCGGCGGCAGTTGTCGAGCGCGACTTCGAGGCTGCGCTCGATGGTGTCCATGGTCAGCCAGGCGACGTGCGGTGCGAGCGCGACGTTGTCGAGAGCGAGCAGCGGATTGTCGGGCGTCGCCGGCTCGCGCGCGAAGACGTCGAGTCCGGCCGCCCGGAGCCGCCCGCTCGAAAGGGCCTTGGCCAACGCCGCTTCGTCGACCAGGCTGCCGCGCGCGGTGTTGACCAGGACCGCGGCCGGTCTCATGCGGGCGAGCGCGGCTTCGTCGATCATGCCGACGGTCTCCGGCGTCTCCGGGACGTGGAGCGAGACGATGTCGGACTCCTCCAGCAGCGCGGGCAGCGTCCGCCATTCGGCGAGGCCGGCGGCCTCCGGTTTCGGCGCGCGGGCGGTGTAGAGGAGGCGCGCGCCCAGCGCCTTCAGCACCGGGGCGAGCGCCCGCGGCACCGCGCCGAAGCCGACAAGGCCGACGGTCCGCCCGCCGATCTCGCCGAGCCGGTCCTGTATCGCGGGGTCCATCGCCCAGCCTTTGCCGTCCCGCGCCGCGCACCCGAACGCCGGGAGCTGGCGCATCGCCGACAGCATCAGGGCGAGCGTCATCTCGGCCACCGCCGGGGTGTTGGTCCCCGGCATGTTGCACACCCGGACGCCGCGGGCGCGGGCCGCGTCGAGGTCGATGGTGTTCACGCCGACTCCGATCTTCTGGATCAGCCGCAGCCGGGGCGCGGCCCCGATGTCGGCGGCGGAGACCGGGCGCAGCACGTGCCAGAGCACGTCGGCGTCCGCCATCAGCCCCCGGAATCGCTCGTCGTCGGCCTCACCGCACGCGGCGATCCCGATCCCGCCGCCCGCGACCTCCGCCAGCCGCCGGGCGAGCGCCGGGCCGGTGTCGTAGTGGAAGACCACCCGCATCACGCGCCCCACGGGAACGCCGAGCGCGGCGGCAGCCGGCCGCCGTGCGGCAGGGTCTCCGCGATCCGCAGCCCCTCGTTCCACTTCGCCGTGCGTTCGCCGTGGGCGATCGAGCCCACCTTGATCTGTCCGGCGCCCCAGCCCACCGCGAGATGGACCACGGTCACGTCCTCGGTCTCGCCCGAGCGCGCCGAGACGATGGCGCCGTAGCCCGCCGCGCGCGCCGCCTCCAGCGCGTCCCCGCATTCGGTGAGCGTGCCCGCCTGGTTCGGCTTCAACAGGACCGCGTTGCAGGCGCCGGCCGCCGCCGCTCGGTTTACGCGGGCCGCGTCGCTCACCAGCGCGTCGTCGCCGACGATCTGGACGCGCGCGCCATAAGCCCGCGTGAAGGCGGCGAGCCCGTCGAGATCGTCCTCCGCCAGCGGGTCCTCGACGGAGACGATGGGAAAACGCTCGATCCAGCCGCCCAGCAATTCGCACATCCCTTCGGTGTCGAGCGTTTTGCCGTCGCGCGCGAGGCGGTAGCGGTCGCGTGCGCCGAACTCGGACGCGGCGACGTCGAGGGATATGGCGACCTGTCCGCCCGGCGTCAGCCCGGCGCGCTCGATCGCTTCGACGAGCGTCTCCAGCGCCTGCCCGTTGCCGTCGAAGGCCGGCCAGAACCCGCCCTCGTCGGCGGTGCCGGCGAGAAGGCCGCGCTCCGCCATGATCGCGCCCGCCGCGCGGTAGACCTCCGCCGTCCAGTCGAGCGCTTCGCCGTAGTCCGAAGCGCCGACCGCGACGACCATGAAGTCCTGGATGTCGACACGCCGCGCGGCATGCGCGCCGCCGCCGAAGATCTGGATCTCGGGCAGCGGCATGACCGGTTCGGCGTCGCCCGCCAGATGGCGCCAGAGCGGCACGCCTTCGGCGGCGGCGGCGGCGTGGGCGACCGCCATCGACGCGGCGACCAGGGCGTTGCCGCCGAGCCGGGACTTGTCCGCCGTGCCGTCGAGCCCGATCAGGCGCCGGTCAGCCCCTTCCCGGTCGCGGGCGTCGAGACCTGCGAGCGCGGCGGCGATCTCGCCGTTCACCGCGGCGACGGCGCGGTCCACCCCGTACCCGCCGAACGCGTCCCCGCCGTCCCGGAGGTCCGCCGCCTCGCCGCTTCCCCGCGAGGCGCCGGCGGGCGCGATCGCCCGGCCGCGCGCGCCGCCCGCAAGCGCGACCTCGACCTCCACGGTCGGCCGCGCCCGCGAATCCCAGACGCGGCGGCCATGCACCGAGAGGATCGTCGTCGCGCTCACGGGCCGATCTCCGCCGACCACGCCGCGCGGACCCTGTCCAGCCGGCCCGCCGGTTCTTCGAGCAGCGCGCGCGCGACGCGGCGGACGCGGTCCTTGTCGGTCTCCTCCGTCACGTACTCGACCGGCGACTTGCCGTCGATGCGGGCGAGGAACAGCCCGGCGAGAAGAGGCGCCGCGCGGGATTCCAGCGCTTCCGGGGGCTCCCACGCGACGCCGGCGAGATAGGTTTCCGCCAGAACGTCGAAGCAGTCCAGGAACCCCGTCGCGGCCTCCGGCGTCCACAGGCATTTGAGCAGCAGGTGGTTGAGGCAGAAGGCGAGATCGAAGGCGGGATCGCCGTACCACGCGCACTCGGCGTCGAGGAACACCGGCCCCTTGCGCCCGATCAGGATGTTCTTGGGGCTCACGTCGCCGTGGACCAGGGCGAGCCGCGTCGCAGCCGTCCGTTCCACGATCCCGTTCAGCGCCGGGGCGAGGTCGGGATGGGCGCGCGCGACGGTTTCCAGATAGGGCTCGAGGCGGATGGCGTGGAATATGGCGTCCGACGCGAAGCGCCGCGCGATGTCGTCGCGCCCGGCGGTGGCGGCGTGTATCGCGGCGAGCGCCGCGGCGACGCCCCGCGCGTCGTCGGCCTCGGCCCGGCCCCGGCGCAGCTTCTCCTTCCACGGGTGGAATTCGCCCGGGTCGAGATAGTCCATCGCGATCAGACCGGCCTCCGCGTCATGCCCGAGCAGGCGCGGCACCGCGTCCGGGACGATTCTGCCGGCGGTCTCGATCCAGGCGGCCTCGAAGGCGTTGCGGCCGACCGGCACCTGCCAGTCGGCGGCGACCTTGAGCCGGGCGAGCGCGCGCTTGACGCAGACGGTGCGGGCGCCGGTCTCGACCTTCCAGATGTCCGACGATACCCCGCCGGGCAGCGCGGTCGCCCGGATATGCGTGCCCTCTTCCGCGAGGCCCAGCCGCCCGAGCGCGTCGCGTATGTCGTCGGGGAGGCTTCCGCCGCCGCAGGCCATGTCGCCTACCCCCGGCGGGCGGTGCGCGACTCGCGCCAGGCCCGGCGGAAGCGGAGGCGGCACTCGGCGGGGTCCCAGTTGCGCTTGTACTCGGCCGGCGGGCCGGGCGCGACGCGCACGCAGACGAAGCGGGGTCCGGGGGCTTCTTCCAGGAACGCCGCGGCCTCGCCGAGCCCGGCGGCGTCGCTGACGGTCATCGCCGAAGGCAGTCCCGCGCCCTCGGCCATCCCGGCGAGGTCGGTGCGCCGCGCGGTGTGGCCGAGCTGTCCGCCGGTCTCGCCGTGGCGGCCGTTGTCGATGCAGACGATCGAGAGGTTCTCCGGCATCGTCGAGGCGACGGAGGCGAGCGCGCCCGCGTTCATCAGCAGCTCCCCGTCCCCCGTGACGACGGCGACCTTCCGGTCGGGCGCCGCGAGCGCCATCCCGAGACCCATCGGCACCGCCCCGCCCATCGCGCCGCCGAAGGCGAACAGCGTGTCCGCCTCGCCGGTCAGCGCCGCCGCGTCGCGCGCCGAGCCGGCGAGCCCCGCGACCATCAGGTATGCGCCCGGATCGGGGAACAGCGCGCCCAGGACTTCCCTGCGGTCGAGCATCGGTTCGGTCACGGCCCCCCGTCCCCTCAGAACGGCTTGGCGCCGAGGAATTTCTGCGACAGCACGAGGGCGACGCCCTGGCCGCCGCGCCACGCCGCATCGACCGCCGCCTGCGCCGCCGGTTCGAGATCGGCGTCGGCGTCGACCCGGTAGGTCAGGACTCCCATCGCCTCCAGCACCGGCCCGACCGCCTGTCCCATCGGGTACTGCCAAGGGTTCATCTCGCCGTAGTCGCCCCGCATGGTCACGATCAGCAGCATCGGGAACCCGCCGCCCCTGACCAGCGACAGCATGTTGGGACAGTTGCCGACGCCCGAGGACTGCATGCAGACGACCGCGCGCGCGCCGACGAGATCGGCGCCGGCCGCGAGCGCGATCCCTTCCTGCTCGCTCGAAAGGAGGACCGCCCGCGTGTCGTTATGGGCGTCGGCGAGGTCGACCAGCGCCCGGTTGCCGGCGTCCGGCACGTAGGCGAACAGGCTCACCCCCGCCTCGACCAAAAGGTCGAAGACGCGTCGAGACCAGTCCGGGGATTCGGGTCCGGCCACGCGGCGCCGCTAGCGGTTCATCCGCTGCTCGACCAGATCGTCGACCACGGCGGGATCGGCGAGCGTGGTGGTGTCGCCCAGCTGGTCCTGCTCGTTGGCGGCGATCTTCCTGAGGATCCGGCGCATGATCTTGCCCGAGCGCGTCTTGGGGAGTCCCGGCGCCCACTGGATCAGGTCGGGGGTCGCGATCGGGCCGATCTCCTTGCGCACCCACTGGACGAGCTCGCGGCGCAGCTCGTCGGTCGGGTCCTCGCCCAGCACCAGGGTGACATAGGCGTAGATCCCCTGCCCCTTGATGTCGTGCGGATAGCCGACGACGGCGGCCTCGGCGACCCTGGCGTGCGCCACCAGCGCGCTCTCGATCTCGGCGGTGCCCAGCCGGTGGCCGGAGACGTTGAGCACGTCGTCGACCCGGCCGGTGATCCAGTAATAGCCGTCCTCGTCGCGGCGGCAGCCGTCGCCGGTGAAATAGCGCCCGGAAAAGGTCGAGAAATAGGTCTCGACGAAACGCTTGTGGTCGCGGAACACGGTCCGCATCTGCCCCGGCCAGGAATCGGCGATGCAGAGATTGCCGGCACACGCGCCGTCGAGCGTGTTGCCGTCGGCGTCGACCACCTCCGGCCGCACCCCGAAGAAGGGCCGGGTCGCCGAGCCCGGCTTGAGCGGCGTCGCGCCGGGCAGCGGGGTGATCAGGATTCCGCCGGTCTCGGTCTGCCACCAGGTATCGACGATCGGGCAGCGCCCGCCGCCCACGACGTTGCGGTACCAGAGCCAGGCCTCGGGGTTGATCGGCTCGCCGACCGAGCCCAGCAGGCGGAGCGAGGACCGGTCGGTCGCGTTCACCGGGCCGTCGCCCTCGCGCATCAGGGCGCGGATCGCGGTCGGCGCGGTGTAGAAGATGTTGACCTTGTGCTTGTCGCAGACCTGCCAGAAGCGCGAGGCGTCGGGGTAGTTGGGCAGCCCCTCGAACATCAGCGTCGTCGCGCCGTTGGCGAGCGGTCCGTAGATGATGTAGCTGTGCCCGGTGATCCAGCCCACGTCGGCGGTGCACCAGTAGATTTCGCCGTCGCGGTAGTCGAAGACGTACTCGTGCGTCATCGACGCGTAGACCATGTAGCCGCCGGTGGTGTGCAGCACGCCCTTGGGCTTTCCGGTCGAGCCCGAGGTGTAGAGGATGAAGAGCGGGTCCTCGGCGCCCATCGCCTCGGCCGGGCAGTCCTCCGACGCCCCCTCCATCGCCTCGTGGTACCAGACGTCGCGCCCGTCCTCCCAGCCGGTCTCGCCGCCGGTATGGCGGACCATGATGCATTTCTCGATCGAAGGGCAGGATTCGAGCGCCTTGTCGACATTGCCCTTGAGCGGGATCAGCCGACCGCCGCGCAAGCCCTCGTCGGCGGTCACGACGATGTTGGAATCGCAGTCCTGGATGCGACCCGCGATCGAATCCGGCGAGAACCCGCCGAAGATCACCGAATGCACCGCGCCGATCCGGGCGCAGGCCAGCACCGCGACCGCGATCTCGGGGATCATCGGCAGGTAGATCGTCACCCGGTCGCCCTTCTTCGCGCCCTGGGCCTTGAGCACGTTGGCGAACCGGCACACCTCGCGGTGCAGCTCGTCGTAGGTGATGCGTTTCGAGTTCGCCGGGTCGTCGCCTTCCCAGATTATCGCGGTCTGCTCGCCGCGCGCCGACAGATGCCGGTCGAGGCAGTTGGCCGACGCGTTCAGCGTGCCGTCGTAGAACCAGCGGATATGGACGTCGCCGGGTCCGTAGGAGACGTCCTTGATCCTGGTGTAGGGCTCGATCCAGTGGATCCGCTTGCCATGCTCGCCCCAGAATCCTTCCGGATCCTCGATCGAGCGCCGGTACATTTCCTCATAGCCCGCCGCGTCTACATGGGCGCCTTCGGCGGCGCTGTCCGGGACCGGGAAAAGCTCGTTGTCGGCCATAACCGTGACCCCCTGATCGTGGCGCGGCAATTATGGGGTCGATCCCGGAGAGTGACAAGGAGACGGGCCTTCCCTCATCCCGGTACGCCGTCGCGCCCGGAACGAGCCCCGGTTTGACTTGCGGGTCCGCGCAATCCAGATTCAAGTCAGACAGACATACATCGCGAGGAAGCCGACATGACCGTCGCTCGGGACCGCCTCATCCGGGAAGCCGCGTCGCGCGGCAAGTACGCGCCGCTCTATCGCTACCTTTCGGCCAGGACGGGATCGCGCTGGCGAACGACGTTCGTCGAGATCGAGACGATCCTGGGCTTCGACCTGCCGGATTCGGCCCGGCTCTACCGGCCGTGGTGGTCGAACCAGAAAAAAGACGGCGGCCACAGCCATGCTCTGGCATGGCGGGCGGCGGGATGGAAAACGCGGCAGGTGGATTTGGAGGCTGAGACCCTCGAGTTCGTGCATGCCGAGGAAGAGCCCGCCCTGCCCGCCATGACGGCGGGAGAAAAGGCGTTCGATCTCGACGAGTTCTGGCCGGTAATACCCGGCGATGCCTGGCCGCAAGACTTTGCGGTGAGTCGGGAGCAGATCTACGACGAGGCCGGGCGTCTGACCGGCGGGCCGCAGGACGAAGCCGGGAGCCGCCGCCGGGATGTTTCTTGACACCAACGTTCTGGTTCTCGCGCGCTTCGAGGCCGCCCCGCGCCATGCCCTGGCCCGCCGGCGGATGCGGGAAGCCGGCGACAGCCGCGAAGCGTTGCGGATCAGCCGGCAAGTGATCCGGGAGTATCTGGCAACCGTGACCCGGCCGCAGCGGTGGTCGCCGCCGGTCGGCATGGACCAGGCCCTCGCACATGTGGCGGTATTGGAAGCCCGGTTCGAAGTTCTCGAAGACGGCCCGGCGGTCGCCGATGCGCTCAAGCGGCTGTGCCGCGAGGTTCCGGTGGCAGGGAAGCAGGTGCACGACGCCAATATCGTCGCGACCATGCTGGCGCATGGCGAGACCCGGCTCCTGACCTTCAACCCCGGCGATTTCCGCCGCTACGGAGAGCGTATCGACTTGATCGGCGAGGAGGAGGCGTAATAAGCCGCCCCCTTCAGCCCTCCACCACCATCCCGCCCGCCACCGCGACCGGGACGGGGCGTAGCGCGCTGCCGAGACACGGTCCCGAGAGGCATTCCCCGTCCTCGATGCGGAAGCGCGCGCCGTGGGTCGCGCACTGGATGACCGTCTTGTCGACGCTCAGGAACGTGTCGGGGCGCCAGTCGAGCGGCACCCCCTGGTGCGGGCAGGCATTGACGTAGCCGCGGACGCAAGCGCCGCGGCGGATCACGAAGATGCGCCGCCCGTCGTCGAGCACGAACCCCTTGCCGCCGGGATCGTCGATGTCCGCGAGCGCGCAGAGGACGGTCCGGCTCACGCCGCGATGCCCGCCATCTTGCAGATGAGCGCCCATTCCGCGTCCGAGACCGGGCTTACCGAGAGCCGCGACTGGCGCACCAGCGCCATGCCCGAGAGCGCCGGCTCGGCCTTGATGTCGGCGAGCGTCACCGGCGATTCGACGGGCATCAGCGCCTTCACGTCGACCATGCCGAAGCGGCCCTTGGCGTCGGTCGGGTCGGGGTAGTGCTCGCGCACGATCTCGACCACGCCGACGATCTCGCGCGCGTCGACCGAGTGGTAGAAGAACCCGCGGTCCCCCACCTTCATCGCCTTCATGTTGTTGTCCGCCTGGTAGTTGCGGACCCCGTCCCATTCGGCGGTGCCGGCCTCGACCTGGTCGTCCCACGACCACGCGCCCGGCTCCGACTTGAACAGCCAATACGCCATCTCATCCCTCCCCGTCCGGTCCGGCGCCCATCATGCCTCGGCGCGGCGCGGTCTGGCGAGCAGCCCGGCGATCGCCGCGTCGATCTCGGTCCCGTCGTGCAGGATCGCCGCGACCGCTTCGGCGATCGGCATCTCGACCCCGTGGCGCCCGGCGAGCCGGACCGCGGCCGCGCTGGTCGCGACGCCCTCGACGACCGCGCCGCTCTCCGCCGGCAGTCCGGCGCCGAGCGCGACCCCGTAACTGTAGTTGCGCGAGGTCCGGCTGGCGCAGGTCAGCGTCAAATCGCCCAGCCCGGCGAGCCCCATCATGGTCTCCGCCCGCCCGCCGCGCGCGCGCGCGAGCCGCGTCATCTCGGCGAGCCCGCGGGTGATCAGCGCGGCGCGGGCGTTCTCGCCGAGCCCCCGCCCCTCGACGATGCCGCAGGCGATGGCGAGCACGTTCTTGACCGCGCCGCCGATCTCCGCCCCCGCGACGTCGTCGGAGTGATAGGGCCGGAAGGAGGGCGTCGCCAGCGCGCCCGCCAGCGCCTCGGCGATTTCGATGTCGCGGCAGGCGAGCGTCACGGCGGCCGGCTGTCCGCGCGCCACCTCGGCGGCGAAGGTCGGCCCCGACAGGATGGCGGCCGGGTTGCCGGGGAGCGCCTCGCCCGCGACCTCGCTCATCGTCTTCGCGCTCTCCCGCTCGATCCCCTTGGCGCAGACCGCGACCGGCACCGACGGTGCGAGATGGGGGGCCAAAAGCGCGCAGGTTTTGCGCACCGCCTGCGCCGGCACGGCAAGAAGCAGCGCATCCGCCCCCGCCGCCTCGGCCGGGTCGGCGGTCGCCGCGATCCGGGGGCCGAGCGCCACGCCGTTCAGATAGTCGGGGTTGCGCCCGGTTTCGACGATGCTTCGCGCGAGGCTCTTCCGCCGCGTCCACAGGACGACCTCGCGGCCCGCCTCGCGGGCGACGACGGCGAGCGCGGTGCCCCAGGCGCCGGCCCCCAAGATGCCGATGCGCCTCATCGGAGCTCCGCCCGCCCGGTCAGAGGTCGCGGTGCTTCCTCAGAAATTCCAGCACCGGCGGGTTGTAGTCCTCCGGCAGCACGATCGGCACGAAATGCCCGCCGCGCTCGAGCACCACCGTTTCCGCGTGCGGGATGCCGGCCGAGAGTTCCTCGGTCATGTGGATCGGCGTCACCATGTCGTCGCGGGCGACGATGATCTGGGTCGGCATCGATATCTCGCCCATCCGGGCGCGGCGGTCGAACGCCATGATGCCGTCGATCCGGCTGATCATGATCTCGACCGGCGCGGCGGTGTCGAGCGCCGCCTTCGCGCCCGCCGAGATCGCCGCGTCGTTCTCCGCCACCCAGAAGGGCGGGTTGAGCACCAGCGCGGTCATCTCGCTGTAGCGCTCCAGCCCGAACGTCGTGAGCAATGCCTTGCGCAGCTCGAAGGAGCGGCGGAAGAACGGGTCCGATCCCGCCCAGGTCGCGCTCAGCCCGAGGGTCGCGAGCCGCTCGGGACGGTCCTGCGCGATGGTCTGGCCGATCGCCCCGCCGGTCGAATGGCCCACGAAATGGGCCCGGTCGATATCGAGCGCGTCCATCAGCTTGAGCACGTCGGCGGCCATCTGGTCGACCGAGTACCGGATCGGCGAATGCGTGCTCTGCCCGGCCCCCCGGTGGTCGTGGATTATGACCCGGAAGTCGCCCTTGAACGCCTCCACCTGCCGGGCCCAGAACGCCCCGTGGCCGCCGAGCCCCGGCACCAGCAAGAGAGGCGGGCCGCTGCCCGCCTCCTCGTAATGGATCTCCGCGTCGCCGATATCGACCTTCGGCATCTAGGCCTCCGCCGTGGCATTCATGCCGCTCCGGCGGTCGATCGCCTCGGTGTCGGCGGGGCGCGCGAAGGGCTCGGGTGCCGGCTCGCCCTCCTCGCGCGGCCGGCCGATGGTCTCGAAGAATCCCTCCAGCCCGGCCGGCGCGATCGCCCACACCATCACCAGGTCCTCGTCGGTCTCGTTGATGATCTGGTGCTTGACGTCGTAGCCCAGGAAGCACGTCGTGCCCGGCACCATCGGGTGCGGCACGCCGTCCACCTTGACCGTGCCGCGGCCCGAGAACCCGACCAGCATCTCGATCTGGTCGCTGTGGCTGTGCTCGCGCACGTAGCTCCCCGGCGCGATGGACTGGAAGCCCAGCGACACGCCCTCGAATTTCGTCTCGCCCGGCACCAGCCGGGGCTCCGCGAAGCCGTTGGCCGGCACCGGCTGCCAGAACGAGCGCCCCTCGCCCGGCTGCAGCACGACCTTGCGGCCGCGCACCGCTTCGGATTTCTGCATCGTCCGCTCCCAGAAAATGGTTCCTGCCCCGACTCTAGCGCGAAGCCGCGGTTTGCCAAATGTCTTATTCGGGTGGGGCGGGAAGCGCGGGACATTAACCTTGCAAATCCGGCACGGCTTTTCACGATTGCAAGGATGGCGCCGGGGCAGGCGCCTGCCGGGCCCCGGCGTCTCCCCTGTCGCCCGCTTTCCCCCAGTCGTCATGCCCGGACTTGTTCCACTGCTGTCCGGTTTAACTCATCTTCAACAGTTTGGGCTCTGATTTTGTGATCGGCGGCGGAAGAAACCG
>JAPPIT010000163.1 GCA_028820505.1 Defluviicoccus sp.
TGGCGGATCGACCTCACAGTCCCAACAAGGTGCATCATGAAACGCGAGACCGATCGATATACCCCTCGTCGGTCGCGATGCTCAGATTTGCGACGCGCCCGCCGGAGGCGAGGTTGTTGACGGTGACGTCGGCGCCGAGGCGGCCAACGAGTTCGGCGTGGTTCTTACCGAAAGCCATGACGATCTCCTCATGGGTCTGGATGATGACGATGGGTTGCGAACGACCGGAGGCCGGGGTCACTCCCCCGAACCCCCGACCGTTCAAACTCTCCAAGCCCCCCTCCGCCTCTAACCGGCCGGGAGGAGCGACGATGCCGGGTCCCAGGGCTGGTCCGGTCCGTCCTCGTGCAGGCCGGGGGCCAGCGACGGATCGGGGAAGAGGCTCGCGAAGCCGTATGCGGGATATTCCGCGCCCCGGTCGGGACAGCGGATCGCGCGGGCGTCCTCGGCGATCTCGCGGACGAGCTCGGGACGCACGCCCAGCTCGGCGAGCAGCCGGTCGCCGCCGGACGGGGCGCCGAAATCGTGGTCGGGATGGAACATGGGGCGGATCTCCTCTGCCGTTGTCCGATCCGGCATCGGCGCGGAGAGACCACTCCCTCCGGCCTGCCGGACACTCGCCCGACAGGCGCTCCTCTCCACCTCTACGATCCCGGACCGGCACGGCGGATATCGCGCAGCCGCTCGCACACCGCCCGCGGCGCCATCGTCCCCAGGTTCAGCACCGGGATGCTGTGCGCCTCCGCGATCCGGATGCCGATCCCGGTGCCCCCGATCGCCGCGCCGCGTTCGCTCCACGCCACGCACGCATCGACGGGCCGGTCCAGCCGCTCCCCCAGCAGGATCGCGACGTTCCGCGCATGCAGCTTCCGGACGGCCGGCGAACACCGCTCCCACGCCGGATGCAGGGGTGCCGCGATCTCCATGCAGGCCGACAACGCCGCCGCCGACAGCACCCGGCACTCCGGCCCGCGATGCCCGTTATAGCCGCGCCACGGCAGCCACACCCTCCGCTGCTCCGCCGGCGCCCCCGCCGCAAACGCAGCATCGGCCCCGTCCGCGCCGCCCGAAGACAGATGCCAGCCGGTCCGCGCCAGCCAGCCCGCCATCTTCGTCATGTCCGCCAACACGGCCGCCGGCGTCGCCCGCGCCCCGATCCCCGCATAGGTCAACGTCGCCATGTCTCCGTCCTCCCGGTTGCGATCCCCGCCGCTCCCTCTTCTTCAGCGGCTTCGCCCTCCACCGGCTTCTCTCCACCTCCCGCACGGACGAGCCGGACCGGCTTGCATGACGAGGGTTTCCGGGGCATCGGTGCGGCATGGACAGGTGGGGATGGATCGCGCGGCACGGGTTCTGGCCGCTGACGCTGCTCTGGCTGCCGGCCGGAGTCATCGCGCTGGCGGTGCTGCGGTTCGGCCCTTCGACGGTTGCGTTCGTGGACCCCGGGGAGATGCTGGCGGCGCTGGGGTCGCTCGCCATTGCCGCGCCCTGCGGCCTGCCGCTGGCGCTGGGCTGCCGCCGCCTGTGGCGTCTCGGCTACCGGCGCGCCGCTTGGGCGGCGGGCATCGGGCTCGGCGTGCTGACGATTCCGGCGGCGGTGTCCGCCGGCCTGCTCGGCCCGGTGGCGATCGCGGTCTGGGCGGTACTGCTCAGCCTGCCGGTGTGGCTCGCCTGGCTATGGCTCGCGCGGCGCGGCTGAGGGCGGACGGCGACGGGCCGGCTGCGGAGCATCGCGGCCGCGTGGGAGGCCCCGACGGGCTGCCGGACGGCATGGGGCCGGCTACGGAGTAGCGGGACAGCCGAAACCGGGCGGCGCTTTCTTGCCACAAGACGGCGACGGGCCGGCTGCGCAGCAGGGGGCGGTATGGTCGTCACCCCGGTCGGTTCGCTGCGGCTTCCAGGGCGCGGAGCCGTTCGATCATGGCATCGAATTCCGGGGCTGTGGCGCCCACGATGCCGGCCTGGCGCATGGCGTCGTAGTCGGACCGCAATCCGGCGAGTCCGTCACCGTCGGGGACGAGGCGGAGCCGGCCGTCGAGGCAATGGTCGTAATGGGCGTAGCTTGCGTTGAAGAAGACCGTCTTGTGGCGCACGACGTCTTCCAGCAGGGCGCGGTCGGCGAACGCCGCCCGCCCCGCGACGTGCCGGGCGAGGCAGGCCAGGTCGAACCAGTGGCGGGAGAGCCTGTGCGGGCTGGCGGCGAGCCGGCCCCGGTGGCACTCGACATGGATCAGCGTCGCCTTCTCCCAGAAGGTGCGCGCCGGGGACAGGACCGTCACCGTCGCTTTCGGATATTCGAGGCCGTCGCTCAGCGCGGCGAGGTCGGGAACGATCTCGTGGCGCTCGTTCGGATCGACGACGTTGCGCCCGCCGAACTCCAGCAGCACCTCGCTCGCGAGATAGGCGAGCGGGTTCTCGACGGCCGAAGGATAGGCGAGGCGGACGCGCTCCCCGCCCTCGTCGATGCGGATGGCGGGCCGGCCCGACGCCGGCAGATCGGCGGCTGCGGCCTCCAGGGCGGGACCGACCACATCGCGGGTGTAGCGCTCCACGCGCGACTTGAGGCCGTCGCTGAACCGGCGGATCGCGGACCGGCTGACGTCCGGCGCGAACGGATCGAACCCGTCCGCGAAGGCGCGGTAGTCGAGGGTGATGTCCACATCCTCCGAGAACCGGTCGATGATCCGGTAGACCTTCGAGAGCGACGTGCCGCCCTTGAACGCCATCGGGTGGGGATCGGGCATGGAAAACAGCACCTGGAGCACCCGGCAGATCCAGACGTCCTTCTCCAGGATGACGGCGGGCCGCCCCGAGCGCGCGTCGGCGGTCTCGAGAATGTCGCGCCGGTCGGCGGCAGGCAGCGACAGGAAGGCGTCAGCCACGGGCGGCCGCCCCGGTGCCGAGCGTGTCTGCGCCGAGTGCGTCGGCCATCCATGCCGGCATGTCGGCCGAGCGCAATTTCGCGAACGCGTCCGGGCCGATCGTGGCCTCGATCCGCGCGACCGCCTCCGGCGTCGTGTTGTCCTTGCCGAGATACCAGAGCGCCGCGAGCGCAAGGCCGGCGGGCTCGCCGGCAAACTGGAGCCGGCGGCGGTTGGAGGTGTGGATCATCCTGACGGTGACGCTGCCGATGCGGATCGTGCGGCTGGACGCGCTGGTGTGGAACACCGGCACGATCGGCGCCTGGGTGCTGAGCCCGAGGCGCCGCGCAGCCTCGGCGCCGTGGACCTGCACGGTCTCGCCGTTGTCCCGGGCGATGGTCCGGACGATCTCGGCAATGCCCGGGACGACGGTGCCGACATAGCGGCTTTTCCTGGGGCGGACGAAGACGCCCCGGGCGAGGCGCTCGATCCCGCCCTCCTCCACGATGCGGGAGAGCGCGCGGTCGACGGCGCCGCGCGGCCCGTGGGCGGCGAAGCGCGAGGTCGTGAACGGCTGGCCTCTCGGCAGCCTGCGGAGATCGGTGCGGATGGCTTCGGCGACGGACATTGGCGGGTTTCTCCTCGTCCGGAAACATAAGCATTTTGCGGACAAACGCAAGGGCTTGCCAGCGACAGGGCGTGTCGGCGTCCCGTCAGGCGGGCGGCACGGATCAGTGCGCGGTGGTGTCGCCCGGCTCGGGGGTTTCGGCGGCCATGGAGGCGGCGACCATGGCGGTCCAGGCCTCGCGGTCGTAGCCGAGGCGGCGATTGAGCTTGTCGCAGATGTTCAGGGCATCGTCGAGGGTGAGCGTGACCAGGGCCGTGGGCACATGGCCGGCCAGGCCTTCGATGACGATCCTGATCTGCTGCACCTCGGTCTCGACGTCATAGGCGGGGCAGAAACAGAAGTCCGGTTCGTCGGGCATCGTCTGGGCGGTCATGGCGGCGTTCTCCTTTGTCGGGAAGGCGGGCCGGCGCGTCGGGACTGCCTATCCCGCACGCGCCGACGACAAAAGTGCCGAGCCGCCGGCAGATGCGGGCGGGCCGGCAACACGGGTAGAAGGCGGCGGGCTCAGGCGGCGAGCGGCCAGCGGTCGAGGATGCGCTCCATCGCGCCGGCATTGGGCGCGAATACCCGGGCGCGGAACGAGACGATCTCCACCGTGCAGCCCATGCGCTTCAGCGCCGGCAGGTCGGTATCGGCCGGGCCCTCGATCTCGATCCGGTCCGCGCCCATCAGGCGGCGTCGCGCGAGCCGCCAGCCGTTGGCCAGCGCCAGCGCGTTGCCCCGCCCCATGACCGCTTCGAAGGCTTCCGCGCCGGTCATGGCCGGGCCGCCGTCGAGGCCGAAGCTCTGGCGGACGGCGCGCACCTGCCCGGCGTCGAGCACGCGGCCGATGAGGGTGATGCCGTCGTCCGACGTCAGGCGCCGGACGCGCATGTTCTCCTCCGGCAGGCGGTCCCAGACCGGGAGCAGGAGGCCGGTGGCGAGCCAGAAGCGCGAGTCCCGGTGCGACGGCAGGCCGGCGATCTCGGCATCCCAGACCCGGCGCCACTGAGCCTCGTCGGCGCGGCGCCAGTTGGAGGCGTCAAGCTCGGCCCGTGCCATGGTTTCGGCCGTCGCGGGACGGATGAGCCGCACGCGCTCCCGCACGCCGCCGTCTTCGAGCATGCGCGAGGCGGCCGGCAGGATGACGGCGGCACGCTTCGAGCGGCTGTTGAGGGCCAGCCTCGGTTTCCCGTCCGGGCCGGGGTCGCGCTCTCCGATCTCCAGCGCCGATTCCGCCGTGAGTGGCACCAGCCTGTCGCGGCGGACGATCTCGACCAGCTCGGTGGCGGCGCCGGTGCCGGGATGCTCGTAGAGCGTCTCCCGGCCGGCGATAACGAGCGAGTCGGCGGTGACGGTCTCGACCCCCACCTCGTAGCTGCCCGCCTCGATCGCCTGCTCGATGTTGGCGGCGATGCGTTCCTCCAGCTCGGCGAAGAGCTGGTTCTGCTCGGCGATGGGCAGTGCCAGCAGCCGGTTGAGGAACTTCGGCATCGGCGGCAGGTCGTCCTTGAGCCCGCCCTCGTGGACGATCTTGAGGCCGGTCGAGTCCTGGAAGCGTTCCACGTTCCAGCCCTCGATGCTGCTGCGCCAGAGCGCGCCGTAGAACTGGCGCAGCGCGGCCTTGGCATAGTCGCTCTCAAGGTTGTCGCTCTCGCGGAACAGCGCCGCGTCGCTGCCGCCCATGGCGGTCTGGCTGTCGCGCTGGCCCCGCGTGATGGCGCCGAGCGAGTCGAGCCTTCTGGCGATGGTGGCGATGAAACGCCGCTCGCCCTTCACGTCCGTGGTGACGGGCCGGAACAGGGGCGCGCTGGCCTGGTGCGTCCGGTGGGTCCGTCCCAGCCCCTGGATCGCCTGGTCGGCGCGCCAGCCGGGCTCCAGCAGGTAGTGGATGCGCCGCTCCGTGTTCCCGCAGGAGAGGTCGGCGTGATAGCTGCGGCCCGTGCCGCCCGCCATCGAGAAGACCAGGATGCGCTTGCTCCCGTCCATGAAGGCGGCGGTCTCGGCGAGGTTGGCGGAGCCGGGCCGCGAGCGCAGCGCCAGGCGTTCGCCCTTGGCATCCGTGATGCGCAGGACACGCCGCGACCGTCCGGTGACTTCCGCCACCGCCTCGTGCCCGAAATGCTGCACGATCTGGTCGAGGGCGGTCGGGACCGGCGGCAGCGCCGCCAGCTTCTCGATCAGGGCGTCGCGCCGGTCCTCCGCCTCCTTGCAGATGACGGGGTTGCCGTCCGCGTCCCTGGCCGGCCGGCTGAGGAGGTTGCCGCCGTCGTCGGTGAACGGCTCCTGCAATTGCACCGGGAAGGCGTGCATCAGGTAGGAGAGGATCGCGTCCCGCGGGGTGAGGTCGATGTTGAGGTCGTCCCATTCCGAGGCCGGAACGTCCGCAATCCTCCGTTCCATCAGCGCCTCGCCGGTCGAGACGAGTTGGACCACGGCGGACCGGCCGCCGGCAAGGTCGGCGTCGATCGCGCGGATTGTGGACGGGCACTTCATGCCGGTCAGCAGATGGCCGAAGAAGCGCTGCTTGGTGCCCTCGAAGGCCGACAGCACGGCGGCCTTGGCGTTGCGGTTCAGCGTGTCCTCGCCTTGGACGATGCCGGTGGCCTTGAGCGCTTCCTCGATGTTGGCATGGATCACCTTGAAGGCGCCGGCATAGGCGTCGTAGATGCGCCGTTGCTCGGGCGTGAGCGGGTGCTCCAGGATGTCGACTTCGATCCCGTCATAGGCCAATGCCCGCGCCTGGTAGAGTCCGAGGGCCTTCAGATCGCGGGCGACGACCTCCATCGCGGCGACCCCGCCCGCCTCCATGGCGGAGACGAACTCGACGCGCTTCTCGAACGGCGTCTCGCCGGCGGCCCACAGTCCGAGGCGACCGGCATAAGCGAGCCCGGGCAGTGTGGTGGCGCCGGTGGCGGAGACGTAGGCGATGCGGGCGCCCGGCAGCGCGTTCTGGAGACGCAGCCCGGCCCTTCCCTGCTGGGACGGCTTGGTCTCGCCGCGTTCCGACTTCGATCCCGCCGCGTTGGCCATGGCGTGCGCCTCGTCGAAGACGATCACGCCGTCGAAGCCGTGGCGGTCCTCCTCGTCCAATGAGCCGGCCAGCCACTCGACGATCTGCTCCAGCCGCGAGGGCCGGCCCTGGCGGGACGGCGAGCGCAGCGTGGCGTAGGTTGCGAACAGGATGCCGGCGTCGAGGGGTATCTCCATCCCCTGGCGGAAGTTGCCGAGCGGGATGACGTCGCTCTCCAGCCCGCCCAATGCGGTCCAGTCGCGGCGCGCGTCCTCCAGCAGCTTGTCGGACTGCGAGAGCCAGAGCGCCTTCTTCCTGCCGCGCAGGCGGTTGTCGAGGATGATGGCGGCGACCTGGCGGCCCTTGCCGCAGCCGGTGCCGTCGCCCAACATCCAGCCCCGGCGGAAGCGCACCGGCTCCGACAGTGTCTCGCCCTCGGACGTGACCAGCGAGGTATCGACCTCTTCCTCGTTGCCGTCATCGTCCAGCTTGCAGCGGTGGACGGTCTCCCACTGGGAGCCGATGCGGTATTCGGCCGCCAGGTGCCGGGCATGGGCCTCGCCCGCCAGCACGACGCTCTCGAGCTGGGCGTCCGACAGCAGGCCGTCGGTGACCACGCGCTCGGGCAGCATCGGGCGGTATGCCGGCGCCGGATGCGGGACGGCCGCCATGGCGGCGGACTGGACCAGCGGCGTCGGATGCTCGACCGCTCGCGGCACACGGACCACGCCCGGCCGCCACGGCGCGTAGGGGCCGGCGTCGTTGGCAGGGGAATCGGCGTCTGCGGCGGGCTCGACCGAGCCGGTCTCGATGACCAACTCGGAGACTGGCCCCCAGTCGTGGGACCGCCGGCTCTCGGGCGTCGATGCGGGCCTGGGGCCGCGGCGCGTCGCAGGCTTCGGCGCGACCGGCTTGCCGAACAGGTCGCGCGCGGGTCCGGCCGGGACCGGCACGGGTGCGATCGCCTGCCGCTTCGGCACCTGCGCGGTGACCGCATCGAGCAATTCGCCGGCGTTCGCGGCGCGAGCAGTCCCGTCCAGCTCGACGGCGGGTCCGTCGCCGCGTTCCAGCACGGAGAGGCGGGTATCGAAGCCGGTGCCGCGGCGTGCGTAGGCGCGGCCGTCGATCGCCATGGTGAAGACGCAGCGTGCCGGTGGGTCGAGGCGGCCGACCGCATCGCCCAGCACGCAATGGGCTGACGTGATGGTCACCAGCCGCCCGCCCGGCGGCAGCATCGAGGCGGCCGAGCGGACATGGCGCAGGTCGGCGTCGTGCCGGCTGCGGTCGACCCCCGGCGTTGCCGAAAAGGGCGGGTTCATCAGCACCACGGTCGGCCGAACGTCGCGCAGCCGGTCGGCGATGGACTCGGCGTTGAAGGCGGTCACGACCGCCTGCGGGAACAGCCGGGTCAGGAGCCGCGCGCGAGACTGAGCCAGTTCGTTGAGATGCAGATTGCCGGCGGCGCGTTCCCCGAGGGCGCACTCCGCCATCACCGCCAGCATTCCGGTGCCGGCGGAGGGCTCCAGCACGACGTCGCCCGGCCGGATCGCGGCGGCCTGCAATGCGGCGTAGGCCAGCGGCAGCGGGGTCGAGAACTGCTGAAGCCGGACCTGCTCCTCCGAGCGCCTGGTGTGGGACGGCTCCAGCGCCGCGACCGCATCCAGCATCGCCAACATGCGGCGCGGCCCGTCCGGCCCGGCGCCGCAAGTCTGGCGCATGCACCGGCCGTAGCGCTGGAGAAACAGCACGCACGCGGCTTCGGCGGCCTCGTAGGCGTCCTTCCAGACCCAGCCGCCTTCGGCGTCGGACGCGCCGAAGGCCTCGGTCATGGCGTCCCGCAGGGTCGCGGAGTCGAGCGATTTGCCGGCCTCCAGCATCGGCAGCAGGGTTTGGGCCGCGGCGAACAGGGCATCGCCCGCGGACGGACGGGCCGGCGATGCGGTTGTATCGGTGGCGAGCGCGGGAAGGGGCGGACGCGCGAGGTCGTCCGGCGCCGGATGGGCGTCGAGCATGGCAGGCTCCGTGCTGAAGGGCATCGGACCGGCGTTGGCTGGACGCGGAATACGACTCCCGTCCCGCTTCGCCGGACCGCCCCAGGCCGGCTGGCCTGCCTCCTGTCGGCGCGGAGCGCGGAGGTGGGAAGGTGCGTTGGGGGAAGTGGAAGCGGGGTCAGGCGGGACGGATCAGCCGAATCGCGTGCCGTTCGCCGTGAAGGTCAGGCCGTTGACTGAAAGCGCCTCGTCGACGGTTTCGTCGGAGGTCTGGTGGTCGTACTCGCGCTCAAGCTGGCGGTAGAGCCAGCGGGCAAGGTCGCGCAGCGCCTCGGTCACCGTGTCTTCGGCGCCGTCGGTCGGGGGCTGCCAGGTCGGGCTGTCGCGTTCGACCTCGATCGCCATGCTGTATTCGTGGCAGTAGCGGCCACGATGGCGGACGGTCGCATTCAGCTGGTAGAAGTTGCGCTTCGCCGTCTCCTGCAGAACATCGGCGATGCGGTGCAGCTCCTCGTCCTTGGGCGCATGGGCGCGAATGGCCCTGCACGATCCACGGGCATGGCACCAGGCTCCGGAGAAGCTGGCCCCGTCCCCCTGGCTGGAGAATCCATTATGGAATATCCGCGGCTTTTCGCGGGTTCCGCCACCATGGAGGCGCACCGGGGTGGTGGCGAGCGTGACGCCGAGGATCTTGCAGATCGTCTCGAAATCCTCGTAGACGAAATCGTACCACTCGTCGTGAAGGCCGGCCTGTCGATACCAGCAGCGGGCGGCTTCCTTCGCCTCGTCCGACAGCTCGTCGATGCCGTAGACGGTGGTCTCGATGATGCGGGGCATGGCTCAGCGCTCCTGCGGTTTGGGCATGGGCCGGGCGGCCGGCACGAACCGGACGGCCTCTCGGACGCGCCTGAGCGCGACGCGGCCGCAGTCGGGGTCGGCGCGGCGCCAGGGCCGCGGTTTGCGGGAAAACCAAGCAGAATCCGCGACGAAGCCGTCGGCGTAGGCCACGAAGTGATCGCTCGTCGCGATCGCCCAGGTCCCCGACGGCGCGGGATCGAGGAACGTCCCGAGCGTGATCGCGCGGACCTCGGACGGGACGTCCGCGAAGATGCGCTCCCAGACCTCCTCGCGACGGGCGTGGCGGCGTTCGCCGTATTTCGGATGCCAGAGCGCGAAGTCGGGGACGAAGCCGAATGTTTCGAGCGCGGCGGCGAGCTCGTCGGTGAAGACGCCATTGACCGAGGGCCGGTCGAACAGGCGGCGGATGACGGCGGCGACCTCTTGGGTCGGCACGCCGGCGATTGCGGAAATCGCGGAGGGGCCGCACTTGGTGGCGCGTCCGGTGATCCTGTGCAGCATGGCAGTCTCCGGGCTGGAATGGCGTTGGGGACCGGCGGTCGAGGCGGCAGGTCCGGCGGCGCGAAGCCTGCCGGCGGGGCCGGATCGAGCGGGTGTTCGAGGATGCGCCGCCCCGCCCGGCGGGCGAGCGGCCGGCCGTCAACAGGCGGGCGGTTCTCCGGGCGCCGCGTTGCGGGGACGGTCAGTCTTTCGCCCGCATCGCGTCGTATCGGGCTGCCTCGCTGCGGGCGTAAAGCTCGGGGGCATGGTGCTTCAGCGCGCGCTCGTAGCCGGCGAGCCAGGCTTCCACTTCGCGCCATGACGGGAATTGCTTCTGGTATTCGCCGTCCTTCAGGATCCGCGCGACATGGGGTCTGGGCGCCCAGCCGAGGTCGAGCCCGACCTTCCGGAAGCACTGCCGCAGATATTCCTTTCCGGCTTTGGTCACGGGTTCCTCCCTGTCAGTCTGGGTCTTCGATTTCGCGCCGGTCGATGCGCCCGATCTCGAGCTGGATATCCAGATGCGCGGCGCGGACATCGGCCTCGACGGCGGCGATGCGCCTGTGAAGCTCCGGCGCGCGCCAGCAATCGCGCGGCTTGCCGTCCGGCTTGACGTAGTTCGCCAGCAGGTTGGCGATCTTCTCCAGCTCGTCCGTCGCCTTCATGAGCGTCGCGAAGCCTGCCGCCACCGTCTCGCTGTCGAGCGCGGCGGTCATGCAGTCGAACGCATGCTCCATTTCGGTCCGGAGCGCCGCCGGGTCGTGGCCGCCCAGATCCCCGGCGTCCTGGTCGCCGGCCCAGATGCACTCGTTCTCGACGGCCTGCGCGATCATGGCCCGCGCCGTCTCTCGGATGGTCGTCATGTCGTCTTCCTCCTTTCGGGCCGGTCCCGCCGTTCGATGCAGGCCGGATCGGGCGAATGCGCCGCCCCGTCCGGTCCGCATCGTCAGACTCCGAAGGGGCGAAGCGGACCGGGACCTCCCGCGCCCGCCTGGCGGCCCGCCCGGGCCCGGCTGGCCGGACTCCGGACGGCGCGTTGCGAGGGGAAGGGGGATGGCGCGCCGGCGGCGAAGGGGCAGGCGCGCGGTCAGAGCAGGCCGCTGTGCTTGAAGCTGAGCGCCGCGGTCGGGGTGACGATGACGTGATCGAGCAGCGTGACCTCAATGGTCTTGAGCGCCCGATCGATCCGCTTCGTCGTCTCGATGTCCGCCCGGGACGGCTCGGTCGAACCCGTGGGGTGGTTGTGCAGGACGATGACCGCGCTTGCCTGCATCTCCAGCGCTCGGATGCAGATCTCGCGCGGATAGGCCGGGGTGTGGCTGACCGTGCCGCGCTGGTGCAGGCGGTCCGCGATCAGCGCATTGCGCCGGTCGAGGAACAGGGTGCGGAACTCCTCGACTTCCCGGTGCCCGGCCAGGGTACGGCAATAGTCGATCACCTCGCGGTAGTTGCCGAGGGAGGGACGCACGGCGTCGGGAACCGCCTCGCGCGCCATGGCGATGCCGAGGGCCTCGGCGGCCTTCAGCGCGGCGACGGCGTCCTCGGTCATGCCGGGCGTGCAGCGCAGCCGGTCGGGCCGGGCGGCGAGCGCGCGCGACGCGGTGCCGAAGCGTTCGATCAGGCCGGCGGCAAGCGCGGCGCTGTCATTTCCGGCATGGCATCCGGCGAGCAGCAATTCGAGCAGTTCGCGCTCGTCCACGGCCTCGCGCCCGGCACGCAGCAGACGGGAGCGGAGCCGGCGGCGGCGCGCGTTGCGCTTCACGGACGCGGGCGGCGCCGGCATGTCGAGGATCGGCATGTCGTGGAAGCCGCAGGCGGTGTCGGGCATGGCAATGCTCCGTGACGGGGGAAGAAGGCGTCCCGGATCGATGTCCGGGGGCGTGTTTCGCTGAACGGGATCAGTCGTCCTCGGGGAACATCACGGTGATGACCGCCGCTCCGTCGTCGCCGGCGCCGATCGCCACGATCGGGTAGTGCCGGCGGGGCGGGCGCTCGCTGTCGCAGAGGTCCTTGCGGATGTCGCGCACCAGCACGCACATCCTCACACGGTCGCTGTTCGAGGCGCGGAGCGCGTAATGGCGGGCCATCCAGAGCACGTCCCAGAGCCGGCCGCTCTCGCTCTGGAAACCCTGGTAGCCCTCGGGCAGCGCGACGAGTCGGTCCCACACGGAGCGTGAGAGCGCGACGGGGATTTTGAAGCCGGCCTCGCGGGCGGTCTCGGTGACGTCGACGAGCACGCCGTCCTCGATCGCCTGGCTGCGGGTATAGACGGAGATGACGGGGCCGAACGGCTCGGCGGTGCGGGGATCGGGCATGGCGAAATCCTCGATGGGGTCGAACGGAAACGCCCCGGATCGGAGTCCGGGGCAGGCTCCCGCCCCAGGGACTCCAGGGCAGGGCGTGTACGGTGCGGATGCGGATCGGGCGGGGTCAGGCGGCCGCGGCTCCGGAGACCGGATCGGGCGGGGCCAGATCGACCGCGACGCGGCCCTGCGTCACCGTCACGGTGACGGTGCGGTCGGGCGGCATCAGCCAGAGCAGGTCGGTCCAGACGGCATCGGCGATGGCGCGCTTCTGCGCTTCGTCGGTCGGGCTCTGCCGGCCGGGGATGGACAGGGTCATGGGGCAGTCTCCCTTGTGTCGAGCGGGTGGAAAATCGCCATGGGCCTCACCGGGCCGCGCCGGCGCCGCCGAGGGTCACGGTCACGTCGGGCCGGCGGATGCGGATGTCGACGGCGCGGCCCTCAGGCGCCAACCACATCAGCTCGCGACGCACCGCGTCCGCCAGGGACTGACGGCAGGCGTCGTCGTCCGACAGCAGCAGCCGGGTCGCCAGATGCAGCGCGTCCTCGTCGAAGCGGCCGAGCTGGGTCTCGTAGCTGTCCGCCCCGGCGTCGTCCGACGGCGAGAAGAAGCCGTTGCGGAGCAATGCAGCGAGCTGGTGCGGCTGGAGCGCACTGTCGGCGGTCACCAGCGGCAGGGCGTCGTGGAGCCAGCTCCAGGCCTCGCCGGCGAAGGCGACATCGGCCGGCAGGGCGAGGGCGTCCGCCGGACCGTCCGCCGCCCGGACGGCAAGTTGGATACAAACCGCTTCGGGCCTGGGCGGCAGCTCCACGGCAGCCGGCCCTGTGCGCTCCGGCAGCGGGGCGTCGTCGAGCGCATGAACCTTGCCGTCCAGCGTGACTACGACGGCGATGCCGGTCGCGCGGTCGAGCCTGTCGTACCAGCCATAGCCGTCGAGCCTGCGGTCGGCCTCGAACAGGCGCGGCGCGGCGCCGTCCCGTTCGGCGGCGCGCCACAGCGCCTGGTCCTCCGGCGGCTCGGTTTCGCAGTCCATGACCAGGGCGTCCTTGCCGACGGGTGCGAGCTTCGGCGGATCGCGCCAGTCGTCGACATTGGCGATGGAGGGCCGCCAGGGGCGGAGCACGGCCGGCGGCGGCGTCATCTCGATGCCGGCGTCGCGCGCCCGAGACCAGTCCTCGAAGGCGGGGCGCGGCGAGGGATCGGCGGCCATGGCGCGGTAGATGACGAGCCGGGCGGCCGCGCGCACCTCCCGGAGGAAGGCGTTCTCGACCGCCTCCTTGCGGGCCGGCAGCACCAGTTCGAGGTCCGGGCAGTCGTCCATATCGGCGAGCACGGTCCAGGTGGCGCCGTGGACGGTCTCGACGGTGGGCAGGCCGACCGTAAGCGTGAGCCCGAAGAAGCTGAGGTCGGGGTCCCTGTAGCCGTCGCGGCGGTTCCTGAAGACGCCGAACACGAGGCCCCGCCAGCGCTCGGCGTGGACCGCGCCGTCGAGGAAGGCGCGGCGCGGCAGTTGTTCGGGGGCAGCGTCGCCATCGGTGCGGTCCTCGAAGATCACCGGCAGCGGGTAGTGCCGGGCGGCGGCCTCAGCCGCGGCGCGGATGGCGGCGGCGGCCTCGGTCGCCTGGAACGAAATCGCCGTGCCATAGGGATACGGGGCATCGTCGTGGACCTGCACCTCGGCCTCGGCCTCGCCGAGAAAATGCGACGGTTCCATCTCGACGCGCCAGCCGAGTGCGATCTCCCCGTCGGATGAACGGGGACGCGAGGAGACGGCGCAGTTACGCCGCGCCAGGCTGGCGAAGCCGAAGCCGGCGGCGTCCTCGCGACGCACCAGGGCGTCGTCCCAGCCGTTCTGGCCGAAGCTCAGCAGCACGGCCGGATCGGCGATGCCCATGCCGTCGTCGGCGATGGTGACGGTAAGCGGCGTGTTGCCGGTGGCGGTTTGCTCGAGCCGGTCGGCGGGCGCGGAGACCGAAATGCGCACCCGCGCGGCGCCGGCGCGGCGGCTGTTCTGCAAGGTCTCGGCGAAGATGTCGGCCAGCGTGGCGGCGTAGATGCGGGTGACGCGCCTGACGGCGCTCTCGTGGATGCGGGCGCGGATCGTGCGGTTCATGGGCGAACCTCCTGGGGGATGCGGAATCGGAAGCGCCCCGCCGGCGGACAATCCGGACGGGGCGCTTCCCTGGGGGCAGGACGGCTACTGGACGCGGCGGAGGAACTCGGGGATCTCCATCGGGTCCGGGTTGGCGTCGTGACCGTTGGCGGGAACCGGGGGGATCGGTCCGGTCGCGGCGATGCCGTCCGGACCGCCCGCGACGTCCGGGTCGGGATCGGTCTCGCCGGTGCCGCTGTCATCGGCACCGGCAGCATTGCCGTCCGACGGCCCGGCTTCGGACGCCGGCGCGTTGCCGTTTCCGTTGGACACAGGCGGCGCGTTCGGCGGCGCGGTTCCGGCAGCGGCGGCGGGTTCCCCGGATTCCGCCTCGGTCGCCGCGTCCCCGGCGCCGATGTCCGGCCGACCGGCATCGAACGCCTCGAATCCCGGCGGGACCCAGGCGAGCGCCGCGGCGTGCATCGATGCGCTCACGCCGACCGGCGGATCGCCGGCGGCGAAGGCGGCCTCCATGGCCTCGGCCAGCGCGGGCTTCTTGTACTTGGACCGCGCCGACGCCCAGGCGAGGCCGAACACCGTGCGGGCGATGTCGAGCACGCGCGCCTTGGCGATCCGCGACCAGTACATGGCCGCCGTGGGCCGGATCTGCTTCGCGAAGTCGATGTCGAGCCTCGCGATGGTGGCTTCGAGCTCGGGCCGCGCCTGGGGCTCGAAGGCGAGCTGGCCCTTCACCGTGCGCGCGACGCAGGCCGCGAACAGCGCCTCCTTCTCGGCCTGCGGCAAGGCCCTGAGAGCGGCGAAGGACTCGCCGCCGTCCGCGATCTCAAGCCAGTCGAGCGACAGGTGCGAGCGGTCCGCCAGCATCGCCTCGCCCGGCGACCAGTCCGCGAAGTCGGCGTCGTTCATCCGGGTGTTGGGCCGGTCCGGGGTCTCCTTGACCGCGATGTCGAGCGCGTGGTCGTGGTAGCCATGGGTAAACACGGCACGGCCCATCTGGAACACCG
>JAPPIT010000061.1 GCA_028820505.1 Defluviicoccus sp.
GTACCGAAAACTCATCGCTGGATGAATCTCAGGGATAAGCAGGTTGTTTTTTGTTTCCAACGCCTTAAAAACTCGTGGATGGTCGGCCTTCGCCGACCATGACGGTGAGGAAACAAGAGCAGGCGTGTCGCTGGACAAACGGATCCTGGCGGCATACGGAGACGAGGCATGACCGCATATCGGAGCGTGAAGAAGGGACTGGAGGAGGCGCTCGCCTTCGCCCACGGCAAGACCGAAGGCGCCAGGGTGCACGAAATCGAGTTGCCGGATATCGATGTGGTGCAGGTCCGCCGGCAAACCGGCCTGTCGCAGAGCGAATTCGCCCGCAGCATCGGGGTGGCGAAGGGGACGCTTCTCAACTGGGAGCATGGGCGACGGCGGCCGACCGGGCCGGCGCAGGTGCTGCTCGCGCTGATCTCGAAAAGGCCTTCGGTGGTTCAGGAGCTGTTGCGGTAGCCTCACCCGTTCGGTCCCTCGACGGAGTATTTTCAACCATGCGGGCCGGGTCCTGATTTGCACGGGCGTATGGATGATCCGGATTTTCCGACCTTCCCTGCTGTGTTGTTTTCCCGCGGTTCTCCTGTTCGTCCTCGGCGGCAATCCGGGAGCGGACGAGCGGGAGGGCGCCCCCGTGGGAGAGGGAGACAGGCTTTGCACCTTCCGGGTCGACTCGGGCGGCGTGGTGATGCAGCCGGTCGCGCGCTTGCCGGTCGTCATGCACCTTGCGCCCGATCTGCCGCGCGCGATAAGCGACGTCGCGATCGAAGCGATGAAACGCTGGAATCGCGGCTGGGCGGCATACCTCATGGCCGAATACGGGGGAGACCCGTTCGGCACGGGCAAAACCGACGCCGGCGTCGTTTCGCTGCGATTGTTCGAATGGCGGTCTTCCGAAAAAAGCCTGGAGGCCGCGCACGATGGCGTGAATGTTATCGTGCTGTCGGAGGGCGCGCCGGCGAGGCGAATGGCGAGCACCCCGATTTCATGGAATTCCGGGCCCCGGGTTTCCGCGTCTCCGGGCCGCCGCGATACCCGCAGCCCGATAACCGACGCCGACATCGAGATATACATGCACGAGCGGCCGCGCGTGAATTATGGTGACGGGCCGCCGGGCAGAAGGGAAATCGACGCGTTAAGCGTCATGGCTCATGAACTGGGACATGTGCTGGGGCTGGGACACCCGGATCCGGAGGAGGACACCGTCATGACATTTCCTCTCAGGGAAGGCATAAGAGTCCTGCCGTCGGCGAGGGATTACGATAATCTCATGTGCGTTTACGCTGCGGGTTTGCGCCGTCGCTACAACGATGGTAGCCCGGTTCGCTGAATCCGGATAAGACCGGGCTCCGTAAAATATGCGCGCGATCGTCATGGAATCGTTCGGCGAACCGGAAGTGCTTAAGCTCGCCGAGGTGCCGGCGCCCAGCCCAGCGCCGGACGAAATTGTGGTGGCGGTCGAGGCGGTCTCGATCAACCGCAGCTTCGACCTGCTGGTGCGGCGCGACGGCAACGACCGCAACATCGTGCTGCCGCACGTGCTCGGCGCCGATCCCGCCGGCACCGTCGCGGCGGTCGGCGCGGCGGTCACCGGATTCTCTCCGGGCGACCGGGTCGCGGTGTCCTCGACGATCCGCTGCGGCCGGTGCCGCGAATGCGCCGAGGGCGACGAAGCCTCCTGCCGCGCGCCGGCGATGATGGGGGTTCATCGCTGGGGCGGCTATGCCGAACGGGTCGCCGCGCCCGCCGCCATCGTCCATCGCATCCCGGACGGAATTTCCGCGGCCGATGCCTGCGTGATCGTGCGTCACGCGCCGGCCGCCTACAACCAGCTCGTCGACAAGACCGCGCTCGGGCCCGGCGAGTGGGTGCTGGTGATGGGCGCGGCCGGCGCGCTCGGCAGCTTCTGCGTCCAGGTCGCCAAGTCGCTCGGCGGGCGGGTCATCGCCGCGGCCGGCTCCGACCGGCGGGTCGAGGCGGCGCTGGCGCTCGGCGCCGATCATGGCGTCGACTACCGCGGCGAGGACTTGCGCGAGAGGGTCCGGGAGATCACCGGCGGCGAGGGGGTGGACGTGGTGTGCGAGAATATCGGCGACCCGGAGCTCTGGGACGCCGCCTTCGACTGCCTGGCCCAGCGCGGCAGGCTGGTGACGATGGGGGCGCATGGCGGCGGCCGGGTCGCGCTCGATATCCGCAAGCTCTACGGCCGAAGGCTGCGGGTGATCGGATCGGCGGGGGTGACGCGCCGCAACGTCGACGACGCGCTCGCCGCGGCGGCCGAGGGCGGGCTCGCGGCGCTGATCGATTCGATCCACCCGCTGGAGGCCGCGGCGGCGCAGCATCGCCGGCTGGAACAGTCGGGCTCGGTCGTCGGCAAGGTCATCCTCGACCCCACCGTGGCGGCCTAGGAGGCACGCATGTCCGTCGAACCCCTGCTCCCCGTCGCGCTCGGCAATGGACGGGTCCGCTACGCGCCCGGGATGCGCGCCGGTTCCTGGGTGTTCGCGACCGGCCACATGGCGCAGGATTACGGGCGCGGGATCGCCGCCTCGGTGCTGCGGGAAGGCGCGCCGAACGCGGCCGGCCCCAAACCGGTCCGCGAGGCGGCGCGCGTGTTCGACAATGTCGAGGCGGTGCTCGCCGCCGGCGGCGCGAGCCTCGACCGCGTCGTCCGCACCGACCAGTACTACACGACCGTCGCCATGGTGCCGCCCTACCAGGCCGAGCGGCGGCGGCGCTTCGGCGCGCTGATCCCGCCCAGCACGTCGATCGTCCAGCAGGGGCTGCTGCTGCCGGGCGCGGCGCTCGACCTCCAGATCGTCGCCGTCGCCGGGGACGGGCCGCAGGTGGCGCATATCGACCACGAGACCCTGCGCGGCCAGCCGACCTCGGGCTACTCGGCGGCGTTGACGGCGGGCGATTTCGTCTTCGTGCCGGGCAACACGGCGACGGCGGTCGCGGACGAGGAGGCGCGCAACGGCGTCGCCGCGGACGCCCTGATCGCGCAGGGCCAGCTGTGGGGCGGCGAGCGGCTCCGGCTGGAGACCGCCTTCATCGTGGAGCGCCGGCTGCTCCCCTCGCTCGACCTCGCGGGGCTGGGCCCGGCGGACGTCGTCAAGGCGCAGATCTACCTCACCGATCCCGCGGAGTGCGCGGTCGTCCACGACGTCTGGACGGAGCATTTCGGCTCGGGGGCCGCGCTCTCGATCGTCCCCTGCATGCCGCGCGGCCTGGTGATCGAGGACGGCAAGATCGAGATCAACATCCTCGCCCACCGCAACGGGGCGGCGGCGAAGGCGGTCGTCGAGGCGGGGACGGCGCCGGCCTTCGGGGGCCAGGCGGAGGCGGTACGCTGCGGCGACCTCCTGTTCCTCTCGGCGCTGATGGCGGCGGACGGGGACGGGCCGCTCGCCGCGCCCGATCCGCGCCAGCCCCATTTCGCCGATCCCGCGGGCGACGAGGCCGACGCGATCCTGGACGCGGCGGAGCGGATCTGCGCGGCGGCGGGCACCTCGCTCGAGAACGTCGTGCGGGTGCAGCAGTTCCACACCGACATCGCCGATTTCTACCCGGTGCACCGGGCCTGGCAGCGCCGCCTCCCCGGCCGGCCGATCCCGTTCTCGGCGGTCAAGGTTCCCGGCCCGCTTCCGGTGCCGGGCTGTTCGACGATGATGGATCTCTGGGTCTATGCACCTCAACCGTAAAGGAGAGCGCCGATGCGCCTCGCCGTGCCGGACATGATCTCGAACTCCTACTTCCCGTCGATCTCGGCGGTCGAGCTGGGCGATTTCGCGGAACAGGGGCTCGATGTGAGCCACGAGCTGATCTACCCCGTCGACAAGTGCTACGGGGCGCTGCGCGACGGCGCGGTGGATTTCGTCGGCGGGTCGGCGCATGCCGTGCTGTCGGCCTTCCCGCGCTGGGAGGGCGCGCGGCTGCTCTGCGCGCTGTCCCAGGGGATGTACTGGTTCCTCGTCATGCGCGCCGACGAGGGCCATGCGCGGGGCGACCTCGGCGCCGTCAGGGGAAAGAAGATCGGCGCCGCGCCATGGGTCGATATCGGCCTCAAGCGGATGCTGACGGAGGGCGGCATCGACCTCGAGCGCGACGGGGTCGAGATCGCGCCGGTGCCGGGCACCTCCGGCCCGCGGGTGAGCTTCGGCGTGACCGCGGCCCGGGCGCTGGAAGAGGGTCTCCTCGACGGGTTCTGGGCCAACGGCATGGGCGCCGAGATCGCCGTCACCCGGGGCGTCGGGACGATCGTGGCCGACGTGCGCCGGGGCGACGGCCCGAAAGCCGCGTTCAACTACACCCAGCCGGTGCTGGTCGCGACCGAGAGGCTGATCGCCGACCGGCCCGACGACGCCGCCGCCGCGGTGCGCGCCATCGTCTCGACCCAGAACAGGCTCAAGCGGGATGTCGGCCGCGCGACCGGCATCGGCGAGAAGCTGTTCGGACCGGACGAGGCGAAGCTGATCGCCCGGGTGGTGGAACGCGACCTGCCGTTCTACGACCCGGCGATCTCGGAGGGCTTCGTGGACGGCATGAACGCGTTCGCGCTCGACATGGGGATCCTCGACCGCCCGGTCCCCTACGAACGCGCGGTCGCGACCGAGTTCGCCGAGCTCTGGAGCTGAGCGACTACCCTGTCCCCGCCGCGTCGTGGCCGGATTAATGTTTCACGTGAAACAAAGGTCAGCCTTGTTGACCTATATTTCACGGGGAACATTGCCCTGAAACGGTACTATTTCGCGTCCCCGGGGGACGCGACCGATCGTTCCGGGGACGGCCCCGAGCGCCGATAACGCCCGCGCGTCAGCGCCTTGCCGGCGGATCCTGACAAAGCGCTTCCGGCCGGCCCGTTCCGTCCGCCGGAGCGAGGCGGAACGCTTAATTCATCCCCCTTGGGGGACGAATTAAGCGGGAGACGCTACTTCACCGGCGAATAGTCGGCCGCGAAGCAGATCTTGCATTCCTGCGTCAGGATCGGATCGGGACCGCCGCTGACGTTCCTGGGCGGCCAGATGCCTTTCTCCCTGGCTTCGTCGCGCACCGCGCGGCGATGCTCCAGGCTCTCGTAGCCCCAGATATGGACGAACTTGTTGAGCGCGCCGCATTCGGTGACCATCGCCATGACCAGCGGCGACATCTTCACCCGCTCCTCGATGGCGGAGGACCAGTTCTCGACCAGCGCGGGCTGCCCGTCGGCGCGCATGGTGTATTCGCGCCATTCGAAGACCGGCCCGACATCGCCGCTCGCCATCGTCGGCGTGAAGGGCAGCGGCACGAAGATCTCCGACTGCATGGTCTCCAGGAGATGCGAGACCTTGGGCGGCCAGTTGGGGTCCTTGGCGGCCTCGACGCGTATCTTCTCGCGCTCGCCCATGTCGGCATAGGGCCAGATGTGGATGACCTGGTTGAGCGGCCCGATCTCGGTGTAGAGCATCGCGCTGATCCGCGAGTGCTCGCTGCGGGTCTCGTAGCCTTCGGCGAAGAGCCTGAGGAATTCGGGCACCTTGCCGCGCGAGATGCGGTAGCTCCTGGCTTCGTAGATCATCACCGGTCCCTTTCCGTTCGGTGTCAGATGAGGCTGTTGCCGGCGAACCGCTGACGCCACAGCGGTATCGCGTCGGGGTTGACGACATTGTCCGGAACCTCGCCCCGGACGGCGTCGAAGATCGCTTTCTCGACCCAGGGCACCGCCATCTGCAGGCCGGTGCCGACATTGTTGGAGATCATGTGGGGCGACAGCAGCACCTTGTCGCCGAGCCCGAGCAGCGGGGTCTGCGGGTCGGGCGGCTCTTCGGGCAGCACGTCGAGCGCGGCGGCGGCGAGCCTGTCCGACTGGAGCGCGTCGAACAGCGCGTCGATGTCGACGATCGGACCGCGCGCGGAATTGATCAGGACCGCGCCCGGCTTCATCAGGGCGAGCTCGCGCGCCCCGATCATGCCCCGGGTTTCCGGGGTGAGGTTGCAGTGGATCGTCACCGCGTCGGCTTCGGACAACAGCGCGTCGAGCGAGACGCGGCGGACGTTGCGGCTCACGAACTGCGAATCGTGGGCGTAGGGGTCGCAGGCCATGAGGCGGACGCGCCAGGGCGCCAGCAGGTCGGCGACGCGCGAGCCGATGCGCCCCAGGCCGACGATCCCGACCGCGATCCCCGGATAGTCGTCGGTCAGCCGCGCGCCGAGATAGGTGCCCATCAGCGCGGGATCGCGCCACTTCCCGTCCTTCACGCTGCGGTCGCGCTCGCGCACCTTCTTGAACAGCGCGAGCAGGAAGGTCACCGCCCCTTCGGCAACGCCGCCCCAGTTGCTCTCGGTCGGGCTGTTGACGACGAGTATGCCGAGATCGGTGGCCGCCGCCTCGTCGACATTGTCGTAGCCGACCGAATACTTGGCGATCAGGCGCAGGTCGGGCGCGGACTCCAGCGTGCGGCGGGTGAGAACGTTGAGCCGGTTGGCGACGCCGGCGGCGGCGACCGTCGGCCGGGCAAAGATCAACTCGGCCGAATCGCCGGAGCGGTTGGCCGCCTGCATCCACGGCTCGTCGGGAACCCGGACGTCGAGCCCCGCCGCGCGCATCCGCTCGTACGATCCGCCGTCCGCGTCGACGGCGGCATAGACATGGACCCTGGGTTGCACCGCTTGCCTCGCTCCGCGGGTTGACGCTACGCCTCTTCGGGAATGTCCGAGACATGGGCGGAAACGATCCGCCAGCCCTCTCGCATCCGGACCCAGCACTGGCTCTGGCGGCCGACCATGCGCCCGTCGGGCCGGGTCGCCTCGGTATCGGCCATCGCGAAGTCCCGCCCGAACGTCTTGATCACCGTGTTCCTCAGGGTCCGCTCGACGCCCGCGATGTTGCGGTTGCGGCGGAACCGGTCGATCGCGCGGTGCCCGAGCAGCGTACCGTTGGGGCCGTAGCGCAGCGTGAGCGGGCTGTTCCAGAAGAGCTCCGCCAGCGTATCGACATCGTTGGTGCCGAGGGCTTCCTCGTACCGCTCGAACGCCGCCGTCACCTCCGCGACCACCTCGGGAATGTTGACCTCGTGCGTCTCCGCCACAGCGCCGCTCCGCTTCTGCCTGTCTGGCGCAAGAATGTCGAGACCGGGCCGCCGGTTCAACCGGTGCCGCTTGTCAGGGCGGGGCGGCGGCTGCATGCTCGGCGCCCACAGGGGCACGGGGGCGGGGCGGATCGTGGAAGAGCAAAGTCTCAGGGGCTTCATCGGCAAGGTGGAGGGCGCCGCGCCGGACGAGGTGCTGCGCGTCGCCGAGCCGGTCAGCCGCGACCTCGACATCACCTCGGCGGTGTTCGAGCTCGAACGGGCGGGCCGCAGCCCGATCGTGATCTTCGAGAACGTCGAGGGGTTCGACATGAAGGTGATCACGAACGTCGCCGGCAACCGGAAACTGCTCGGCCTCGCGCTGGGCGTCGCGCCGGAAGACCTTCCGGGCGCCTACCGGGAGCGCTGCCAGAACTATCTGCCGGTGGAAACCGCGGACGACGCGCCCTGGCAGGAGGTGGTGCTCGAAGGCGACGCGGTCGACCTCACGAAGCTGCCGATTCCGCTCCATTTCGGCGTCGACGCGGCGCCCTACATCACCGCGGGGCAGATCGCGGCGCGCGATCCCGAGACGGGAGTCGACACCACCGGCTTTCACCGGCTGATGTTGCGGGGACCCGACCGGCTCGGGCTGTCGCTCCATTCGCGGCGCCGCATGTACGAGTATCACCGCCGCGCGGAGGAGCGCGGCGAGGCGCTGCCGGCCGCGATCACGCTCGGCATCCATCCGGTCCACTACATGGGCTCGATGGCCTATCACTACCCGCCGGGCGTCCGGAAGGTGGAGATCATCGGCGCGCTGTTCGGCGAGCCCTATCGCGTGGCCCGCTGCGGAACCGCGGATCTCGAGGTTCCGTGGGGGGCGGAGATCGTCATCGAAGGCAATATCCTCGCCGGCGTGCACGAGCCGGAAGGCCCGTTCGGCGAGTTCACCGGCTACGCGTCCTACCGCTCGACCGAGAACGTCTTCGTCGCCGAACGGATCCAGATGCGGCGCGACGCGATGTTCCATTCGGTCGCCTCGGGCACGGCACCCGACCACATCCTGATTTCGAGCATCTCGCGGGAGGCGGAGATCCTCAACGCTCTCCGGCGCAACCTCCCCAACGTGCGCGCCGTCCACGTGCCGACGACCACGGTCGGCGCGCTGATGGCGATCGTGTCGATGCGGAAGACCGCCGAGGGCCAGCCGCGCCAGGCGATCATGAGCGCGCTCGGCACCGAGTTCTACGTCAAGTGCGTCGTCGTGGTCGACGACGACGTGGACGTGTTCGATCTCTCCGACGTGATGTGGGCGGTGATCACCCGCACCCGCGCCGAGAGCGACGTGATCTACATCCCCGGCGCGATGGGCGCGATCCTCGATCCGACCTCCGACCCCGAGACCCACACCGTCACCAAGGTCGGGATCGACGCGACCAAGCCCTCGGGGCGCGACTTCGCCGAGCGGCTGACCATCGCGGACGCGCAGAGAGCCAGGGTGCGCGGCATCCTGGAGCGCGCGGGCATCCGCATCTGATCGTATCGGGGCTTATATGGATAACCTGACGCGCGGGAGGTCCGCGACGTTTCTTCCGTCATGCCCGGACTTGTTCCGGGCATCCACGTCCCTCCGCCGCCTCGCCCGCTCCCGGCCCGCACCGCGATGCCGCAAGACATGGATGCCCGGAACAAGTCCGGGCATGACGTAGTGGGGGAAAGCGGGCCGGCGTTCCGGTCGCCGGGCCGCGCCGGCCGATTGCCTGTCAAGTTATCCCTATGAGCGCCGTCGATCCGGGGACGAGTCCGGGCCGGCTTGCGCCGGCGCCTCTCGCGCGCCATCGTCGCGGCGCCCGGATGCGGAAGAGGGGGATTTCGTGCGCGCCAGGTTCAGGACGAGGACGGATGCGAAGACCGTCCCCATCATCCCGATCGAGAAGGACGTCTTCGATGCGTGGCGCGCGGACCGGCCGGACGCGATGCGCGCCTGGGTGGACAGCACGGGATTCAAGGCCGCGCCGCGGAGCCTGAGCCTCGTTTCCGGCGGGAACGGCGTGCTGGGCAGCGTTCTTCTGGGCGTCGACTCGCATGACGATTTCTGGGCCTACGCGGACCTCCCCGGGCGGCTGCCCGTCGGCGCCTATCGGATCGATGCGCGGATGGACCGCGCGGCGGCGACCGGGGCGGCGCTCGGCTGGGCGCTGGGCTGCTATGCCTTCGACCGCTACGCGGCCAAGTCCGCCGGGCCGGTCCCGTCCCTGGTCTGGCCCGAGGGCGCCGACCGCGCCCACGTTCGCTCGGCGGCCGAAGCGACGACGGCGATCCGCGACCTGATCAACACGCCAGCCGGCGACATGGGCCCGGCGGAGCTCGCCGCCGCCGCCCGAAGCATCGCGGACGACGGCGGCGCCAGGGTCGCGGAGATCAAGGGCGCCGCGCTGCTGCGGCGCGGCTACCCGACGATCCACGCGGTCGGCCGGGCGAGCGCCAACGCCCCGCGGCTGATCGATCTTCGCTGGGGCCGGACGGGCGCGCCGAAGGTCACGCTGCTCGGCAAGGGGGTGTGCTTCGATTCCGGCGGCCTCGACATCAAGCCGGCCCAGGGCATGCTCCGGATGAAGAAGGACATGGCCGGCGCGGCCCATGCGCTGGGGCTCGCCCGGATGATCATGGCGGCGAAGCTCGACGTGAAGCTGCGCGTGCTAATACCGGCGGTGGAGAACAGCATATCGGGCAACGCCCTCCGGCCGCTCGACATCGTCAAGACGCGGAGCGGCATCACCGTCGAGGTCGGCAACACCGACGCCGAAGGCCGGCTGATCCTGTGCGACGCCCTGACCGAGGCGGAGACCGAGCGGCCCGACCTGCTCGTCGACTTCGCGACGCTCACCGGCGCGGCGCGGGTGGCGCTCGGGGCGGAGCTGCCGGCGTTCTTCTGCAACGACGATGGGCTGGCGGAGGAGCTGTCGAGCGCGGGCGAGGCGGTCTCCGATCCGCTCTGGCGCCTGCCGCTCTGGCGTCCCTACCGCCGGCTGCTCGACAGCAAGACGGCCGACATCAACAACGTCTCCGAGGGCGGCATGGCCGGCGCGATCACGGCCGCGCTCTATCTCGAGGAGTTCGTGAACACGACCACGCCCTGGATCCACCTCGACATCATGGCGTGGAACCTCACAGCCCGCGCCGGCCGCCCGGTCGGCGGCGAGGCCCAGGGCATGCGCACGCTCTACGCCCTGATCGAACGCCGATTCGGCCGGAAGAAGCGCGCCGGCAAGGGCTGAGCGGATCTGTTAGTTGGAACCGCTTCGTTCGTTCCCTTCCGTCATGGTCGGCCTTCGCCGACCATGACGGTGAGGTCACTTCTATCTGAAACGGGCAGGCTCCAGCCCGTCAGGTCGCCACCGCGTCGGTCTCGACCGCCTCGATATCGAACGCGGCGGCGATCAGCGCCCGGGTGTAGGGCTCTTCGGGGGATTCGAAGATCCGGCGGCTGCTGCCCTGCTCGACGACGCGGCCGTGGCGCATCACGATCACCTCGTCGGCAAGCGCCCGGACCACCTTGAGGTCGTGGCTGATGAACAGATAGGCGAGCCCGTGGCGCGCCTGCAGCTCGCGCAGGAGGTCGACGATCTGCGCCTGGATCGACATGTCGAGCGCCGAGGTGGGCTCGTCGAGCACGATGAAGCGCGGCTTCAGCGCGATGGCGCGCGCGATGGCGATCCGCTGGCGCTGGCCGCCGGAGAACTCGTGCGGGTAGCGGTCCTGGGCTTCGGGATCGAGCCCGACCTCGGCAAGCGCGCCGGCGATGACCGCCCGCCGCTCGTCGTAATCGCCCGCCATGCCGTGGACCACGAGACCCTCCTCGATGATCTGACCGACGGAAAACCGGGGCGAGAGCGAGCTGAACGGGTCCTGGAAGACGATCTGCATTTCGCGCCGCAGCGGCCGGATTTGGGACCAGCCCATGCCGCTGATGTCGTTCCCCCGGAAACGGATGGGGCCCATGCTCTTCTCGAGCCGCAGCAGGCCCATGGCGAGCGTGGTCTTGCCCGACCCGCTCTCGCCGACGACCCCCAGCGTCTGCCCCTCGCGCACGGCGACCGAGACGCCGTCGACCGCCTTGATGTGGCCCACGACCCGCCGCAGGACGCCGCGCTTCACGGGGAACCAGACCTTCAGATCGTCCGCCTCCATGACCGCCGAAGCCTTCCCGTCGGCGACGGCCGGATTCCCCTTCGGCTCGGCGGCGAGCAGATGCCTTGTGTAGTCGTGCCGCGGGTTGTCGAAGATCTCGGCGGTCGGGCCGGTCTCGACGATCTCGCCTTCGGTCATCACCGCGACCCTGTCGGATACCTTGCGGACGATGCCGATATCGTGGGTGATCAGCAGGATCGACATGCCGCGCTCGCGCTGCAAATCCTTCAGCAGCTTGAGGATCTGCGCCTGGATGGTCACGTCGAGCGCGGTCGTCGGCTCGTCGGCGATCAGCAGCTCCGGGTCGTTGGCGAGCGCCATCGCGATCATCACCCGCTGGCGCTGCCCGCCGGAAAGCTGGTGGGGGTAGGCCTGCAGCCGGCTCTCCGCCTCGGGCAGGCCGACCCGGTTCAAGAGGTCCACGATCCGCGAGCGCGCCTCGGCGCGGCCGAGACCCTTGTGCACCTTGAGGATCTCGCCGATCTGCTTCTCGATCGTGTGCAGCGGGTTGAGCGAGGTCATCGGCTCCTGGAAGATCATCGCGATCCTGTTGCCGCGCACGCCGCGCAAGGCGGCCTCGGGACAGCCGATCAGCTCCTCGCCGGCGAACCGGATGGAGCCGCCCGGGTGGCGGGCGAGCGGATAGGGCAGGAGTTGCAGGATCGAGAGCGCGGAGACCGACTTGCCCGAACCGCTTTCGCCGACCAGCGCCAGGGTCTCGCCGCGGCCGATCTCGAAGGAGATGTTCCGCACCGCCCGGACCTCGCGCGCGCCGCTGCCGAAATAGACGGAGAGGTTGTCCGCGGTGAGCAGCGCCTCTGCCATCGCGCGGCCTACTCGTTCACCGTCTTGCGCGGATCGAAGGCGTCGCGGACCCCCTCGCCCACGAAGATCAGCAGCGACAGCGTGACGACGATCGTGAGGCTCGCCGTCACCGCGAGCCAGGGCGCCTGCAGATTGGCCTTGCCCTGGGCCAGCAGCTCGCCGAGCGAGGGCGAGCCGGGCGGCAATCCGAAGCCGAGGAAGTCGAGCGCCGTCAGGCTGGTGATCGAGCCCGTCAGGATGATCGGCAGGAAGGTGAGCGTGGCGACCATCGCGTTGGGCAGCACGTGGCGGCGCATGATGGTGATGTTGTTCACGCCGAGCGCCCGCGCCGCCCTGACATAGTCGAAATTGCGCGCGCGCAGGAACTCCGCCCGTACCACGCCTTCGAGCGCGGTCCAGCCGAACAGCACCATGATGCCGAGCAGCCACCAGAAGCTGGGGGTCACGATGCTGGCCAGGATGATCAGCAGGAACAGCGTGGGCAGCCCCTGCCAGACCTCGATGAAGCGCTGGAAGGCAAGGTCGGTCCAGCCGCCGAAATAGCCCTGCGCCGCGCCGACCGCCACGCCGATGATCGAGCCGAGGACGGTGAGCGAAATCCCGAACAGCACCGAGATGCGGAAGCCGTAGATCGCGCGCGCCAGCACGTCGCGCGCCTGGTCGTCGGTGCCGAGCCAGTTGTCGGAAGACGGCGGCGACGGGGCGGGCACCTTCAAATCGTAGTTGACCGTCCGGTAGCTGTAGGGGATCAGCGGCCACACCATCCAGCCGCCCTTGCCGCGGATCAGCTGCTGCACGTCGGGCTCGCGATACTCGGCCTCGGTCTCGAAATCGCCGCCGAAATCCGTCTCGGGATAGGCCGCGAAGACCGGGAAGTAATAGCCGCCGTCGTACTGGATCAAGAGCGGCTTGTCGTTGGCGATGAACTCGGCCGGCAGGGTGACCGCGAACAGCGCGAGGAACACCCAGAGCGAGACGAAGGCGCGCCGGTTGTTGCGGAAATTCCTGAGCCGCCGCCGGGAAAGCGGCGTCAGCCGCACCCCGAGGACCCGGTATGCGCCGCCGTCAGCCACCGCGCACCTCGAAGTCGATGCGGGGATCGACGATCGTGTATGTCAGATCGCCCACCAGCCGCAGCACCAGCCCGAGCAGGGTGAAGAAGTAGGTGGTCGCGAAGACGATCGGGTAGTCGCGCTTGATCAGCGCCTCGAAGCCCAAGAGGCCGAGCCCGTCGAGCGAGAATATGACCTCGATCAGCAGCGACCCGGTGAACAGGATGCCGACGAAGACCCCCGGAAAGCTCGCGATCACGATCAGCATCGCGTTGCGGAACACGTGGCCGTAGAGCACGCGGCGCTCGGTCAGCCCCTTGGCGCGGGCGGTCAGCACGTACTGCATGTTGATCTGGTCGAGATAGGAGTTCTTGGTCAGCATCGTGAGCGCGAGAAATCCGCCCGCGACCAGCGAGACCAGCGGCAGCGCGAGGTGCCAGAAATAGTCGGCGAGCTGGCCGAAGAAGCCGAGCTGGTCGAAATTCTCCGAGGTCAGGCCGCGCAGCGGGAACCAGTCGAGGAAGCTGCCGCCGGCGAAGAAGACGATCAGCAGCACCGCGAGCACGAACGAAGGCGTCGCGAAGCCGATGGTCATGACGATCGTCGTCCACAGGTCGAACCGCGTCCCGTCCCTCACCGCCTTGCGGATCCCCAGCGGGATGCAGACCAGATAGAGGATCAGCGTCGACCACAGCCCGAGCGAGATCGAGACCGGCATCTTCTCCAACACCAGGTTGACCACGGTCTCGTCGCGGAAATAGCTGGTGCCGAAATCGAACGTGGCGAAGTTTCCCATCATCAGGACGAAACGCTCGTGCATCGGCTTGTCGAAGCCGAACTGCTTTTCGAGCTGGGCGATGAATTCGGGGTCGAGCCCGCGCGCGCCGCGATACTTGCTGGTCACCGCCGAGGAGGCCGCGTCGGCCTGGGCGGCGGAAGGCGAGGCACCGGTCTCGGTGCCGGCGCCGCCGCCGAACCGGCTGGTGGGCGCGACGCCGGTGCCGGTCACCTGGGCGATGATCTGCTCGACCGGGCCGCCGGGCGCCACCTGAATAATCAGGAAGTTGATGACCATGATCCCGGCCAGCGTCGGGATCATCAGAAGCAGGCGACGGACGATATAGCTCAGCATTCGGAGAGGAGTCCGCTGGGCCCCGCCATCACGGTCCGGGTGGGGCCTTCCCCGCCGCGATCATGGCCGCCTTCTCCGGATCGAACCACCAGGTGTCGACGACGCCCCGGGCGAAGCGGGGCTTGGTCGCGGGGCGGTCGAACCTGTTCCAGTAGGCGATGTGGTGCGCGCCCTTGAACCATTGGGGAACGGTGTAGTTGTTCCACATCAGCACCCGGTCGAGCGCCCGCACCGCGGTCGTCAGGTCCTGGCGCGAGGTCGCCCCGATGACCTTCTCGATCAGCGCGTCGACCGCCGGGTCCTTTATCCCGCCGACATTGAACGAGCCCGGCGTATCGGCGCTCGCCGAGCCGAAGAAGTTGCGCTGCTCCAGCCCCGGCGTCAGCGGCTGCACGTAGCGGCGGACGATGACGTCGAAGTCGTAATTGTCGGTGCGGTACTTGAAATTGGCGGAATCGACGATGCGGATCGTCGCCTCGATCCCGAGCCGTCGGAGATTGGCGATATAGGGCGAGACGATGCGGTTGAACGAGGCCTCGAACAGCAGGAATTCGATCGTCATCGGCCTGCCGGAAGAATCCAGCAACTTTCCGTCCTTCACCCGGTAGCCGGCCTCGCGCAGCAACCGGGTAGCCCTGCGCAGCTCGCGGCGGATCTTGCCGCTGCCGTCGGTGACGCTGGCCTTGTAGGGGCGGGCGAAGACCTCCCCGGGGACCTTGCCGCGCAGCGGCTCCAGCAAGGCGAGCTCGGCCTCGCTCGGCGGCGTGTGGGCGGCCAGCGGCGAGTTCTCGAACATCGAGTTGGTCCGCTCGTAGAGCCCGAAGAACAGGTTCCTGTTGGTCCACTCGAAGTCGAACGCGAGGTCGAGCGCGCGCCGCACCCGGCGGTCCTTGAACTTATCCCGCCTGAGGTTGAAGAAGAATGCCTGGACGCCGGACGGCGTCTCGTCGGGCAGCGTCTCGCGCACCATCAGCCTCTTGCGCACCGGCGGCTTGTCGTACTGGGTCGCCCAGCTGCGGGAGGTGAACTCCTCGCGGAAGTCGTACTGCCCGGCGAAGATCGCCTCGAAGGCGATGTCGCGGTCGCGGTAGTAATCGACCCTGATCCGGTCGAAATTGTAGCGCCCGCGATTGACCGGCAGGTCGCGCGCCCAGTAGTCGGCCACCCGCTCGTAGGTCACAGACCGTCCGGGCTCCGCCCTGGCGACGCGGTAGGGTCCGCTTGAAAGCGGCGGGGTAAAGGTCGTCTTGTCGAACGCGACGGTGGCGTAATACGCCTTCGACAGCACCGGCAGCGCCGCGAGCTGGACCGGAAGGTCTCGGTGCCGCCCGGGCTTGAAGTCGAACCGGACCTTGTGGCGGTCGACCGCCTCGACCCCGGCCACGTCGCGGAACAGGATGCGGAACTGCGGATGCCCCTTCGCGACCAGCGTCCGATAAGTGAAGGCGACGTCTTCGGCCGTGACCGGCGTGCCGTCGTGGAACCGCGCCTCCGGCCTGAGCCGGAAGGCGACCCAGCCCCCCGCGTCGGGGATCTCGACCGCTTGGGCGACGAGGCCGTAGAGCGCGTCCGGCTCGTCGAAGGCGCGCGCCATCAGCGTGTCGAACAGGAGCGCGTTCCACGCCTCCTTCCGGCCCTTGAGGATGAAGGGGTTGAGGGTCTCGAACGTATCGAGCCCCCACAGCTTCAGCGTCCCGCCCTTGGGCGCGTCCGGGTTGACGTAGTCGAAATGGGCGAAGTCCGCGCCGTATTTCAGGTCGCCGAAGACCGAGACGCCGTGGCTTACCTTGACCGCATCGGCGAATGCGCCGGTGGCGAGGAACGCGACGGCCGCCGCCCCGGCACGAAGAACGCCCCTTCTCACTGCGCGCCGCCCAGCTTGCGCTTGCGCTCTTCGAGGCTCGCCGCCTTGCCGGGATCGACCCACCAGCTCATCAGGTCGTTGCCGTATTTCGGGCTCCTGGCCGGCTTGCCGAACTTGTCCCAATAGGCGATCCGGTCGAAGCGGATATGCCATTGCGGGATGACGTAGTGGTTCCACAGCAGCACCCGGTCGAGCGCGCGCGTCGCGGCGACCAGCCGGGCGCGGTCGGGCGCGGCGATCAGCTTTTCGATCAGGGCGTCGACGACCGGGTTCCGGATGCCGACGAGGTTGCGGCTCCCCTGCCGGCCGGCGGCGTCCGAGCTCCAGAAGTCGCGCTGCTCGTTGCCGGGCGAATCGGACTGGCCCCAGCTCGCGATCGCTATGTCGAAGTCGAAGGCGTTCAGCCGGTTGATGTATTGCGACGAATCGACCACCCGGATGCGCCCCTCGATGCCGAGCCGCTTGAGGTTGCGGATGAACGGGGCGACCACCCGCTCGAACAGGGGGCTGACCAGGAGGAACTCGATCTCCATCTTCTCGCCGGTCGCCGCATGGGTCAGCCGGCCGTCCTTGACCTCCCACGACGCGGCCTTGAGCAGGCGGACGGCGCGGCGCAGGTTGCGCCGGATATTGCCCGACCCGTCGGTCTCGGGCGGCTTGAATTCCCTGGTGAACACGGCGTCGGGGACGCGGCCCCTGAACGGCTCCAGCAGCGCCTTCTCGTCGGGCCCCGGCAGCCCGGCGGCGGCGAGCCCGGAATTGGAGAAGAAACTCGTCGTCCGGCTGTATTGGCCGTAGAACAGGTTCTTGTTCGACCAGTTGAAGTCGAAGGCGAGCCCGATCGCCTCGCGCACCCGGACGTCGCGGAATTTCGCCCGCCTGAGGTTGAAGGCGAAGGACTGCATCCCGGTGGGCCGCGCGTGGCGCACCTGCTCGGTATGCACCAGCCCCGCCCCGGCAGCGGGGAACCGGTAGCCGGTCGCCCAGTCCTTGGACGAGTTCTCCGAACGGTAGTCGTACTCGTTCGCCTTGAAGGCTTCGAGCGCCACCGTCTGGTCGCGGTAATAGTCGATCCGGATGCGGTCGAAATTGTTCATGCCGAGATTGATCGGCAGCCTCTCGCCCCAATAGTCCCTGACCCGCTCGAACTCGACGAACCGTCCGGGCTCGAAGCGGGCGATCCGGTAGGGTCCGCTGCCGAGCGGCGGCTCCAGCGTGGTCCGGTCGAAGGCGCGGTCCTCCCAGTAATGCTTGGGCAGAACCGGAAGCTGACCGGTGATCTGCGGAAGCTCGCGGTTGGGCGGCCCCGTGAAGTGGAACTTCACCCGGTGCCGGCCGAGCCGTTCGGCCTTGGCGATGTTGCGGTAGTAGTAGCGGTAGAAGGGCTGTCCTTTGGCGCGCAGCGCGTTGAAGCTGAAGATGACGTCGTCCGCCGTCACCGGCCTGCCGTCATGGAATTGCGCCTCGGGCCGGAGGTTGTAGATCGCGTAGGACAGGTCCTCGGGGACCTCGACGGTCTCGGCGATCAGCCCGTACTCGGCCGAGATCTCGTCGCGCGGCGAGGTCATCAGGGTTTCGACGACGAAGGCGAGGCTCGCGGAATCGCCCTTGACGATATAGGGGTTGAAGCTGTCGAACGAACCGATCGCGTGCAGCTTGACCGACCCGCCCTTGGGAGCATGGGGGTTTGCGTAGCCGCGGTGCGGGAAGTCGGGCGGGTACTGGAGACTGCCCACCAGGGTAAGCCCGTGCCGCTTGACGACCTTGTCGGCCGCCGCCGCGCCGCCCAGCAGGAGCAGCGCCCCGGCCAGGACGCCGGCGGCGCGGATTGCAACCCAGCCCAAGCTCTGCATGGCGTTCCTCTCCGGGCGCCGCCTGCGCGGAGCGCGATTGTGTGCGCGCAGGCGAACGCCTTCAAGCGGGCTTGCCGTTACCCGATCCTAGTTGGTGCCGCCGGACAGCAATTCCAAGGCCCGGGCATGAACCCGCCGGTCGCCCGCGGCGATCACCCGGCCGTCCGATCCGGCCCGGAGCGCATTCCCTTCCCAATCGCTGATGCGCCCGCCCGCGCCCTCGACGACGGGGACGAGCGCACAATAGTCGTAAGTCTTGAGGCCCGCTTCGACCACGAGATCGATGTGGCCGGCGGCCAGCAGCCCGTAGGCGTAGCAATCCCCGCCATAGAGCGTGCTTCGCACGCGCGCGGACAGGCGCCCGAACGCCTCGCGGTCGGCGCCGCGGAAGAGGTCCGGCGAGGTGGTGTTCAGCAGGGCCTTGTCGATTCCGGCGCAGGGCCGCGTCTCGATCCGCTCGCCGCAAAAGCGCGACGCGATGCCGGCGGCCCCGACCCAGCGTTCGCCGAGCACGGGCTGGTCGATGACGCCGAGCAACGGCCTGCCTTCGCGGAGAAGGGCGATCAGCGTGCCGAAAATCGGCTTGCCCGCGATGAACGCCCGGGTGCCGTCGATGGGATCGAGCACCCAGACTTCCTCCGCCCCCTCGTCCCGGTTGCCGAACTCCTCGCCCACGACTCCATGGGACGGATACCGCTCGGCGATCATCGCCCGCATGGCGGATTCGGCCTCGCGGTCGGCGATCGTCACCGGGGAGGCGTCGGCCTTGTCCTCCACCGGCACGGGCGTGCGGAAGTGTCGCCGGATCGCCGCGCCGCTGGCATCGGCGAGCGCCTGGGCGAAGTCGATATAGTCTTGCGGGCAAACGGCGGACATTCTGCGCGGCGTATTGGGTTGTGCCTCGACGCCGCGCCGGACGATGGCGGCGGAACCGTCGCTACTGCGGCAACGGCGCCGGCGAATCGCTCAACGAGCGGAGATAGGCGATCACCGCCGCCCGGTCCTTCACCTTCTTGAGCCCGGCGAAGGCCATCTTGGTGCCCGGCAGATAGGCCTTGGGCTTGGCCAGGAAGGCGCCGAGATCGTCGTATGTCCACGTCCCGCCCTTCGCGGCCATCGCCTTGGAATAGGAGAACCCGGCCCGCTTGCCGGCCTCCGAATTCACGACCTCCCACAGGTTGGGACCGATCTTGTTCTTGCCGCCTTTGTCGACGGTGTGGCAGGCCTTGCACTTCTTGAACACCTTCACGCCCGCGGCGGCATCGGCTGTCGCAAGCAGCGTTCCGATCGGCACCGGCGGCTCGGCGGGCTTCGCCGCGGCCGCGGGCTCGGGCGTCGCGGCCGCCGTGACGACCGCCGCGCCCTTGTCGCTGTCCCGGGGATGGACGAGGGCGTTTCCTATCGTGCTGATGGCGACCAGCACGAGAGCGACGAGCAATCCCGCGCCGGCGATCTTGTTGAACAACATGGTTCGTCTTCCCCTGGACGGCCCGCCACCCGATACGCCGCTGCCGCAACGCAGGCGTCATTAGCAGAACGGGTTTCCCCTTTGCAAGCCGACTGCCCCCGCCATCGGCCGGGCGCGCGCGTTTGACACGGACAGGGGCGAATTCGATACTCCGCCGCCCATCGCCCCAGCGCCGCCGGAAAGAGATGACCAGGTCGAAAAGCCCCCGGAACACGATCGCCTTCCAGGGTGTCCCGGGCGCCTATTCCGAGCTTGCCTGCCGCTCGATATTCCCCGCCATGTCCACCCTGCCCTCGGCGGCGTTCGAGGACGCCTTCGCGGCGGTACGGAACGGCCGCGCGCGCTACGCGATGATTCCGATCGAGAATTCGGTCGCCGGCCGGGTCGCGGACATCCACCGCCTGATGCCGGAATCGGAACTCTTCATCGTCAGCGAACACTTCGTCCGGGTGAATCATCACCTGTTGGCGCCCGAAGGAGCGACGCTGAAGACGATCCGGACGGTCCACAGCCATGTCCACGCCCTCGGCCAGTGCCGCAAGCTGATCCGCAAGATGAATCTCCGCCCCATCGTCCACGCCGATACCGCCGGCGCGGCCGCCGAGATCGCCGAACGCGGCGATCCCAGCGAGGCGGCGATCGGCTCGGCGCTCGCGGGCGAGGTTTACGGGCTCGGCTCGCTCGCGGCCAATATCGAGGACGCGGAGCACAATACGACCCGCTTCCTGGTGCTCTCGGGGACGCCGCGCCGGCGGCGGCGCGACGACGGCACGCTGGTGACGACGTTCGTTTTCCAGGTGCGCAACGTGCCGGCGGCGCTCTACAAGGCGCTAGGCGGGTTCGCGACCAACGGCGTCAACATGACCAAGCTCGAGAGCTACATGATGGGCGGCGATTTCGCCGCGACCCAGTTCTACGCCGACATCGAGGGCGACCCGAGGGACCGCAACGTGCGCCTCGCGCTGGAGGAGCTCGAGTTCTTCTCGCACAAGGTAAAGGTCCTCGGCACCTATCCGGCGGACGCGTTCCGCTCGACCAACGAGCCCATCGACCCCGCCTAGGGCCCATCTGTTTCAGATAGAAGCGCCTTTACCCCTGTCTCCTCACCGTCATGGTCGGCGGAGGCCGACCATCCACGAGTTTTTAAGGTGCTGGAAACAAAAACAAAACGTGGATGGTCGGCCTCCGCCGACCATGACGGAAGAGAACGGATGAAGCGGTTCCAACTAAACCGGATCCGCTTCAGGCCGCCCGTTCAGCGCTCGTGCACCCAGTCGTTGATCAGGCGGCGGGCGATCGAGTCCGAACGCGCGCGCCGCACCAGCCCCGCGCCGCCTCTCCTGAGCTCGTCGCGGGTGAACCACCTTGCATCCTCCAGCTCGTCGGGGTCGAAGGCGATCTCGTCGGACAGCGCATCGGCATAGAACCCCAGCATCAGCGAGGCGGGAAACGGCCAGGGCTGGGAGGAGTGGTAGCGGACGTTGGCGACCTCGATGGCAACCTCTTCCTCGACCTCGCGGGCGACCGCCTCCTCCAGGCTCTCGCCGGGCTCGACGAATCCCGCGAGGGCGGAATACATGCCGTCCGGCCATTCCGACTTGCGGCCGAGGACGGCCCGGTCGCCCCGGCCGATCAGCATGATCACCGCGGGGTCGGTCCGGGGAAAATGAGAAACGCCGCACGAATGGTCGCTGCAGACCCGGAGATGGCCGGCCTCCCGGCTCTCGGTCGGCTGGCCGCAATTGCCGCAGAACCGGTGCCGTTCGTGCCAGTGAAGGATACCCTTGGCATAGGCGAGCAGGCCGCCTTCGTCGGCCGGCAGGAGCGTGCCGACGCTCCGCAGATCGACGAATGTCCCGCGCCTCGCGAAGGGCGGGCGGGCCTCGGGCTCTTCGACATGGGACAGGTCGAAGGCGAAATGCGGGGTCCCGCCCTTCATGCCGAGAAACACCGCGTCCCGCCTCTGGTTGAGGAAGGCGCCGACCTCTCCGGGCTCGAAGCAGACCGCGCGCGGCTCGTCCAGGGACCGCACGAAGGCGCGCGAGCGCCAGACCGGGAGCACGCAGGCCGAATCGTCGAACCGGGCGTCGAGCCAGTCCTCGTCCGCGCGTCTTTCGGCATGGCGCGCCAGCCCGTAATCGGCGTAGTGGTTGGGGGCTCTCATGGGCTCCGGCATGGGTGCATCGGAACGGCGGTCGCGCTCGGTCGGCAGGCAACCTGCCATAGGGGTTCGTGGCACGCAATTTCGATTGCTGATATAGTGTGTTGGGAGGCTGGTCGCGGACGGGGCGCTCGCCAACCCGGTCAGGTCCGGAAGGAAGCAGCCGTAACGAGATGGCTCCGGGTCGCTCGCCGGCCTCCCGCCTCATCGACAGGCCCCGTCGTAAGACATCGTCGGAAGTGCAGCACGGTTTGCGCGAGGCATGAGCGGCTCATCGGAAACCCGGCCCTACCGGGTGCTCGCGCGCACCTACCGGCCGAGCCGTTTCGCCGATCTCGTCGGCCAGGAAGCGATGGTTCGCACGCTCGCCAACGCGATTACGTCGGGCCGCCTCGCGCACGCGTTCATCCTGACCGGCATCCGGGGCGTCGGAAAGACCACCACCGCGCGGATCATCGCGCGCGCGCTCAACTGCGTCGGCGCCGACGGCACCGGCGGGCCGACGCCCGACCCGTGCGGAACCTGCGATCATTGCGCGTCGATCGGCGAGGACCGGCACGTCGACGTGATCGAGATGGATGCGGCCAGCCGCACCGGCGTCGACGACATCCGCGAGCTCATCGAGGGCGTGCGCTACCGCCCGGTCTCGGCCCGTTTCAAGGTCTACATAATCGACGAAGTTCACATGCTGTCGCGCAACGCCTTCAACGCGCTCCTGAAGACGCTGGAGGAACCGCCGGAGCACGTGAAATTCATCTTCGCGACGACGGAAATCCGCAAGGTGCCGGTCACGGTGCTGTCGCGCTGCCAGCGCTTCGATCTGCGCCGGGTGGACGGCGAAACCCTGTTTTCGCATCTGGGGGCGATCGCCGGGCGGGAGGGCGTGGAGGTCGCCGAGGATGCGCTGCGCCAGATCGTCCGCGCCGCCGAAGGCTCGGTGCGCGACGCGCTTTCGCTGCTCGACCAGGCGATCGCCCACGCCGCGGGCGGGCGGATCGACGGCGACCGGGTGCGCGAGATGCTGGGCCTCGCCGACCGCTTGCGGACGGCCGATCTGCTGGAGACCCTGATGCGCGGCGAGCCGGCGGCCGCTCTCGGCCTGTTCGACACGCTCCACGAGGCCGGTGCGGATCCGGTCGCGGTTCTCCAGGACCTGCTGGAATTCACCCATTGGCTGACCCGGCTCAAGGCCGCGCCGGAGGACGCGCGGGCGGGCGGCGCGGTCTCCGACATCGAGCTCGAGCGCGGCCGAACGCTCGCCGCCGGGCTGTCGATCCCGGTGCTCACGCGGTGCTGGCAGATCCTGCTCAAGGGCGTATCGGAGACCCACATGGCGGTCGATCCGAGGCAGGCCGCGGAAATGGTGCTGATCCGGCTGGCCTACGCCGCCGACCTGCCGACGCCGGCGGAGATCGTCCGCGCCGCGGAGAGCGGCGAAACGGTGCCTCCGCCGCGACCCGCTCCGCCCGCGCCCGCGCCGGTCGCCGTGACGGTGCAGCCCATGCCGGAGGACTTCGAGGCGCTGGTCGCGCTGTTCAAGGGCAGGAAAGAGATGGTGCTCCACGCGCATCTGGCGAACGACGTGGGGCTCGTCGACTATGCGCCCGGGCGGCTCCGCTACAGGCGCGGCGAGCGCGCGCCCGCCGGGTTGGAGAACCGGCTCCGCCGCCTGCTCGACGACTGGACCGGGGAGCGCTGGTCGGTGGAGGCGGTCGACGGCGACGAAGCGGCGCCCAGCCTGCGCGAACAGCGCGCGGAGCGCGAGGCGGCCGAGCGCCGGCAGGCGACGGACCATCCGGCGGTGCAGGCCGCGCTGCAGATGTTTCCCGGGGCCACCGTCGAGGCGGTGCGCAGCGTGGAATCCGCGCCCATCCTGGGCGAAGCGCCGCGGGAGCCGCCGACCGACCCGGAAGACGACGCGGAAGCCGAAGGCCCACACGGAGAGTTGCCGCCATGAAGAATTTCGGCCAGCTGATGAAACAGGCGCAGGAGATGCAGTCCAAAATCCAGGACATGCAGTCCCGCCTGGCGGATATCGAAGTCACGGGCCAGTCGGGCGCCGGCCTCGTCACGGTCGTCATGAATGCCAGGAACGAGGTCAGGGGGGTGACGATCGACCCGTCCCTCTTCAACGCCGAGGACGTCTCGGTGGTGGAGGACCTGATCGTCGCGGCCTTCTCCGACGCCAAGGGCAAGGCGGAAGGCAAGGCGGCGGAGGAAATGCAGAAGATCGCGGGCGGCCTCAACCTGCCGCCGGGCCTCAATCTTCCGTTCTGAGGACGCATGGGCCGGGCCGGGGCGATGGCCGTTTCCGAAATCGACCGGCTGATCCAGCTGCTTGCGAGGCTTCCCGGGCTCGGCCCGCGCTCGGCGCGGCGCGCGGCGCTGCATCTCATCAAGCGGCGGACCGGCCTGCTGGAGCCTCTGGCGCAGGCCCTCGCCGCGGCCGCGGAATCGATCCGGCAGTGCGGCGTCTGCGGCAATGTGGACACGGTGGAGCCGTGCGCCATCTGCGCCGACGAGAACCGCGACGGAACGATCGTCTGCGTCGTCGAGGATGTCGCCGATCTCTGGGCGCTCGAGCGGACGGCGGCCTTCGGCGGGCGCTACCACGTTCTCGGCGGAACGCTGTCCGCGCTCGACGGGCGCGGCCCCGACGAGCTCAACGTGGACGCGCTGGTCCGCCGCGCCCGGGCGGAGACGGTGAAGGAGATCATCCTCGCCACCTCCGCCACGGTCGAGGGTCAGACGACGGCGCATTACCTCACGGACCGGCTGGCGGAATGCGGCGTCGTCGTCTCCCGTCTCGCCCACGGCGTGCCGGTCGGAGGCGAGCTCGACTATCTGGACGACGGCACCCTGTCGGCCGCGTTGAGGGCGCGCCGGCCGCTCGACCCGTAACACGCTCCGGTTGACGGCGGGCGGGGCGCGGCATACCTAACCCGGGTCGCAGGACCCGCCGGGGACAGCCGGAATTCCGATGGCCAGGCTTTCGATCATCGTCGCACCCGATCCGCGCCTCAAGCGCAAGTGCGCGGCCGTGGAGGCCGTCGACGAAACGGTGCGCGCCCTGATGGACGACATGCTGGAGACCATGTACGCCGCCCCCGGGGTGGGGCTCGCCGCCCCCCAGGTCGGCATTGCCAGGCGCGTCATCGTGGTCGACGTCGCCCGCGAGGGCGAGCCGCGCGCGCCTTACCGGATGGCCAACCCGGAGGTCGTCCGGGTATCGGACGAGCTCGCCAGCTACGAGGAAGGCTGCCTTTCACTGCCGGAGCACTATTCGGAGGTGACGCGCCCGGCGGAGGCGACCATCCGCTATCTCGACGAGAACGACGAACGGCGCGAAATCGAGGTGGAGGGGGTCCTCGCAACCTGCATCCAGCACGAGATCGACCATCTCGACGGCATCCTCTTCGTCGACCGCATCTCGAAGCTCAAGCGCGACATGATCATCAAGAAGCTCGTCAAGGCGAAACGCGCGGAGGCCAGGGCCGGCGCCTGACCATGGGGTCGCTCCGCATCGTCTTCATGGGCACCCCCGACTTCGCCGTGCCCGCTCTCGATGCCCTGATCGCCGCCGGACACGAGATCGTCGGCGTCTACACCCGGCCTCCGCGCCCGGCCGGACGCGGCCAGCGCGAACGGCGGTCGCCGGTTCACGAGCTTGCCGGCCGCCGCGGCCTCCGGGTCTTCCATCCGGGGCGGCTCACCGATGCAGAGTCCTTCGCCGCGCTCTCTCCCGATGCCGCCGTCGTCGCGGCCTACGGGTCGATCCTGCCCGCCGCCTTTCTGGAAGCGCCGCGTCTCGGCTGCGTCAACATCCATGCCTCGCTGCTGCCGCGATGGCGCGGCGCGGCGCCGATCCAGCGCGCCCTCATGGCCGGCGACGCGGAGACCGGAATCACCGTCATGCAGATGGACCAAGGGCTCGATACGGGCGGGATCCTGTCACAGCGCCGCATGCCCATCGGGCCGGCGGACGACGCGGGGGCGGTCCATGACGCGCTCGCCGCGATGGGGGCCGGGCTGGTCGTCGAAACGCTGGCCGAAATGGCGGCAGGCCGGTGCCGGGCGCGCCCGCAGCCGGACGAGGGCGTGACCTACGCCGCGAAGATCGACCGGGCGGAGACCCGGATCGACTGGCGCAAGGCGGCTCGCGAGATCCATCGCCAGGTCCGCGCGCTCAGCCCGGTGCCCGGGGCCTGGTTCGAGGCCGGCGGCGCCCGGGTGCGGGTGCTGGCGGCCCGGCCGGTGTCGGGCGACGCGCCGCCGCCGGGTACGGTGATCGGCGACGGCTCGGCGATCGCCTGCGGCGACGGCTCTCTCCGGCTCGAACGGCTTCAGCGCGGCGGGAAGCAGGCGGTGGATGCCGACGCCTTCCTGCGGGGCTTCCCGATGCCCGCGGGAACCGTCCTCCCGGTGGAAACGCCGTGACCCGCTGGCGCATCACCGTCGAGTATGACGGGACCGGCTATGTCGGCTGGCAGCGCCAGGATAACGGTCCGTCGATCCAGGAAGCGCTGGAAACCGCGATCGCCCGGTTTTGCGGGGAGACGCCGCGCGTGTTCGGCGCCGGGCGAACCGATGCCGGGGTGCATGCCAGCGGCCAGGTCGCCCATTTCGACCTCGAAAAGTCGGCGCGCGCCGATACGGTGGCCGATGCGCTCAACGCCCATCTGAGACCCGAACCGATCGCGGTGCTCGACGCGGCGGCCGTCGAGTCGAGCTTCGACGCCCGCCTTTCGGCGCGGGAACGGGCCTATCTCTACCGCATCGTCAACCGCCGCGCGCCGCTCACCACGGAGCGCGGCCACGCGTGGCTGGTTCAGACCCCGCTCGACGCCGAAGCGATGGGCGCGGCGGCCGCGCGGCTCCTGGGCAAGCACGATTTCTCGACCTTCCGGGCGAGCCTTTGCCAGGCGCGCTCGCCGGTGAAGACCCTCGACGTTCTCGAAGTCGCGCGGGAAGGAGAGGAAATCCGCGTCCGGGCCCGAGCGCGGTCCTTCCTGCACCACCAGGTCCGCAACATCGTCGGCACGCTCAAGCTGGTGGGCGAAGGCAAGTGGAGCGCGGACGACGTGGCCGCCGCGCTGGAAGCCCGCGACCGCCGGAAGGGCGGCCCCACCGCGCCGGCCTGCGGGCTATATCTCAGGGAAGTCCTGTACTGAGCGGTCGTCCGCTACAGGTAGCGGTTGCTCATCAGGTTGATCAGGATGCTGATCAGGAGGTCCAGGCCCACGATCGCCGCCGCGGCGCCGCCCGTGATCTCGAGCGCGGTGCGCGCGATGAACCACTGGTAGAACAGGATGGCGACGGTGGCCGCCAGCCCCAGGAACACCGCAAGGCTGCCGCCCAGGAACCCCTTCGCGAGGATCGTCGCGAGGAGGAACACCGTTATCTGGATCACGTTCGACCAGTTGTGGGCGGCGATAAAGCGGAGATAGCGGTCGAAGCGGCCGATGCGGTCGCACACGTAGATCATGACCAGCGGGAACGCGACCCAGCCGATGATGTAGGCGAGGATTTCGATGGCCGCGACGGCGACGGGACCGGCTCGCGTGTGGACCTCGCTCAGCCTGAGGACCAGCAGCAGCACATAGGCGGGCGCGACGATCGCCGCGGCGTAGAAGGACTTCCAGTAGGCCTCGATCGTCGCGTCGAAGAAATCGAGGCCCTTGCGATCGAACAGCGCCAGACGCCAGGCGCCGTAGACGGCTCGGATGACTTCGGGGCCGGTAACCATCCCGCCCTCACCCCGCGAAATAGCCGTGGAGCACATCCTCGTAAATCCGGCCGAGGGCGTCGAGGTCGGCGAGCGAGACCCTCTCGTCCACCTTGTGCATCGTCTGGCCGACGGCGCCGAATTCGGCGACCGGGCAATAGTCCTTTATGAATCGCGCGTCCGAGGTGCCCCCCGTCGTGCTGAGCTCCGCCTCGCCATCGACGGCCGAGCCGATGGCCTGGCGGATCAGCTCGCTCAGCCTGCCGGGCGGCGTAAGGAAGGATTCTCCGGTCAGATGGGTGTCCAGCTCGTACGCGCCGCCCACCGAGTCGAGGCGTTCGCGGACCCAGGCGAGCATGCTCTCCCCCGTGTGCAGGTCGTTGAAGCGGATGTTGAACGCGGCGCGGGCCACGCCCGGGATGACGTTGGTGGCGGCGTTCCCGACATCGATCGTGGTGAGCTGGAGATTGCTCGGCTGGAAATGGTCGGTCCCGTCGTCGATGGGCGTGTCGGCAAGCGCGGAAAGCATCCGCGCCAGCCGCGGCAGCGGGTTGTCGGCAAGCTGCGGATAGGCGGTGTGGCCCTGCACGCCGCGCACCGTGATCCAGCCCGACAGGCTTCCCCGGCGGCCGATCTTGATCATCTCGCCGAGCCGCATCGGGTTGGTCGGCTCGCCGACCAGGCAATCGTCGATCCGCTCGCCACGCTCTTCCATCCAGCGCAGCACCTTGACCGTGCCGTTGATCGCCGGCCCCTCCTCGTCGCCGGTGATCAGCAGGCTGATCGAGCCGTCGAACGCGCCGCCGCGCGAGCCCAGAAAGCGGGAGACGGCGCCGACGAAGGCCGCGATCGCCCCCTTCATGTCGGCGGCGCCGCGGCCGTAGAGCACGCCGTCGCGGATCTCCGCGCCGAACGGATCGACCGTCCAGGCGTCGAGCTCGCCCACCGGAACCACGTCGGTATGGCCGGCGAAGCAGAAATTCGGCGAGCCCGTCCCGAGACGCGCGTAGAGGTTCTTGACGTCCGGGGTTCCGGGGGCCTCGAACGTCATGCGGTGACAGACGAAGCCGAGCGCTTCCAGCGCCCGGGCCAGCGTCTCCTGGGATCCGCCGTCCTCAGGCGTGACGCTCGGGCAGCGGATCAGCGCCCGGGCGAGTTCGACCGCGTCGACGACAGCGCTCAATCGCGCAACAGGTCGTTGATGGAGGTCTTCGCCCGGGTCCCCTCGTCGACCCGCTTGACGATGACCGCACAGTAGAGGCCGGGCCCGGGCGAGCCGTCGGCCAGCGTGCGCCCGGGCAGCGAACCCGGCACCACCACCGAGTATTCCGGCACCCGGCCGTAATGAACCTCGCCGGTCGTCCGGTCGACGATCCGGGTCGAAGCGCCGATATACACCCCCATCGAGAGCACCGAGCCGCGCTCGACCAGCACGCCCTCGGCCACCTCCGAGCGCGCGCCGATGAAGCAGTCGTCCTCGACGATCACCGGGTCGGCCTGGAGCGGTTCCAGCACGCCGCCGATCCCGGCGCCGCCGGAGATGTGGCAGTTCCGCCCGATCTGGGCACAGGAACCGACGGTCGCCCAGGTATCCACCATGGTGCCCCGGTCCACATAGGCGCCCAGATTGACGAAGCTGGGCATCAGGATGACGCCGGGAGCGATATAAGCGGAACGCCGGACGACGCAGTTGGGCACCGCGCGGAACCCTGCCTCGCGGAAGCGCGCCTCGTCCCAGCCGGCGAATTTGGGCGAAACCTTGTCGTACCAGGGCGTCGCGCCGCGATTGGGATCGTCCGGCCCGCCCGGCATCGGCGCCGTGTCGTAGAGCCGGAAGGACAGCAGTACCGCCTTCTTGAGCCATTGGTTGACCTGCCAGCTTCCGTCGACCTTCTCGGCGACCCGAAGCGACCCGGAATCGAGTCCGTCGAGCGCAGCCTCGATCGCGTCGCGCAGGGCGCCTCCGGTCGCGGGAGAAATCGTCTCGCGCTCTTCCCACGCGTCGTCGATGGTCGATCGAAGCGAGTCTTCGCTCATGCGTCCTGCGGCCTCAAAGCGATGCGGGCCCGCAGAAAATCACCGCCGGCCCGATCCTGTCAACACGGCGGCGCGAGGTCTTCCAGCCAGCCCGCGATGTCGTGGGTCTGGTGGTGGATGTGCGGCCCCGCCGCCGCGTCCTCGTCCCAGGCGGCGCCCGTGCGCACCCAGACCGTTGTCATTCCCATCTCGGCCGCGGGCTCCAGGTTATAGGGGATGTCGTCCACCATCACCGCCTTCTCCGCATCGATGCCGTAGCGGGCGCACAGATCCCGGTAGCTCTCGATCGCCGGCTTGGGGCGGTATCCGGCGGCCTCGATGTCGTAGACCGCGTCGAAATGCTCGCTCAACGACAGGATGTCGAGCACGAGCCTCGCGTGGCTCGCGAACGCGTTGGTATAGATCACCTTGCGCCCGTGGAGCGCCGCGATCGCGTCCTGCAGCCGCCGGTCGGGCTTGAGCCCGGAATAGTCGAGACCGCCGCCCATACGGGTCTCGTACACCCGGGGATCGAGCCCGTGATTGACCATCAGCCCGCGCAGCGTCAGGCCGAATTTGCGGAAATACTCTTTCTGGATTGCGTAGGCCGCGTCCCGGTCGACGCCGAGGAACTCCGACACGAAGTCGCGCATCCGCCTGTCCAGCTCGGCATACATCGGCGGCGGCACCCGGTAGAGCGTGTTGTCGAGATCGAACACCCAAGTCTCGACCTCGCCCAGGCCACCGGTTCCGTTGTCGCGATCCTGTCCCATGGATTCGAAGTCCCGACCCGGGCGCGTCAGGCGGCGGAGGGCTTGCGCTCCGCGCGGATCAGGGTTCCGACGCCGCGCTCGGTGAACACTTCGAGCAGGATCGCGTGCGGCACCCGCCCGTCGAGGATGATCGCGGCATCCACCGAGTTCTCGACGGCGTCGACGCAGGTCTCGATCTTGGGGATCATGCCGCCGGTGATCGACCCCTCGCGGATGCCTTCGCGCGCTTCCTGCGCCGTCATCTCGGCGATCGGGTTGCCCTCGCGGTCGAGCACGCCTTCGATGTCGGTCAGCATGAAGAGCCGCGCCGCCCCCATGGCGGCGGCGATGGCGCCCGCGACCGTATCGCCGTTGATGTTGTAGGTGGTGCCGTCCTCGCCGACGCCGATCGGAGCGACGACCGGGATGATCGAGGACCGCTCCAGGGTCAGCAGCACCTCGGCGTTGATCGCCACGGGCTCGCCGACCAGGCCCAGGTCGAGCACCTTCTCGATGTTGGAGTCCGACTGCCGGTCGACCTTGCGCAGCTTGCGCGCGCGGACCAGGTCGCCGTCCTTGCCCGACAGGCCGACGGCGACCCCGCCGGCCCGGTTGATCGCGGTGACGATCTGCTTGTTGATCGAGCCGCTCAGGACCATCTCGACGATCTCGACCGTCGCCTGGTCGGTCACCCGGAGCCCGCTGACGAAATCGCTCTTGATCTTGAGCCGCTCCAGCATCTCGCCGATCTGCGGCCCGCCGCCGTGGACCACGATGGGGTCGATGCCGATCCGCTTCAAGAGGACGATGTCGTGCGCGAACTGCGCGGCGAGCGAGGGATCGCCCATCGCATGCCCGCCGTATTTCACCACGAAGGTGCGCCCGGCATAGACCTGCATGTAGGGCAGCGCCTCGGAAAGCGTGGCGGCCTTCTCGAGCCACGTCGCGCGCTCGGTGTCGGGGGGCCTGACCATGGCGCGGCACTCTAGCCCAGGGGTGCCGCACTCGCCAGCGCGGCAAGCTCGGCCCTGAGCTCGGGAATCCCGGCCTGCGTCCGCGCGCTGGTGACGATCAGCCGGGGATGGGCGGCGATCTGCCTGGCGAGGTCCGTGCGCACCTCGTCCTCCCTGTCCCCCAACGCGTTCTCGCTCGTCTTGTCCGCCTTGGTGAGCACGCCCTGGAACGACACTCCGGCCTCGTCCAGCATCGTCATCAGCGCGCGGTCGCTCTCGTGCAGCCCGTGCCGGGAGTCGACAAGGAGGCAGAGCCGCTTGAGCCCGGCCCGCCCTCTCAGATAGTCCCGCACCAGCCGGTTCCACTGCGCGATGTCCGCCTTCGACGCCCGGGCGTAGCCGTAGCCCGGCAGGTCGACGAGCATCAGCCGGCCGCCGAGATCGAAGAAATTGAGTTGCCGGGTGCGCCCCGGCGTGCGCGATGTCCGCGCCAGCGACCGCCGGCCGGTGAGCGCGTTGATCAGGGTCGACTTGCCGACATTGGACCGGCCCGCGAAGGCGATTTCGGGCGGGCCGGGCGGCGGGAGCGCATCGATCGCGGCGATGCCCGCCACGAAGTCGCAGCGCCCGGCGAACAGGCGGCGCCCGCGCTCGATCGCCGCTTCCGCGTCGTCGCCGTTCTCGGTCGCGATCCGGGGATCGACGGTCTCGCCCACCGCGCGGCTCCCGTTCAGGACGCGCTGCGCCTCGGTTTCTTGCGCCTGTTGTTGCCGGCGCGGCGTTTCGGCCGGGGCGGCGGCGCGTCGCCGGCCGGGCTCTCCTTGCGCCGTTTCCCCTTCGCCTTCGCCGGTCCGGACGCCTGCTTGCCGCCCGCGGGCGCGCCCGCGCCGGGCGGGGTCTTGCCGCCCGGCAGCGCGACCGTCTGGCCCGACATCGTGACCCCCATCTGGCGCATGATGATCCACTGCTGGGCGATGGAAAGAAGGTTGTTCCACGCCCAGTAGATCACCAGACCGGCCGGGAACTGCCCCAGCATGAAGGTGAAGACGATGGGCAGCATCAGGAAGATCTTGGCCTGGGTCGGATCGGCCGGCTGCGGGTTCAGCTTCTGCTGCAGGTACATGGTCCCGCCCATGATGAGCGGCCAGATCCCGATATTCGCGATCTGGAGAATCTCGGGGATCGACCACTCGATCAGCCCGAACGCGGTCAGAATCCCGAGCGGGTCGGGAGCGGAGAGGTCCTGGATCCAGCCGAAGAACGGCGCGTGGCGCATCTCGATGGAGACGAACAGCACCTTGTAGAGGGCGAAGAAGACCGGGATCTGGATCAGGATGGGGAAGCAGCCGCTGACCGGATTGGCGTTCTCCTTCTTGTAGAGCGCCATCATCTCCTGGTTCTGGCGCTGCCGGTCCTCCTTGAAGCGGTCGCGGATCTTCATCATCTCGGGCTGGAGCTTCTTCAGCCGGCTCATCGCCCGGTAGGACTTGTTGGCGAGCGGGAAGAACGCAATCTTGATCAGCACGGTGAGCAGCAGGATCGCCACCCCGAAATTGCCGATCATCCGGTTGAAGTATTCGAGCACGTAGAAGATCGGCTTGGTCAGGAAGTAGAACCAGCCGAAATCGACCGCGAGATCGAAATTGACGATGCCGAGTTCCTCCTCGTAGGCATCGAGCAGGCGGACCTCCTTGGCGCCCGCGAACAGAAGCTCGCTCACCTCGATCGTCGCTCCCGGCTGGACCGTCTGCTGCTCGCCCAGCGTGTCGACCTGATACTTGTCGCGACGGTCCTGGAGAGTATGGACGAACCGGCTCGCGATGCTCTCCTTTTGATCCGGAATCAGGGCCGCCAGCCAATACTTGTCGGTGATGCCGATCCAGCCCCCAACGCTGGTCTGCGCGATCCTGCCGTCGTCGGCGTCGGAAACGTCGTCGTAGTCGATTTCCTTCAGCGTTTCGCCGAAGACGCCGAGCAGCCCCTCGTGCAGGATCCAGAAACCGAAGACGTCCGGCGTGTCGGTCCGCGAGATCAGCCCGTAGGGCCGGAGCGCCACGGAGCGCTCGCCGCGATTGGTCACGCGCTGGGTGACCCTGAACATGTAGTTGGGGTCGAGCGCGATTTCCTGGGTGAAGATCAACCCGGCCCCGTTGTTCCAGGTGAGAACGACCGGACTGTCCGGTTCGAGCGTGGTCTTCGTGGTCGTCCACACTGTCTGCGGCGACGGAGTTGCGACATTGGGGTCGGTCGGCACCCAGCCGAACTGGGCGAAATACGGCGATCCCGCCCCCGGCGGTTGAAACAGCTTGATCTGCGGACTGTCCTCCTCGAGCGTCTCGCGGTAGTCGGTGAGCAGCAGGTCGTCGATCCGCGCGCCCTTGAGGGACAGCGAACCCTCGACCCGGCTCGAGACGATCCGCACACGGGGCTCCGACGCCGCGGCGGAGGGTGCCGATACCGGGGCGCCCGGAACGCCGGCCGTCCCGCCCGGCACACCGGGGAGCGCGGGCACGCCACCGGATGCCTCTGGCGGCGGGGTCGCGGGCTTGGCGGTCTCGACCGTCTCGCCGGCCGCCTTGCGTTCCGCTTCTGCGGCCTGCTGCGCGGCGCGCTGCTTTTCGAGGCGCGGCTGTTCGATCAGGATCTGGTAGCCGAGCAGGATCGACACCGAGACGACGATCGCCAGCAGGAGATTGCGCTGATCCATCACTTCGGCGCCGCCCCCGACACGCGCCGCCAGGGCGGGCGGACGCGCTCCGGCACCGGGTCGAAGCCGCAGCCGCCCCAGGGGTTGCATCTGACGATACGCGCAAGCGCGAGCCAGAGGCCGAGCAGCGGTCCGTGGCGGTCGATCGCCTGGATCGCGTAGCCGGAGCAGGTCGGCTGGTACCGGCAATTGGCCGGCAGCACCGGCGAGACCAGCCAGCGATAGGCCCAGATGGGCGCCTTCAGGAGGCCGGAGACCGCCTTGCCGGTCACGCCCTGCCCCGTTCCGGGCGGCGTGACGCACCCGCGTCCGACAGCGCGGCGTCGGTGCGTAGGAGCGCCGTCTCCAGGTCGCCCACCAGCGCCGTGAAGGGGCGCGACACCGTCTCCCGCCGGCCGATCAGCACATAGTCCCTGCCTCGCCGCGCGCCCTCGCCCAGCACGCGCTCGGCCGCCGCGCGCAGCCGACGGCGCGCCCGGTTGCGCCGCACCGCGTTGCCGACCTTGCGGCTGACCGTGAAACCGACCCGGACTCCCCGGTCGGCGGACTCGGCTTCGGCGCTCGGCCGGACCTGGAGAATCAGCCCGGGCGTCACGGATTTGGTGCCGCTCCGCGCCGCGCGCAGGAAATCGCGCCGCTTTTTCAGGGTTGGGAGCACAACCGCGCGCTCAAGCCGAGAGACGCTTGCGACCCTTGGCGCGGCGGTTCGACAGGATCCTGCGGCCGCCGACGGTTGCGCGTCGGGCACGAAATCCGTGGCGCCGCTTGCGGACCAGCACGCTCGGCTGATAAGTGCGTTTCAAGGCGAGAGACTCCAAGCTCGGACAGGGTCCGAAACGAGGCTCGCTGTATAGGGTCTCCTCGCGGGCGAGTCAATGCGCGGCGCCGGCCACCCCGCGCGCTAAGGAACCTCCACGCCCGGCGGGTAGAGCGAGACCACACGTTCGCCGCCGAAGGTCTGCCAACCGACCAGCTCGTCGGGATCCTCGAGGTGGAGCTCGAAAACCACCTCGCGGGAGGCGTCGCGCTTCATCTCGCGGACCCTGGTCCAGTAGGGCATGTCGTTGGGGTGCCATTCCTCGCGCTTCCACTCGTTCCAGGTGAGGTCCCGAACGTGGCAGCTCAGGGTGAGCTGTTCGCGCATCGGCAGGCAGATCGAATCGACGATCAGCATGTTGTCGTTGGGCAGCCGGTGGGCGTCGCCCATCGCCCAGGAGATCACGCGCTCGGGGTCGTCGTCGTCCGACGACGTCCAAGCCTCGCGGACGGTGCCCCGCTCCTCGTCGACCTCGTACTCGACCGCCCGGGCGAAGCATTCGTGCGGCGCGGCCTGCGGATCGTAGGGCTGCGCACGGCAGATCCCGTTGTCGTACATCAGGATCGTGCCGTCGATCGTCACCCGGGGGTTGTGCCCGTGATAGTGCCAGCGGAGCTCGTGGGCGGGGTCCAGCAGCTTCTCCTTCTGGGGACTCTTCCAGTTGCCGTGGTCGCCGAGTATCCATTTGATCCCGCCCGACGCCTTGTCGATCTTGATAATCGCGTCCTGGTGGCGGAGCGAGACGATCACGCTGTCGTCCCGGGGGTCGTAGGCGATGCCGTTGCCGTGGGTCCAGTCGAGATGGTGCGGGAAGCCGCGGTTGTGCCAGTAGACCTCCATCAGGTGGTAGGACCAGCGATAGACGTCGAGATGGTCGAACGTGTCCCAGGTCCAGACGATGTCGCCCTCGGGCGTGAATTCCACGAACCGGTCGCCGACGACGGGCTGGGCCTTGCGCGGCGCGTCGGGGTCGGTCTCGCTGGTGAAGTAATTCTCGATCGTCCGCGCGTTCGCGGTCATCGCCAGGAAGTTTCCGTTGGGCATCTGGTGCGGCTGGTGGTGCAGGCTCGCCGCCTCGATCGGGATCGCGCCCTCGACCGGGCCGAAGGGCCGGCCGGAGGCGTAGAACATGCGGACGACCCGTCCGGTCATGTCCATCTCGACCGACCGGAAATCCACGTGGTGGAAGAAGAGGTTGCCGTTCGACATCTGCGTGACGCCCGCGATGCGGGCATCCGACACGTAGTACCAGACCACCTCCCCTTCCCCGTCGACCGCCATCAGCATGCCCCACCGGGTGGTGAAGCGGACCTGGGCCGGCGTCATGAAGGTCTGGCGGACGTTCGCCGTGCGCCGCACGCTCAGCAGCGTGAAGCCGGGCTGCATCTCCGAGGTCCGCGCGACCTTCGTCGAGATCGTCGGCCACACCGCGCTGTCGGCGGGAAGCGGCGGGGTGCGGTAGGTCAGCGCGACCGGCCCGGCATCGCCTGCGGCGACCGTGATCCGGTGTTCGGTGTCGGCCCGCATGCCGACGATGGGCAGACCCTCCTCCGGATCGCGAGACGGGTCGTAGACGACCGAGCGGGTCCGCTTTCCGTCGTCGACGGTTATCCTGGTGCGGACCGGCTCATCCGCCTTGAAACGGACCAGGGCGACGAGCGGCGCCCTCCCGTTGGGGTTCTTCTCGACGGTCGGCGGGGACAGGAGCTCGGTCATGCCTGTTTTTCTCCGGTTGAGCGGCGGCCCGGCGTCACAGGATCAGCCACTCCGGCAGCCAGTCGGGAAGACCGGACGCGAACAGCGCGTGCGCGGCCGAATCGTGGAACGTCAGCCGTATGACGCGGTCGTAGAAGCCGACCAGAAGGCCCCACATGACGAGCGCGTAGCCGGCGCACACCGCCAGCCGCATCCGGCCCCAGACCCGCAGATAGGCGAACACGAATATCGGCAACGCGATCTTCATCCCCAGGACAAGGGTCGCCAGGATCGTCGCCGCCAGCCACGCCAGGAACCACGCCGAGCGCGCCAGCACCGCCTCCCGGGCGCCGTCGGCGATCGTCGCGCGCCCGGCCATGCCCGGACCGGCGCCCAGGGTGCGCGCATCGCGAAACAGCGCTGCGGCGGCGAGCGCGGCGCCCGGCGCCGCCATGACGAGGGGGAACTGGCCGACTTCGGCTTCCCAGCCTGCGGCGGTCCACGCCGCCGCGGCGAACGTCCCGAAGAACAGCAGCGAAACCGGAAACGACATCACCGGGTTTCTCGCCCGCCCCTCGCCGGCCCGGGGCGCGTCCGCTTGCGCGTTGGAGCGCAGCGTGCTGCGCGCCGAAAGGACGATCGTCAGGATCCCCAGCGCCAGAACGATGAGAACGATGGGGTTGGCGAGCCAGCCGATGCCGTCATAGGTCTTCATGCTGAGCAGGAACCGGTTCTCCACGATGGTCCCGAGGATCAGCCCGAGGATCAGCGGCGGCCGCGACCAGCCGCCCGCCTTCATCAGATAGCCGACGACCCCGAACGCGAAGCACGTGACCCACGCCTCGATGGTCGAGAGACCGCCGAGCCACGACCCCATGAACACGAAGACGATGACGCCGGGCACCAGGAAGTGGCCCGGAACGAAGGCGAGCCTCGCCACCTGGCGGCTCCACATCATCAGCAACCCGGCCGCGACCACGTTGGCGATCACCAGCATCCACACCATCGAGAAGGTGATGTGGAGCTCGGTCGTCAGCATGTCGGGACCGGGCCGGATGTCCTGCAGGATGAGCGCGCTCAGGAGGATGGCGGTGCCGAGGCTGCCCGGGATGGCGAAGGCCACGGCGGGGATCAGCGCGCCGCCCTTGGTCGCGTTGTTGGCGGCCTCGGGCGCGATCACGCCGCGGATATCGCCCTCGCCGAAGCGGGTCTTGTCGCGCGCCGACTGGACGGCGTGGCCGTAGGCGACCCAGTCGACGATGGCCGCCCCGAGTCCCGGCAGCATGCCGACATAGGTGCCGATGGCCGCGCAGCGCGTCGCCAGCCAGCCGTGGCGGACCGCATCGCGCACCCCGTCGCCGATGCTGCTGCCGGTATCCTGGCTCCGCATCTCCCGCGCGATGGAGATGTTGCGCGTCGCGAGCTCCATGAGCTCGGGAATCGCGAAGATGCCGAGCACCACGGGGATCAGCGGCAGGTCGTCGACGAGATATTCCAGGCCGAGCGAATAACGCTCCTCCGCCACGGTCTGCGCCGCGCCGACGGTCGACAACAACAGGCCCATCGCCGCCGCGGCGAGGCCCTTGACCATCGATCCGCCGCTCAGAGCGCCCACCATCGCGAGCCCGAGCAGCGCGAGCGCGAAGATCTCGGGGGAGCCGAAGGCGAGGATGAGCGGCTGCACGATGGGGAGCGAAATCGCCAGCGCGACCGCGCCGAAGACGCCGCCATAGGCCGATACCGCGAAAGCCGCGCCGAAGGCGCGCGGCGCCTCGCCCCGCTTGGCGAGCGGGTACCCGTCGAGGATGGTCGCCTGCGACGCCGCGGTGCCGGGGATGCCGAGCATGACCGAGGCGATGGTGTCGCTGGTGGTAGTGACGGCGAACAGGCCGAGCAGCAGCGCGATCGCGCTCAGCGGCTCCATGTCGAAGGTGAACGGGAGCAGCAGCAGCATCCCGATGATGCCGCCGAGCCCGGGCACCGCGCCGAGCCAGATGCCGATGAAGATCCCGAGCCCGAGGAACAGCAGGACCTGCAGCTCGAAGATCGAGTCCAGGCCGGTGAGCAGGGCCTCTAGCATGCGCGACCCCGGATGGCCGCCCTTCGATACGCGGCTTCGCCGCTACTCAGGGTGAGGGAATCTCTTAAACCCTCATCCCGAGCAGGCGCGCAAGCGCCGTATCGAGGGACCTCACCGGTCAGCGGATGATCGTCTTCAGGTACGCCTTCGCTTCCGCGCCGATATCGGTGTAGCCGCTGAGCAGGGCGCCCCCCTTCTCGCCCGCGAGCCAGAACGGCGCCGACTTCGTCGCCTTGGAGAAGTTGGCGACCGTGCGCTTGTCGGCCCAGTTCGCCGCGTAGGCCTTGCGCATCGCGGCGACGACATTGTCCGGCGTGCCCGGCGGCAGCATCATCCACATCGCCCAGACCTGGTGCGCGGCGAACCACTTGTAGGCCTCGAACATCGGCCCCGACGGCGCCTTGCCCTTCGCCTTCTTGTAGAACGCCACGAAATTCGGCACGTCGCCGAAGGACTTGCCGTGGTCTTCCGGCGTGTCGGAGCCGATCGGGAACGACGAGTGGTAGAAGAGGTCGACCGCGCTGCCCTTCTTCACCAGGTCGTTCTTGTAGAACACCCAGTAGCCGATATCGCCCGTCGAGATCGCCTGGATCTCGTTCTGCATCAGCCCCGCCTTCAGTTTCGGCTGGTTCTTGTAGCCGATCGCGAAACGGTAGGGGATGCCCAGCATGTCGAAGGAGAAGCGCGAGAACAGGCCGAGCGCGCCGCCCGGAATCCGCGCGCCCACGTTGAAGTTCTTGGCCTTGACGATGTCCTCGCGGCTCTTCAGCCCGCCCGCGAGGTCCGACCGCGCGATGGTGACGAAATTGACCCCGATCACGCCGACCGCGTTGAACTCCGCCGGGACGTATTTGACGCCCTTGAGGCCGAACAGCAGGCCGGGGAAGTTCATCGGCCCCCACAGCATCTGGGTGCCGTCCTTCTTGGCCCGGTTGAAGACGAAGTTGATCCCCTTCTGGCCGCCGCCCCCGACGATGTTCCTGACCTTGATGGTCGGCTTGCCCGGGATGTGGTCCGAGAAGGTCTTGGAGAAGCGCTGCGCCTGCCGGCTCAGCCCGCCGCCGGCGCCGGCCGGCACGATCAGCTCGATCGTCTTGCCGGAAAAGTCCTGCGCGCCCGCGGGCACGCCGCCGATCGACAATCCGAGGCCGGCCAGGCCGGCCGCAACAAGCGTTGTGGTTCTCGTCATCTCGTCGCTCCCTGTTTCCCGTCGGCGAACGATAGATCGGGCGCACGGCCGACATCAAGCCGGCGAGGGACGGCGCCTCTACCGCAACGCCCTCAAGTCGGACAGACTGTCAGGCAGCGATATGCAGGGAAGTTCGGAGAACCGGGAGATGAGACGGCGAGACAAAGGAGCCCCCTGCGACGGTACGGTGCGGGCCCGGCTCAACTACTCCGTCGATACCGGCGAGCCGCCGGTCGACATGGTCAGGCCGCCGGGCGAAGGCCAGGGAGAGCGGGTCGGCGTGGTCTTCGACCCCCACGACGTCACCGTCCATGACGCCCGTCCGCTGGCCCAGGACTTCGACCTCGACCGCGAGGGCGTGGTTCTGCTGGACCACAAAACGACGGTGAAGAGCTTCTACGACGACGCGGAAGTCGTCTCCGTCTACTACCCCGAGGCGGAGGCGATCGTCCAAGCCGCGACCGGAGCCGACAAGGTCATCGTCTTCGATCACACGATCCGTATCGACGACGAGGCCAGGCAGGCCGCTCTGAAAGTGCGCGCACCGGTGCAGGTCATGCACAACGACTTCGCCGATATATCCGCGCCCCGGCGCGTCCGCGACCTGCTGCCGCCCGACGAGGCCGAGGCGCGGCTGAACAAGCGCTACGGCTCGATCAACGTCTGGCGCTCGATCGCCGGCCCGGTCCGGACCCGGCCGCTGGTCGTCTGCGACGCCGGAAGCATCGACGACGACAGGGACTGGATCCCCGTGGAACGCCACTACCCGGATCGGGTCGGGGTGACCATGAACCTCCGATACAATCCCGGCCACCGGTGGTACTACTTCCCGGGGCTTGACGAAGACGAGGCGGTGCTGCTCAAGAACTACGATTCCCGGACCGACGGCACGGCCCGCTTCACCGCCCACGGCTCCTTCCACCACCCCGACACCAGGCCCGACGCAACGCCGCGCGAGAGTATCGAGGTCCGAACCCTGATGTTCTGGGATTGAAGCGGCTACGCGTATCCTCGCGGCGGCATTCCGACCGATTTCAGGTCCGCCCAGGCACGCCGGACCGCGGGCCGCGCCTCGATCGCGTCATGCCATCGCCTGACGTTCGGAAATTCATCCAGCGGCATATTGGGGGCTGCGCGGGTGTCCGTGTCCGAATAGAACGAGACGTCGGTGCCGTGGATGTGGACGTCCGGATAGCAGGCGATGTCCGCGATCGAATAATCCCCGGCGAGGTACTGGTTTTGCGCCAGATGGCCGTCCAGTATCGACAGCAGATCGCGCATCACGCCGAGGTAATAGTCTCTTACCTGCGGAACGTCGGTTTCGAAACGGAAAGCGAAGAGGTTGAACTGCTGGGCAAGCGGCGTCAGCGTCGCGCTGCCGTAGAAAAACCACTGATCGACCCGCGCCCGCAGGCGGGGCGCGTCGGGATAGAGGCCGCCGCCGGCCTTCTCCGCCAGGTATTTGAGGATCGCGCCCGACTCGCAGAGCGCAATGGGGCGGCCGTCCGGCCCGGCCCGGTCGACGATCGCCGGGATCTTGTGGCCAGGGCTGATCTTCAGGAACCCGGGGTCGAACTGTTCCCTCCTGCGCAGGTTGACGTGCCTGATCGTGTAGTCGAACCCGGTTTCCTCCACCATCTGCCGCGCCTTGTAGCCGTTGTCGGTCGTCCAGAAATAGAGATCGATCAACGCTCGTCCTCCCGTTGGGGCGGCGGAGGGGAACCCGGCTCCACCGCGATTGCCCGATCCTCGTCGCTACGACAAGGGCGAACAACGCGAAACAGGGGCGTTCCTGTGGAATTCGGCGGCACGAGCGGCTTTGCGACGGTCCCGGCGGTCGTTATTGTCCGTGCGCCTTCGAGAGTGCCCGAGTTCCAGACAAACCGCGCATTTAGATTTCCGGAAGGCGAGAAGGGTCTCGAAAGACCGGCCTCCGGATCACACATCTAGATTGTCAGACCGGCGCGAGGTGCCTGCCCATGTCCGAGACGGAAACCCCTTCTGGCGGCTTTAGCGTCAAACGCCTGCTGCCGGTCGCCGTGCTAGTCGCGGGCCTTGTCGCGTTCTTCGTTTTCGATCTCGACCGGTTCGTCACGCTCGATGCGCTCAAGACCCACCGCGCGGTTCTCCAGGAATGGGTCGCTTCGCAAGGGGCGCTCGCCTGGCTCGTCTACGCCGCCATCTACATGGTGGCCGTGGCGTTCTCGATTCCGGGCGGCGCGGTGCTCACGATCGCCGGCGGCTTCATGTTCGGGCCCTTCGTCGCGACCGGGGTCGTGGTCGTCGGCGCGACCTGCGGCGCGACCCTCCTGTTCCTGGCCGCGCGCTACGCCTTCGCCGATTACCTCCGCGGCAAGGCGGGCGGGGCCATGCGTCGGATGGAGGCGGGGTTCAACGAGAACCCGGTGAGCTACATGCTCGTCCTCCGGCTGGTTCCGCTGTTTCCGTTCTGGCTCGTCAACCTGGTACCCGCCTTTCTCGGCGTGAAGCTCGGGACCTATTTCCTGAGCACGCTGGTGGGCATTATCCCGGGGACGTTCGTCTACGCGCTGGTCGGCGACGGGGCCGGCGCGGTGCTCGATGCGGGCGGCGATCTCGATCTCGGGATCATATTCGAGCCGCGCTTCCTGGCCCCGATTATCGGGCTGGCGGTACTCGCCTGTATCCCGATCCTCTACAAGCGGATCCAGGCACGGCGCAGCGCGCAGCAATGAAGAGGCACCGGGTCGATCTCTGCGTGATCGGGGCGGGGTCCGGCGGGCTCAGCATTGCCGCCGGAGCGTCCCAGATGGGCGCCTCGGTGGTGCTGATCGAGCGCGACCGGATGGGCGGCGATTGCCTCAATGTCGGCTGCGTTCCGTCGAAGGCGTTGATCGCGGCCGCGGGCGCCGCCGAGGCCGCGCGGGGCGCCGGCAGGTTCGGTATCCGACTCGGCCCGCCGGAGATCGATTTCGCCCGGGTGCACGGCCATGTCCACGGCACGATCGCGGCGATCGCCCCGCACGACTCGGTCGAGCGCTTCGAGGCGCTCGGCGTGACGGTGATCCGGGAGCACGGCCGCTTCACCGGCCCGCGGACGGTGGCGGCGGGCGGGCACGAGATCGAGGCGCGGCGCTTCGTCATCGCCACGGGATCGAGGCCGGCGGCGCCGCCGATCCCGGGGCTGGAGGACGTCCCCTATCTCACCAACGAGACGGTCTTCGATCGCACCGTCCTGCCGTCGCCGCTGATCGTCATCGGCGGCGGCCCGATCGGGCTCGAGCTCGCCCAGGCGCATCGCCGCCTCGGCGCCGAGGTGACGGTGCTGGAAATGTTCACGGCGCTCGGCAAGGACGATCCGGAACTCGCGGAGATCGTCGTCGCACGGCTCCGCAAGGAGGGCGTGATACTGCGCGAAGGGGTCGGGGTTACGAGGGTTGCCCCGGCCGATGACGGTATCGAGGTGGAAATCGAGGACGACGGCACGACCGGGACGCTCGCCGCCGCCGACCTGCTGGTCGCCGCGGGCCGGCGCCCGAATATCGACGACCTCGGTCTCGAAGCCGCGGGGATCGAGCGCGACAAGGCGGGGCTGGTGGTGGACGACAGGCTGAGAACCACCAACCGCCGGGTCTATGCGGCGGGCGACGCGGCGGGCAAATACCAGTTCACCCACGTGGCCTCCTACCATGCGGGAATCGTCATCCGCAACGCGCTGTTCCGGCTCCCCGCAAAGATCGACGACCGCGCCGTTCCCTGGGTGACCTACACCGATCCCGAGCTCGCCCATGTCGGGATGACCGAGGCGGTGGCGCGGGAACGCGTCGGCGATATCCGGGTGCTGCGCTTTCCCTTCGCGGAGAACGACCGCGCCTGGGCGGAGCGCGCGACCGACGGTCTCGTCAAGGTCGTGACCTCGAAGAAAGGCGCGGTGCTGGGCGCCAGCATCGTCGGCGCCCACGCGGGCGAGCTCATCCAGACCTGGATCCTGCCGGTTGCCAGGGCGATGCACGTCAAGCACGTCGCCGGGCTCATCATGCCCTATCCGACACTCGGCGAAGCCAACAAGCGGGCGGCGGGCTCGTTCTTCACGCCCACCCTGTTCGGACCCCGGATGAAGCGCATCGTGCGCCTGCTGGCCAGGCTGGGGTGACCCGCGGGACGGCGGCGGAACGGCCTTTCGAGCCGTCGCGTCTATACTGAATTAACACGATTTCACGGGTGTCCGGAGCGGCGTATAGTGAGGTAATGCTCACGCTCGGAGGTGATGGCTCCAGCCCGCTGACAGGGCTCTCGGCGCGCTTGCTCGTGTTGACGATTTTTTTCGTGATGCTGAGCGAGGTGTTCATCTACGCGCCGTCGATCGGACGCTATCGCCTGGTTTACATGCAGGAACGGATCGCTACGGCGCACCTGGCCGCGCTGGCGACGTCTTCCCCCGACGGCGGCACGATGTCGCCGCGGCTCACCGCCGAAATCCTCGACCACGCCCGCTCGCACCGCATCGTCTGCCGAAGCACATCGGAAGTGGCGACGCTGGTCGGCGAGGCGACCCCCAGGATCGACGAAGTCTACGATTTGCGCGAGGCGGCCTTTTTCCCGTTGATCTGGGAGGCTTTCCTGGTGCTGGGGCGCAGCGGGAACCGGATGATTGAGGTCGTCGGACCGGCTCCCAAGGACCCCGATACGCTGGTCCGGACGGTGATCGACGAAGCGCCCATGCGTTACGAGATGCTGGGCTATTCGGAACGGATCCTGTTCCTTTCGATCGTCATCTCGCTGATTACAGCGACCCTGGTCTATATCAGCCTCCAGCTCCTCTTCGTGCGGCCGATGCTGGGCATCACGGAAAGCATGATCGCGTTCCGCGCCGATCCCGAGGATCCCCGGCATGCCGTCGCGCCGGGATCGAGGACGGACGAGATCGGGCGGGCGCGCCGCGAGCTGGGAGAAATGCAGCGCGCGCTGAGGCAGGCGCTGCAGCAACGCTCGCGCCTGGCCGCGCTGGGGACGGCGGTCACCAAGATCAACCACGATCTCCGCAACATCCTGGCGAGCGCGCAGCTCGTATCGGACCACATCCGGGTCAGCCCGGATCCCCGGGTGCGCCGGATCGCGCCGACCCTCCTGGGCGCCCTGGACCGGGCAATCAAGCTGTGCAGCCAGACCCTGGCCTTCGCGCATGACGGGGAGCTGCCGCCGTCCTATTCGCGGTTCGGCCTCCGTGCGCTGGTCGAGGAAGTCGGCGACGACCTGCGCGAAAGCCGGCCGGCTGCTGCGCGTTTCGACTGTGAGGTGCCGGACGGATCGACCGTCGAGGCGGACCGCGACCAGCTGCGCCGCGTGCTGACCAACCTCGCCCTGAACGCCTACCAGGCGGGAGCGCGGACGGTCCGGGTCGGCGCCCGGCTGGACGACGATTCGGTGACGATCGCAGTTGACGATGACGGGCCGGGACTGGCCGAACCCGTGCGCGAACGCCTGTTCGAGCCTTTCTCGGGATCGAACCGGATCGGCGGCACGGGGCTGGGCCTGTCGATCGCGCGCGACCTCATGCGGGGCCACGGAGGGGACGTGCACCTTGTCAAGACCGGGGCGGCGGGAACCGTTTTCGAGATCGTGCTCCCGTCGGAGGGGGCGCGCTCGTCCCGGTAGCGCGGCGAGCGGGGCTAGACGCCGAGTCCCTGGGACATCTGGGCGTAGCTGGTCAGCGGGACGCCGCACATCCGGTCCCAGTCCGCCTTGTCGATGACCGGCCGGTTCAACAGTTCGATCATGTCGTCGAACTTGCTCAGCGCGGCGCAGCCGGCCGCCCGGGGATTCGCCGCCTCGCGGTGTTGCGGCCAGGCGCGGTCGCGCGCGTAGCGCCAGAACGCGCTGTCGTGGACGGAGCCGCAGGAATAGTGCCAGCCGACGAACAGGCCGTAGCGAAGCATGTTGTCGATGAGAAACCGGTTCACCACCGGCGCGTCGCGTTCGAGATGCTCGACCGGGCGGTTGAGACGCATGTTGAGCACCATACCGATCTGCAGCTGGGCGGATACGATGGCCGTCGCTTCGAGGGGCTCCATGAAGGCCGCGGCGTTACCGATGCGGGCCACCGCGCCATCGTAAATCTCGCGGTGGACGAAGTTGGGAAACCGAATGACGGCGCGCTGCTCGAATTCCGAAACGCCATCCGATTCGAGGAACGCGTCGAAGTCCGATTCGACTTCGGACAGACCCGATACGTCGCGGTTGAAGATGTACCCGTAGGACGTGTGTACGGTTAGCGGAATGACGAATATCCAGCCGTGCGGACGCGCGACCGCACGGGTGTAGGTGTGCTGCCGAACCGGCCCGTCCCCGGGCTCTTCGACGGTTGCCGGACAACGGCGGATGACGGCCGTATCGGTGGGGATGAAGGAAATGTCGATGTGGCGGCCGGGATCCAGTTCCCCGGGAAACCCGCGGGCATCGAAGACGAGGTCGTAGCGTTCCGGCGGCAGGCCTTCGAATGCCACCTCCGCGCCGCCCTCCACCCTGGCGATATCGAGCACTTTCGCGTCGATGCGGCGCGCGCGCGTGCTTTCGCGCAGCAACGCCTCCATCAGGTCGGCGGACAGGTGATAGGCGTAGGACACCTGTTGCGGCGTGAAATAGTGGGTGAAGTCCCGGTTGCGCCGGCCCCACCCCTCGAACGCGACGCCGTACTTGCGGGTTCCGTTCAGGCGCCGCTGGACGGTTTCGTGCGGCAAACCCGTCAGTCGATGCAGTTCCTCGACCAGGCTCGGCCAGCTGCCCTCGCCCACGCCGATGACCGGGATGCGGGAGTCGTATATGTGGTGCAGCTCGTGGGCGCTGTCGGGGTGAAGGCGCGACACGCTGGCGGCCGCCAGGGATCCCGCGGTTCCCCGCCCGACGACCGCGATCTTCCGCAGGGATTCGCTACCCGGCCGTATCAATCCGCATGACCCTCACATGGGCGGTCGCCTGCCCGCTTCCGGGATACCGTCAGAAGCCGAACCTGAGCTCCGCCCCGATGAAGCTGTCGCGCCGTCCGTCGTAGGTCAAATCCTTCCGGTCCGAGCTCAGGTTCACGATCCCTTCCAGGCGCATCGACCAGCTGTCCGACAGGCGGCGCTTCAGCTCCATGTTGAGCGCCCGGGAGTCATGGCGGAGGTCGCCCAGGATGCCCGCCACGAACTCCGTGCTCTGTACATCGTTGAACGCGAGCACGCCCATGACGAACAGGTCGTTCGCCCAGACGCTGGTGGCGCGGCGGCCGCGGCCGTCATAGTGCCACTCGGCGAGGAGGGTCAGGTCGGCCGCGGAACCGAAGGGCGCGTAGAGCGTGCGTTCCACGCCGACATTGAAGGCGTTGTAGTCCTCCTCCCGTCCCAGGAGATTGCGCGCGCCGCCGCGCCGAATGGCTTCCATCTTGTAGAGCCACGGGTCGGTCGTCAGCTGCGCATCGAGCCCGAATTGCCGGATCTGCTCGTAGTACGGGATCGGGGACGCGGATCGGCGGTCCGCGACGAACGAGGGTTCGCGGCTCGTTCCGACGAAGGCGCTCAGGCCGAAATCGAGCGCGCCCACGGCATTGCTGTAGCGAAACGCGAGATCGACGTGGCGCTCTTCGGCGCCGCTCTCGTAAAGGGCGTCCTCGTCGATCGCGCGGCCCGACCGATGGCGCCCGGTGCGGCCCGGGAACGTGCGCTTGCGGTGCCAGGGCAGCACAAACGATTCCGCGACGCCCCAGCCGCCGGAGACCGTGAGGTGCGCCATGGGCTGGCCCAGCTTGGGCCGGTCGCGCGGGTGCCCGAGCAGGTCCAGCTGGTTCACCACGTCCACGAGGTTGTTGAGCTCGGCCACGCCCCAGAAAACGCGGTCGAACCCCAGCCGAAGCTCCCAGGAATTCTCGCCCCAGTCCCCGAAGATCAGCATGTAGGCCTCGCGCAGGTCCCCCTGCGTGCGCCTGGAATCGGCGCTGTCGTATCGATAGAACGGGGTGAGGGCGAAGCCGGTTGCCGGCGCGGGCTCCCAGTAGAGGGTCGGCTCGACGGCCAGTCCCGCGGTGCTGGAGCGCTGTTCCGGGAAGGCCGGCGACTGCGGATACCACCGCCCCTGCAGCTTCAGGTCGCCGGACAGTTCGAGAGGCGCCGCCGCGGCGCCCGCGGCGGCCGTGAGCAGGAGGGCCGCGATTGCGACGCCCGATCGCATCAGCGTACGCGTCGAAGCGCCGGCCGGGTGAATTCGCTGTCCTGGAGATTGTTGCGGAACCGGAAATCGGTCCACTTGAGCACCGTGCTCGCGCCGGTCAGGTGGTTCTTCATCGTCTGTTGCCCGGCCCGCCAGTACCGGTCCAGATATTGCCGATAGTTCGCAAAAGTCAGCGTCTTCAGATGGGAGCCCTTCCGGTCGTAAAGCTCCATCTTCCAGGTTCGGCGCTCGCCCGTATCCTGCCAGACGATTTTGCGGCTGTATCCGGATTTCCTGTCCAGGGGAAATTGCTCGGTCACCGTGCAGTCGAGTTCGCCGCAAGGTTCGTCGCGAAGATATTTGTATGTGTATTCCTCCACTTCGGGAGGGCTCATGTCTTCGTAGGAAAACTCGCTGCCCATGAACGACCCCGAACGCCGGGACGCGTTGATGCGTTTAACCCTTTTCAGCGCGGGCAGATATAACCACTGGTCGTCCGGCGTGTTGGCGTGGGCGTGGGTCAGCAGCGCCGTCCCCGCGACGTCCCGCGGCCGATCGAACACGAACAGGCTCTTGTCGCCGTCTCCCCGCACCTCCAGGACCTTGAAGCGCATCTGGCGGACGCTTTCCCGGCCGTGCCGGTCGCGCAGCACCATCGTCATTCCGGCGGTGAAATCCCCGAAGCCCTCGTTGCGGGCGCTTGCGTCGCGCGCAATCCGCAGCCCCTTTTCCTCCGGCGTTTCTTCCCGGGCGAGGCCATGCGCGGCGGGCAGCAGGAAGCACGCCCATGCGAGAAGGAGGGCGCTGAACGAAATACCGCGGGTGCGCGGGATGGCCATGTTGCATTGTATCTCGCACCCCCGGAACAAATGAAGCGCCGGATTTGCCGGAAATCCCGGGACGCGTATTCGCGGCGTGGGATTCGCGATCCGGCGCCACCGCATCGAGCCGAACGGCGGCGGACGGTTATAACGAAGCCTTCTGCGCTATGTCCCCCAGCGTTATTGAATCATATACAAATAACATCATGCATAGACAAAAATGTAATGTTTCAATGTCTTGACCTTATTAAATCGTCATGTCACGGTCGCCCGACCATGTGCTGGCGGGCCCGTCACGTGGAACGTCAAGGAGAATTGCGATGAGAAGTGGCGACGAGATGCTGCAGCAGATTGTCGAGAAGTCCGCGCTGGACGCGGATTTCAGGCAACAGCTTCTGGCAGATCCGAAGACGACCATCAGCGCGGAGTTGGGCATTACCATTCCCGATTCCATGAACGTCGTGGTCCATGAGAGCGACATGCAGACGGTGCATCTCGCGTTGCCGCCGGACCCGAACATTACCGAGGAGCAGCTGGAAGCGATCTCGGCCGGTCTCTGCTGCTGCTGGTAGACCCGGCGGTCGGCGGATTTTGCGTTCGTGCATGGCTCGAACCGGCTTGTCGACGCCGGTTCGAACCTTGACGTATAGAAACTTCTCGAACGGGACGCGGGCGGCGCCGGTCCCGTGGACGAGCGTGGCATAACGAGAGGTCGATTCGCCGCCCGATTTGCCGAACGGGTGCTCTCGGCCCGTTGGGCGGTCATCCTGATCGCGCTGCTCTTGGTTGCGGCCGCGGGGAGCGGCATTGCCCGGCTCGAATTCTCGGCCAATTACCGCATCTTCTTCGACGGCGACAATCCGCAGCTTCTGGCGCTGGAAGCGCTAGAGAACACGTACGGGAAGAACGAAAATCTCGTCTTCCTGATCGTTCCGGACGACGGTGACGCCACGTCCGAAAGCGCGCTCGCCGCCGCCGTCTGGCTCACGGACAAGGCCTGGCGGACGCCCTATTCGAGGCGTGTCGACTCGCTCGCCAATTTTCAATACACGACCGCCGACGGCGACGATTTGTACGTGCGGGACCTCGTCGACCCGCAAGAGCTGAACCGGGCGGAAACCCGGGCGCGAATCCGCGCCGTGGCCTCGTCCGACCCGCGTATCGCGGGCAGCATGCTGGCCCGGAACGCCGATGTCAGCGTCGTGAACGTCACCGTCGAACTGCCCGAGGAAGGCCTGCTGGAGGCCGTGGCCGAGGTTGCCGAATTCGGCAGATCGGCCGCCGCGGAGGCGGAAGAGCGTTTCCCCGGCATAGACCTCCGCCTCGTCGGCACGGTCATGGTCAACCAGACCTTCCTGGAAGCCTCGATCGAGAGCCAGATGATCTTCCTGCCCGCGAGCCTTCTGCTCATGGCCCTGGTCCTTGGCGTCCTCACCCGGGGCTGGGCGGGGGTGGCGGCGACCGGGGCGGTGATCGTCTTTTCCATTCTCGCGTCGATGGGGCTCGGCATATGGGCCGGCCTTCCGTTTTCCCCGCCGGTCTCGCCGGCCCCGACCATCGTCCTGATGATCGTCGTGGCGAACTGCGTGCACCTGCTGGTGAGCCTGCAGCAATCCCTGCGCGCGGGGGCCTCGAAGCACGATGCGATCGTGGAATCGATCGGGCTCAACCTGACCCCGGTGTTTCTGGCCAGCCTCACGACGGCGCTGGGTTTCCTGAGCATGAACTTCTCCGAGGTGCCGCCCTATCGTCATCTCGGCAACTTCGTCGCTATCGGGATCGCCGCCTGCTTCATCCTCTCCGTCACCTTCATGCCGGCGCTGCTTTCGCTTCTCCCCTTGCGCGCCCCGAGGGACCGCGGGCGCCGCGGACCCACGATGAACGCGCTGGCGGGATCCGTGTTGCGCCACAGAAAGCCGCTGCTCTGGGGATGGGCGGCGATCGTGGCCCTGATGGCGGTGGCCATTCCGCGCAACGAGCTGAACGACGTGTTGGCCCATTTCTTCGACAAGAGCGTCGAATTCCGGCAGGACACGGATTTCATGGACGAACGGCTGAGCGGCAATACCCTGCTCGAATACTCGCTTCACGCACCGGTCGAGGGCGGCGTCACCGATCCCGGTTTCCTCGCGGACGTCTCGAATTTCGCGGCGTGGTTCCGGAAGCAGCCCCCGGTACGCCACGTTTCGGCGATCACCGACACCTTCCGGCAACTCAACAAGAGCATGAACGGCGACGACCCGGACGCCTACCGGATCCCGGAAAGCAAGCCGCTGGCGGCGCAATATTTGTTGCTCTACGAGCTCTCGCTTCCCGAGGGGCTGAACCTGAACAACCGGATCGACAGATCCAGGTCGGCCACGCGCGTGACCGTATCGGCGGAGACGCTGTCTTCGAAAGAGCTGCTCGAACTGAACGCCCGCGCCCAGGCCTGGCTGAAGGAAAACGCGCCGCAAGTCGCGGACGTCAACAGCACCGGCCCCTCGGCGCTGTTCGCCTATATCGGGCAGCGCAACATCCGCGCCATGGCGGTCGGCACCGTCGTCGTGCTGCTGGCCATTTCCGGCATTCTCCTCGTCGCCCTGCGATCGCTGCGGCTGGGCCTGATAAGCATCGTTCCCAACCTGGTTCCCGCGGTGCTCGGCCTGGGCGTCTGGGGGCTGACGGTCGGACAGGTCGGGCTGTCGCTGTCGGTGGTGGTGGCCATGACGGTGGGGATCGTCGTCGACGACACGGTGCATTTCCTCAGCAAGTACCGGCGCGCGCGGCTGGAATACGGGCACGGCCCGGAAGACGCGGTTCGCTACGCCTTCGACACGGCGGGGCGGGCCGTGTTCACCACCACGGTCGTGCTGGTGGCCGGTTTCCTGATCCTGGTGTTTTCCCCGTTCGTTCCCACCGCGCAGGTGGGGGTCCTGACCGCGACGATCATCTTCTTCGCGCTGATCGCCGACCTGTCCCTCCTGCCGGCGCTGCTGACGGCGCTGGACCGGCGTTCGGAAGCGCGCGCCGGCCCGGTCGAGCCGGCCGCATGACCCATCGCCGAAAAGGCGCCGGAAGGCGGGAACCGGGGTGCCCGAGGTCCGGGAATCCCAGGTTCCCCTTGACCTCGACCCGACAAGATTGCATATGATCTGACCAATTTTCGCTCAAGACGAGCGAGATTTTTTGTCTTTTCCATCGCAACGACAAGGCGGCAGGCGGTCGTGTTCAACAATCCCCTGGACTCGTTTCACAACACTGTGGCCGAAGCGAAGGAAGAACGCGAACAACTCGACCGCCTGCTGACGATTTCCACGCCGCGGGAGCGTTTGCTTGTCGGCGTAATCGCCGCATTGCTCGTCATTCTCGCGGTATGGTTGTTCTTCGGTACCGTATCCCGTAGCGTCGCGGTAAACGGCGTCCTGGTGGAGCCCGACGCAACTTCGCTCGCGGACAACCGCTCCGTGCAGGCGGTCGTCTGGGTGTCGAGCGGCGTAGCGCCGCGCGTCGGAACCGGGATGCGGGCGCTGATAGAGCTGCATGAGACGGACGGGAAAGCGGACGCGCTCGACGGAAAGATCGTGGAAATTTCGATCGTGCCCTTGCCCCGGCGGCTGACGACGCTCAAGTCACCGGCGCCGATGTCCGTCCGCCGCGTCGTCATCTCGCTCGACAAGAGCGCCGATGTCGCGCCGCTTGCAGGCAGGGAATGCCGGATCGTCATCGAAACGGGCAGGCAATCTCCGATCGCGCTTCTGTTGGCGAGGCAATCGTAAGATGTCGCAGCGCGCCTCCAAGGAGGACAAAAGCAAGGCCGCCCCGGACACATCGAAACGAAGAGTAACAACGCCGGTTCTGTTGCAGATGCATGCATCGGAATGCGGCGCCGCCTGTCTCGGCAGCGTACTGGCCTATTTCGGACGCTGGGTGCCGCTTTCCGAATTGCGCGAAAAATGCGAGGTAAGCCGCGACGGCAGCAGCGCCGCGAGCATCCTGCGCGCTTCCAGACACTACGGTCTCGAATGCAACGGGCTCAGCATCCGCGCCGAACAGCTCAAGAAACTGCAGCTGCCCCTGATATTGTTTTGGCAATTCAGTCATTTCGTCGTTTTCGAAGGCTTCGACGGCCGCAACTATTACCTCAACGATCCGTCTACCGGACGACGCAGGCTTTCCGCCGACGAGTTCGACAAGAGCTACAGCGGCATCGCGCTGCGATTCGAGCGCGGCGACGATTTCGCTCCCGGTGGAGAGCCGCCCGGTCTGTTCGCGCAATTGGGCAATCTGCTCGGCGGATCGTGGAACGTGCTTACCGGGGTAATTGCGTGCGGCGTGATGCTGACGTTGCTGGCGCTTATCGTTCCCGCGTCTCTCTCCGTTTTCGTGGACGATGTTTTGGATCACCACGGGCCGTGGGGCGGGCTGGTGGCGGCCCTCATTGGCGGCGGCGTCCTGGTTTACGTCCTGTCGCTGCTCAAGCACCGGTTCCTGAAGCGGCTCTCGATCCGGATTTCGGTGATCGGTTACAGCCGCGGCCTGTCGCGCCTGCTGCGGCTGCCGGTGGAATTCTTCGAACACAGGCTGGCGGGCGATCTGACCGATCGGGTCTCCTCCATCGACAGGATCGCGAAAAATCTGACGGACCGGTTTCTGGTGCTCCTTGTCGACATGGCGATGAGCGCGGTTCTGGTGGCCGCGATGCTGGTCTACGATGCCCTGCTCACGCTGATCGTGCTGTTGCTGGCGGTTCTGCACGGCCTGCTCGCCCACCTCCTCAACCGGCTTCGGGCCGTTCGAAGCCAGGCGATGAGGCGCGAGCAGGGGCTGCTGATCGGCGTCGGCATGCAGATGCTGCGTCCTGCGGACAATTTGCGCATGACGGGGGCCGACGACCGGTTCTTCTCGCGCTGGAGCGGTCAGCAGGCGCGCGAGCTGCATGCGCGCCAGCTCTATTCCGAACTGGCGTCGGTCAATACCGCGCTCCCGGGCCTGATCGCCGCGCTCCGCGGCGCGGCGATCCTGGGCATCGGGGGAAGCCTGGTCCTGGCGGGGGAAATGACGCTCGGGACGCTCGTCGGTTTCTATATCCTGGCGGAGATGTTTCTGGCGCCCGTGGGGCGCTTCCTGGAGTTCGCCGACAGGCGCCAGGCGCTGGCGACCGATCTGCAGCGTCTCGACGACATCTCCAGGACCGCCGAAGACCCCGTGTTCAGCCGCCGCGACCCGGAATCGGAGTCGATCCCCACGTTCAACGGCCGGCTCCAGCTCGCGGACCAGCTCGAGCTGAGGAACGTCACCTTCGGTTTCAACAGGAGCCGGCCGCCCCTGATAAAGGACTTCAACCTCACGATCGCGCCCGGGCAGCGGGTTGCGGTCGTCGGTCCCAGCGGTTCCGGCAAATCGACCCTGGCGCGCCTGGTTTCCGGTGTCTATCAGCCATGGTCGGGCGAAATCCTGTTCGACGGCCATCCGCGGGACGAGATTCCCGAGGAAGTGCTGCGCCAGTCCGTTTCCATGGTGGATCAGGAAGTCGTGCTGTTCTCCGCGTCGCTCCGCGACAACATCACCCTGTTGAACCCGGCCGTTCCGGACGAGGCCATCTTCGCAGCGACGCGAGACGCCCAGATCCACGACGAAATCCTGCTCAGGCCGCACGGATATTCGACCCCTGTCGAGGAAGGCGGGGCGAATTTCAGCGGCGGCCAGCAGCAAAGGCTGGAAATCGCCCGCGCGCTGGTGGGCAATCCGACGGTGCTCATCCTTGACGAGGCGACGAGCGCTCTCGATGCCGCGACGGAGGAGCATGTCGACGACGCCCTGCGGCGCCGCGGCGTCACCTGCCTGATCGTGGCGCACCGGCTGAGCACGGTGCGGGATTGCGACGAAATCATCGTGCTGGACAAGGGCGTCGAAGTGCAGCGCGGCACGCACGAAGAGCTGATCGCGGACCGGGACGGCACGTACTACAGGCTCGTCAGGTCGGGCTGATGCAGGATACGGGTCCCGAATACACGTCGATCGCCGACCTCGCCGCGCGCGCCGGCATATCGGTGCCGTGCGCCGGCAACCTGCCGGTGAAGCTGGACGATCCGGACAGCGTCTGGTTCATCGACCGGGGCGCCGTCAACCTGTTCATGGTCGAATTCAGGGACGGGCGGGAGCAGGCGGCGCCGCAGCACATGCTGCGCCGCGAAGCGGGCTGGCTGCTCCCGGGCGTCGCGCCGGACGAGCGCGGCGATGACGAAGAATCCACGCTCAGCCTGACCGCCAAGGGGTTGCCGGGCACCGTGCTGAAACGCCTGCCGGCATCCCTGCTGTCCGAGATTCGCCCGGAAGAGCTGGCGGAACAGACCGATACCTGGCTGAACGCCATTACCGGGACGCTTTCGCGCTTTGCGAGCCGCCTTCCGCGTCCGACCGCGCTGGCCGAACCCGGCATGTCGCTGACCCTGGCCCCCGGTACGCTGTCGGTACGGCGCGGCGTGGTGTGGGTATCCGAACCGCCGCGCGGCGCGAGCGTGTTCATGGACATCGTCGACCCGGCGGAACTGGCCGCCGCGGGCGGGCCGGACGGAGCCGTGCTGCCGCTGACGCGGACCAGCTGGCTCACCCTGTTCGACGACGCGGCGCTTTCGGGCACGTCGACCGAAGCGCTTGCGCGGCGAGGTGCGCTGCTCCCGGCGCTCGCCTCCTTTCACGCGCTCGCTTTCGCCCTGGAACGTCTCAATCGCCGGCTGGCGGTGGTCGACGACGCGAATCTCGAGCGCGCGCGCACCGCCAGCCGCCGGACGGCGGAAAGAGCCGCGCGGCACCGGCTCATGAACATCTACGACCTGCCGCTCGACCGGGATGCCGGCGTCGAGGACACCGCGCTCGCCGACGCCCTGAAAATCGTCGGCCGTCATGAAGGCATCGATTTCAGCATTCCGGCGCGCACGGAGCTTTCCGATTCTCCGATCGGCCTCGTCGACGTCCTCGACGCGTCGGGCGTGCGCGCCCGGCGCGTGCGCCTCGATGCCGAGGCCGGCTGGTGGCGCGGCGACAGCAACGCGTTGCTCGGATTCCGCGCCGAGGACGGCCGGCCGGTGGCCCTGCTGCCGGGAATGTTCGGCCGCTATCGGGAAGTCGATCCCGTCAGCAAGCGCAGCGTCCGGATCACCGAGGATCGCGCCGGCGCGCTGGCGGAAGAGGCCTGGATGTTCTACCGGCCGCTGCCGTCGGGGAACGTCGAGCCGGGGGACCTGCTGCGGGTCGCGCTGCACGGATCCGGCGCGGATCTGGCGCGGCTGGCGATCGCCGGGCTTCCGGGCGGCCTGATCAAGCTGCTGCCGGCGGTCGCGCTCGGGTTCGTGGCAAGTCATGTAGCGGCGGGCGGAAGCGCCGGAGCGCTTTACGCCCTGGCCCTGGTCCTTGCAGGGTTCGGCCTCCTCGGCACCCTGCTGCATTTGCTGCAGAGCACGGCGATGATGCGGCTCGAGGGGCGCTCGGCGTCGCGGCTCGAAGCCGCCTTCTGGGACCGCCTCATGCGCCTTCCGCCGAGCGTCCTGCACCGCCACCCGGCCGGCGATCTGGCGATGTCCGGGATGACATTCCAGAATCTTCGCGACGGGCTGCAGGGAATCGTCGCCGACAGCCTGCTGTCGATCGTTTTCCTGCTCCCGGTCTTCGGCGTCATCTTCTTCTACGACACCACCCTGGGAGTCGTTGCGCTGGCCTTCAGCCTGGTTTCGCTGCTGATCGCCGTCGCCCTCGGGCTGCGCCAGATTTCGCCTCACGGCCGGATGATCGGCGCGGCGCGCCGCGTCGCCGGCCGGCTGTTCCAGATCGTGGGCGGGATTATCAAGCTGCGCGTGGAAAACGCGGAAGGGTCGGCCTACGCCATCTGGGCGCGCGATTACCGCGAGCAGAAGCGCGCGGAAATCGAGCTGGGCGCGCTGGAAGGGCACTCCCGGGCATTCGGCGAAGCGCTCCCCTTCCTCGCCGGCGGGGTGCTGCTCTTCGCGGTGGTAACGGTCGGCGAGCGGAGCGTCCCGGTCGGCGATTTTCTCGTCGTTTACACCGTCTTCATGGTTTTCCAGTCCGCCGTCGCCCGGCTCGGCGAGTCCTTCGGCACCGTTGCCGCCATGCTGCCGGCGTTCGATCAGATGCGCCCGCTGCTGACCGCGGTGCCGGAAACCGAGATCGGGGGAGAACCGGTCGGATTTCTAGGCGGCGACATCCTGTTCGACCGCATTTCCTTCCGCTACGACCCCGACGGCCCGCTGATTCTGGACGATGTCACGATTCGCGCCCGTCCCGGCGAATTCGTGGCGATCGCCGGGGAGTCGGGTGCCGGCAAGAGCACCCTGTTCCGCCTCGCGCTCGGGATCGACCGTCCGAGCGCCGGCGCGGTGTATTACGACGGGCGCGACCTGAGGCACCTGAACCTGAAACAGCTGCGCCGGCACATCGGCACGGTGCCGCAATCGGTCGGGCTCCATCCCATGGACCTCTGGGACAATCTGGTCGGGCACCGCGACGACGTGACGAGCGGGGAGGTGTGGGCGGCGGCGCGGCTCGCCGAAGTCGAGGACGAGATCAGGGGCATGCCGATGGGCATGATGACCATGGTCGGCACCAGCGGGTCCGTCCTGTCGGGCGGCGAGAGTCAGCGCATCACGATCGCCCGCTCGGTGATCGGCAGCCCGCGGATCATGCTGTTCGACGAGGCGACCAACTGGCTGGATAACGAGAGCCAGGCCAGGGTGATGGAGAACCTCGCCGCGCTCACCTCGACCCGGGTCGTGATCGCCCACCGGCTGTCGACGCTGGAACAGGCCGACCGGATCTACGTGCTGCGGGCCGGAAAGGTCGTCGAAAGCGGCTCCTTCAACGAGCTCGTTGAGGCCGACGGGGTGTTCAGGGAACTGGTCAAGAGGCAGATTGCCTGATCCGCATCGGGAGGCATCGGTGAACAAGCCCGTCGACGCGGCGGATTATCTGGTATCGAAAGCCGGCGCGGACAGCGAATTTCGCGGGCGTCTTCTCGCGAATCCCAGGGAGACGATCGAAACGGAATTCGGCGTGACGCTGGCCGAAGACCACGAGATTCACGTGCACGAAGAAACCTATGGCGCGACGCATGTGGTTCTTCCGCCGCGCAGCAAATTCAGCGACGCCGAACGGGCGGCGGCGAAGACCGGCGCGGCATCGCTGGAGTTTCTCCGCAAGACGCTTCACGACCCCGCGCCGCCCGCCCGGCCCCCGGCCCCGGAAAGGACGACGGTCGGAAACGACGCTGCCACCGTCGAGGCGCTTGCAATGGCGGGCAGGGAAAGCATCCGCCGCGGCCTTGCCTTTCTGGAAGCCGCCATCGACGACAACGGGGCGTGGCACTGCATCCGGTTCAATACCGCCGACCCCGACATTCCACGCCACTACGAGAGACCCGCTTTCGTTTCGGCTCTTTGCGTCCTGGCCCTGGAATGTTGCGACGACGCGCGCGCCAAGGAGATCCGCAGCGCCACCGAATCGTATCTTGTCGACACCGTCGAACATCCCGGTTTCTGGCGCTACTACCGCCATCTGCCCCAGGATCTCGACAGCACCGCGCTGTGTTCGCTCGCCGTCGGAAACCACCCGTGGATCCTGCTGGGACGAAACGTTCCGCCAATGCTGGCGAACCGCGACGAGGAGGGCCGTTTCCTGACCTGGATGCTGGCGCGGGACGAGCCCGATGTCGTGTCGCGCTTTCGCATCGAAGCCGATCCCGTCGTCAATGCAAACGTCATCGCCTATCTGGGCGACCGCCCCGAGACCCGGGACGCACAGCGATGGTTGGAGTCTTTAGTCACGGAAGGCAGACTCGACGACTCGTCCAAATGGTATCCCGACACCGCCGCGATTTACTATGCGATCGCCCGCGCTGCGGTTCGCGCGCGGCCCGCTCTCGATCGCCTGCGGCCCATCCTCGCGGACCGCATTCTCGGCCTGCGCGACGAACGCGGGGAATTCGGCAACGTGCTTCGGACCGCCCAGGCGGTGTCGGCGCTCTACAATATCGGCAAACCCGATCGCATCGACGCGAAACGTGCGGCGCAACGCCTGATAAGCGCGCAACGCGGGGACGGCAGCTGGCCGGAGCTTCTCGCGTTCGGCGATCAAACGCTGAAGTGGGGCACGGTGGGGCAGATAGGGCATGGCTCCGAATCCGTGACGTCCGCGTTTTGTGTCGAGGCCCTGGAGCGTCTCGTCGAAATCCTGAGCGCCTGAAGGACCGGCGCGCAAGTCCCGGATGCCAACGCAGACGAACACCAATCCCCGGCGCGGGATATTGACCAGGACGACGCCCGAAGACCGGGGGCTCGTCGGCCTCCCCGCGCTCGCCCCGCACCTGGAATGCCGCGATATCGGCGACGGCCGGGCGCTGCTGGTCTCGGAGTCGTTCAACACCCTGCTGCACGGCAGGCTCTACTGCGATCTGCTGCCGCTGCTCGACGGCCGGCGCCCGGTGGACGAGATCGTCTCGACCCTGGAGGGCAACCATGCCGCGACCGACATTCTCGCGGCCGTCGTCTCGTTCTCCGCCAGGGGCTATGCGGTCTCCGCCGATCACGGCATGGAGCGCGCGCGGGCGGCTTACTGGTCGTCGCTCGGCGCGTCGCCGCGCTGGGCCGAACGACGGCTGGCGGAAACGCGCGTCGCGGTCGAAGGCGACGACGGCCGCTTGATGCGGCATCTGGAAGAATGCGGCGCCCGCGCGGGAACGAACGGTCCCGCGCTTACCGTTATCGTCTGCGACGACTATCTCGAAACCCGCCTCGCGGATGCGAACGAGCGCCAGATCGAGGCCGGAGCGCCGTGGACGCTGGTGCGCCCGCGCGGCATGGAAGCGCTGTTCGGCCCCGTCTTTCGCGCCGACGGGCAAGGACCCTGCTGGGACTGCCTGGCTCACCGCCTCGGCAACCATCGGGAGGTGCACGCTTTTCTCCGCAACGTCGCCGGCGAGGAGGCCGCCTTCAGGCCGTTCGCGGCTCAGCCCGCGGTGCTGGAGGCGCTGCACGGGCTGATCGCGGCGGAGATCGTCAAGTGGCTCGTGCTGGACGAGGCGGCCCCGATCCACGAATACGCGATCGCGATGAACGTCGGCACGTTCGCGAGTTCGCGGCACCGCGTCATGCGCCGGCCGCAATGCCTGTCATGCGGCGACGAGGCATTGTACCGGCCGGACCGACCGCCGGTTCCGCTGTCCCTGAGAGCGAGTCCCAAGATCCACCGCAACAGCGGCGGCGCGCGCAGCGTGGCGCCGGAAATCACCCTGGCGAAATACCGCCATCTGGTGAGCCCGGTCAGCGGCGTCGTGACCTGGCTGTCGCGCACGACGGACGAAACCGATCCCTGGCTTCACGTCTATTGGGCCGGCAGCAATCCCGGCGCCGGGAGCCGGAGCCTGAGCTCGCTCAGACGCAGCCTGCGCGGCAAGAGCGCCGGCAAGGGCAGCACGCGGGAGCAATCGGAGGTCAGCGCCCTCTGCGAGGCTATAGAACGCCATTCGGGCGCCTATTGCGGCGACGAGATCCGCATCCGCGGGCGATTCGCCGAGCTTGCCGGGGAAGAGGCGATCCACCCGAACGAGGCGCAGCTGTTCAGCGACGACCAGCTCGACAACGCGGAAAGCATCAACGCGAAGGGCCACCCCTACAACGTCGTGCCGCCGCGCTTCGACCCCGAGGCCGAAATCGACTGGACGCCGGTGTGGTCGCTCACCCGGCAGCGGCATCGCTACATGCCGACGTCGATGCTCTACAGCATGCCGGCCGAACGGCGCGGTCCCGCCGACCCGATCGCCGATTCCAACGGCTGCGCGGCGGGCAACACAATGGAGGAAGCCATCCTGCAGGGCTTCTACGAGCTGGCCGAGCGCGATGCGTTCGCCATCTGGTGGTATAACCGGCTGCGCGTGCCGGCGGTCGACATTTCCGGCTTCGACGACGCCTACCTCGCCTCGGCGCCGGACTATTACGCCCGCTGCGAGCGGGATCTGTGGATGCTCGACGTGACCTCCGATATCGGCATTCCCGCCTTCGTCGCGCTCTCGCGCAGACCGGACGCCGGGACAGAGGACATCATTTACGGCGCCGGCGCCCATGCCGACCCGCGCATCGCGGCCTTGCGCGCGATCTGCGAATTGAACCAGTGCCTCACATGGCTGCCGCGTCCCGGGAAGGCCGACGGCCGGCCGGCGATCGACGACCCGATGGCGCTCCGGTGGTGGAAGACAGCCCGCCTCGCCGACTGTTGCTGGCTGGCGCCGGCGGAAGACGAGCCGTCGCGCGACGCGTCGCACTATCCGGCGATCGAATCGACCGACACGCGCGAAGACGTGGAAAACTGCCGTGCGCTCGTCGAGGCCAGGGGCATGGAGTTCCTGGTGCTGGACCAGACCCGGCCCGACATCGGCATGCCGGTGGCGCGGGTCATCGTGCCGGGCATGCGGCATTTCTGGGCGAGATTCGCGCCCGGACGCCTGTATGACGTGCCGGTCGCCATGGGCCGCCGCGCACGCCCTCTCGCCGAAGCCGACCTCAATCCCGCCCCCGTCGTCGCGTGAGGAACGACATGGAGATCGATGCGGCGATCGCCCTTACCCAGGACCGTCTCGCCGGCGAGGGCGGCACGATGGGCGAATTGCTCGGGCACCTCCGGAACAGGATCTCGCCGGTTCTCATCGGCGATCCGGAATGGGAGCGCATAGTCGAGTGCGCCGGGAGACTTCCGATCGCGATGGGCGCCCTTCCGTTCGGCTTCGAGCTGCCGCTGCACGAGCGCGGACCGGAAGCGGATTTCGGCGCCTCGCTCGCGAGCGGAACCAGGGTGGCGGCGTTCTTCGAAGAGCGCGCGCGGACCGACGCGACGGACGAGACCGCGCAGGCGATCGTGCGTCTGTTCGAACGGATGGATGCCGAAATCTCGCCCCTGCGCGAGATCGTCGGCCGCAAGCTGATGCTGGAATACGACATCGGCTCGGCTGGGAAAGGCGAACCCTCGTTCCCCGCTCTGTTCCTGCGGCCCGGCGAACGCCCGATCGTCGGCGCGGGAGGCCAGGAAGCCGACGTCGGCACGGTGGCGGACGCGCTCGTTTCCTGCGTCGGCTGGGAAATGACGACCGCCGAGCGGAAAAATGTCGAACGTGCCTACCTGGCGCAGCCGGTAGACACACGCATGGATTCGTTCGGCATATTCCCGTCCCGCTCGCGCGCGATCCGGCTGGCCGTCATGGGCTTCAAGTCGCTGCGGGACATACGTTCCTATCTCGAGGACACGGGCTGGCCGGGCGATGTGTCGGCCGTCGAGTCCGTGATCGAACGCTTCGGGGAGCGCGCGAACGTCGTCAGGACCGGGGCGAATATCGACGTGCTGGAAGAGGGCGTCGGCCCCACGCTCGGCCTGACGCTCATCGTCAAGCAGAGATACACGAAGGATTCGCGTTACTGGCTCGACGGGCTGACCGATTGGGACCCGTTCCTGGAGGCCTTGCGCCACGAGGACATCGTCGTTCCCGAGAAGCTTGCGGCGCTTGCCGGCTGGGTTTCGAAACCGTCGATGCTATTCGGAAAGTCCGGGCGCTACGTGATGCTGCGGGGCATCCACCACATAAAGCTGGTCATATCGGGAGACCGGCTCCGGCAGGCCAAGGCATACGTGTTCATGGTGCTTTCCGCAGCGGTCTCCCAATAGTACGGGTTCCGGTCTACCAGAGTTTCTCCGTCGCCAGACGCGCGCCCTCCGCCATCGCCTCGAACTTGGCCCAGATCACCGTCGGGTGCACCTCGGTGTGGTAGCAGGCCTGCGACGAGAACCCGCAATCGCCGCCGGCCAGCACGTTCTCCCGGCCCACCCGTTCGGCGTAGCGGACGAGGCGTTCGGCGATCAGCTCGGGATGCTCGACGATGTTGCTGGCGTGGGTGATGACGCCCGGGATCAGCGCCTTTCCGTCGGCGAGCTCGATATCCTCCCAGATGTGGTACTCGTGCTCGTGCCGCGCGTTCGCCGCCTCGAACGAATAGCTGCCCGCGTCTATGTCGAGCATGTATCTGCACACCTCGTCCATCGGCGCTTCGTAGATCCTCGGGCCTTCGTTGATGCCGTAGCAGGTGTGGTAGCGGATGCGTTCCTCGGGGATGCCGCGCAGCGCGTGGTTGAGCGCCTCGACATAGAGTCGGCATTTACGGTCCTTGCCGGCATCGTCGAGCGCGGGATCGACGAGGATGTCGCAGAGGAACGGGTCGTCGATCTGCAACAGGAAGCCGGCATCGACGATGGCGAGATATTCGGTCCGGAGCGCATCGGCGACCGCCCCGGCATATTCCTCCTCGGTCCCGTAATAAGCGTTGTATCCGACGCCCGCGGGCGAGACCGCCGGGACGAACGCGTCGTGACACGAGACCCCGTCGAGCGCGGCCTTCAGGTTGTCGAGGTCGCGGGCGAGCGATTCCTCGCCCTTGTAGGACACCGGCCCGACGCAATACATCGGCGCCATCGCCACGATCGCGCCGCCCATCATCACGCGGGCGAAATACTCCGCGTAGTATTCGGGGAACGCGGCGGTCTCGGCCGCGAACATATTGTATTTCTCGTCCCGGCGCGGTTCGAACCCCTCGATCCGCTCCTCGATATAGGCGAAGAAACCGGTCTTCGACATTTCGCCGTCGGCCACGACATCGATGCCGAGATCGGCCTGGCGCTTGACGATGTCGCGGACGCCCTCGCCGATCTTTCGCCGGTAGTCGTCCTCGTCGTAGGGTTCGCCCTCGTGCTTCGCCTTCATCGCGTCGAGCACCTCGACGGTGCGCGGCAGGCTGCCGACATGGGTAGTCAGAATCCGGTCCTTGTGACCCTGCATCGCGCATCTCCTTCGCCGAGGTCCGGCTGCATCGTCCTTCGGATTTTACGCACAAGCGGCCGCTGCGCGACACCCGCGCTCATGCGGTCGCGTCCGCCTTCGGCTTGCGCGAGGACACCGTGACGCCGGCGACGATCAGCGCCGCGCCGATCAGGTGATAGACGTTCAGCGTCTCGCCGAGAAAGGGAACGGCGATCGCGGCGGAGAACACCGGCACCAGATACATGTAGAACCCGGCGCGGGAGGGCCCGAGGCGCGCGATCGCGACGTTCCAGCCGAGGATCGCGACGACCGAGGGGAAGAAGGCGACGAACAACAGCGACACGACCGCTCTCGTGCTCGCGGGAGGAAGCCCTTCCTCGATCAGCTCGACCGCGAAGAACGGGACGTGGCACGCCGCGCCGACCGCGCAGACCATGGTCAGAAGGGTCAGCGTGTGCACCTCCCTGGGCATCAGCCTTGCCGCGACGCCGTACCCGGCGAGGCAGAGGTTGCACAGCAGCAGCACCGCGTCGCCCCGGTTGAAGTCGAGGCCGAGCAGCACCGCCGGATCGCCGCGCGAGATCATGTAGAGGAGCCCGACGACGGCGAGGACGACGCCGAAGATCTGCAGTCCGGTGGTCCTGTCGCCGAGGATTATCCAGGCGAGCAGCAGGATCAGCACGGGCAGCGAGGTCTGGATCACGCCCCCATTGATGGCGGTGGTGTAGTTGAGCGCGACATAGGTGATGCCGGCCCCCATCAGCGGCATCAGGAAACCCAGCAGGCAGAGCAGCTTCCAGTGCCTTCGCAGCAGCGCGCCGTCGCGCCGGATCGGGTGCCACGCGAACGGCAGGAGAACCAGCGCGCCCACCGTCCAGCGGGTGAAGCCGAGCGTATAGGGCGCGACCTCGCCCGCCGCCCATCGCCCGATCACGTAGTTGAGCGCGAAGATCAGCGCCGCCTGCGCCATCAGCAGGTGGGCGATTCCGTCGCCGGCGAGAAACGAGCTCTTGGGGCGGTCGGTCACGCCGGTTGCAGCGCCGGCTCTCTTCTCCGGTCCTCCGGCACGAACAGCGACAGGCAGCCGGCGAGCGCGACCGCCAGCGCGGCGACGACCCAGAGCTCGTCGTAGCGCGCCCACAGCGAATAGAACGCGCCGCCGAGATAGGCCCCGGCCGCCGCCCCCAGCCAGTGGCCGCCGAAGATTAGGCCCATGGCGAGGCCGATGACGCCCACCCCCATGCGGCTCGCGATGATGTGGGCGACCACCGGCATCGCGGCGAAGTTGAAGAAGCCGTAGAGCGCGGCGAAGACGAAGAGCAGCGGCAGGCTGCCGGCGACCTGCGTCAGCATCGCGAACAGCAACACGCGGACGAAGTAGATCGAAGCCAGCAGGCGCGGCCGATGCAGCCGGTCGGCCAGGAAACCGGCCAGGATCACGCCCACCATGTTGAAGGCGCCGTGCACGCCGTAGGCCGTCGCCCCCTCGATCGGCGCGAAGCCGCAGAACTCGGCATAGGGGATCAGGTGGACTTCGATCACGCCGGCGGTGCTGAAACCGCAGATCAGGAATCCGATGGCGAGCAGCCAGAACGTTCCGCTCGACAGCACGTAGCGCAGGCGCTCGCCGACCGGGGCGAGCGCACGGGCGTCCGTCTCCTCCGCCGCTTCCGGACGACGGCGCAGCAACAGCCATGCAACCGCCGCGATAGCCAACGTCGCTACCCCGAGCGCGGTATAGGTGCCGCGCCAGCCGAGCGCGGTGACCATCAGGCCCAGCACCGGCAGCGCGACGAGCTGGCCGCCGGTCGCGCCGGAAAAGCCGATGCCGCTGGCCAGCCCGCGCCCGGAGGCGAAATACTGGGCGATCGCGGCGGAGACCATCGGCATCGCAATGGCGCCCGATCCGATCCCGACCAGACCGCCGTAGAACGCCGGCAGGTGCCAGTCGCGGGTCGCCGCGGCCGTCGCCAGAACGCCGATCGCGACGCAACACAGGCCGCCGGCGCAGACCGCGCGCGGGCCGAACCGGTCGATCAGGTTGCCGGCGAAGGGCGAGACGACCGCCATGAGGAGCAGCGCCAGCGCGCCGGCATTCGACGCGTGGTCCCGGGTCCAGCCGGGCTCGGCCTCCCAGAACGGCATCATCAACCCGATGGAGCTTCGGGTCGCATAGACCGCCATCAGGGCCGCGAAACAGAACCCGACGACCAGCCAGCCGGACGGGTTGGCGCGGAGCGCGGCCGGGATCACGCGGGGCGCTCCGCCGCCGCGGTCCGGCGCTTTGCGAACGCTACATCGACCGGAAGCACTTCAGCACCGCCGCGCGCGAGGCGGTCGCCGCCGCGGCCTGGTAGCCTTCCTTGTAGGGCATCGCGAAGTTGTGGGTCGCGCCGGGATGGACGACGATTTCGGCGTTGTCGCGGCCGGCATACGCCTCCCGGATGGCGGCCACCTCGTCCATCGGCACCACCGGGTCCTCGTCGCCGAAATGGAAGCTCACGGGACAGTCGATCTTCGGCGTCTCGTCCAGCGCCTCGCCGATCCTCGTGCCGTGGAAGGAGCCGGCGGCATCGATCCCGAGGCGCGCCGCGCCGAGATGGGCGTAGAGCCCGCCGAAGCAGAAGCCGAGCATCGCGACCTTGCCGTTGCATTGCGGCCTCGACTTGAGGTCCTTGACCAGATCCTCGATGTCGAGCATCCCCTGCTCCTGGTCGAACGCGCCGTAGCGCTCGAAGGCCTTTTCCATGTCGGCGGTGGGGCCGGGCATCACCCGCCAGAAAATATCGGGCACGGACACCAGGAACCCGTCCTTTGCCCAGGCGTCCGAGAGTTCCTTCATCTCGTCGTCGACCCCGAAGATCGCGGTGATCAGCAACAGGCCCGGTGCCTGACCGCTGCCGTCGGGCGCGGCCAGGTATCCGTCGAAGGTCTCGCCGTTACGGGTGGTGTAGGTGATGTCCCTGCCTGCCATGGCGCTCTCCCTTATTCGGTCGACCGGGGTGCCGCTAGCCGTCCTCGGCCAGACGGATGCCGGTGAACGGCCAGCGTTGATGGGGGTAGAAGAAATTGCGGTAGGTCGCGCGGATATGCCCCGGCGGGGTCGCGCAGCATCCGCCGCGCAGCACCATCTGGTTCGACATGAACTTGCCGTTGTATTCGCCGACCGCGCCCGGGGACGTGCGGAAACCGGGATAGGCGACATAGGGGCTCGCGGTCCATTCCCATACGTCGCCGATCATCTGGCGCGCGGCGGACCGGCCGTTCCCGTTCGCGGCGGCGGGATGCAGGCGGTCGGCGGCCAGCAGGTTGGCGTTCTCCTCGTCCACCCCGGGCGCCGCGGCCTCCCATTCGGCCTCCGTCGGCAGGCGCTTGCCGGCCCAGGTCGCGTAGGCCGCGGCCTCGTAATGGCTCACATGGCAGACCGGCGCGTCGTCGTCGAGCGGGACTTCGCCGGCGAGGGTGAACTCCGACCGTTCGCCGTCCGTCCCGCCCCAGTAGAGCGGCGCCTCCCACCCCTCGGCCTGCACCGTTGCCCAGCCGTCGGCGAGCCACAGCAGCGGATCCCGGTATCCGCCGTCCTCGACGAAGGCGCGGTATTCGCCGTTGGTGACCGCGCGGTCGGCGAGGCGAAAGTCTTCCAGCACGACGCGATGCCGCGGCCGCTCGTTGTCGAAGGCGAAGCCGCTCCCGTCATCCCCGAGTCGGCCCAACCCGCCCTCGTGCCCGGTCCAGCCCATCTCCGGCGACGCCGCCGCCTCGCGCGCGTTGCGCGGCCGGTAGGCGGGGCGCAGCGGGTTGCGGGACAGCACGTGCTTGATGTCCATCAGCAGCAATTCCTGGTGCTGCTGCTCGTGGTTGAGCCCGAGCTCTATCAGCTCGCCGGGCTCGGCCCAGGCGTCGTCCGAAAGCGTCCCGAACAGCCGGCCCATCGCCTCGTCGACATGCGCGCGATAGGCGATCACTTCGGCAAGGGGCGGCCGCGACAACAGGCCGCGGTCGGGGCGCGGATGCCGCGCGCCCACCCCCTCGTAATAGGAATTGAACAAATATCCGAAAGCCGGGTCGAAGGGCTCGTAGCCCGGCAGGTAGGGCGCGAGGAGGAAAGTCTCGAAGAACCATGTGACGTGGGCCAGATGCCATTTCGTGGGACTCACGTCCGGCATCGACTGGACCTGCTGGTCCTCGGGCGAAAGCGGCGAGGCCAGGCTCTCGCTCAGACCTCGGACTTCGGTGTAGCGGCGCGCGAGATGGGCTCGCGACACCTCTCGATCTTCGGGATGCAAGGACGAACGCCCCCGTGGCTTGCGCGAATCGCGGCGGAGGCTAACCCATTAGGCCGCGCAACGGAACCGCGGGGCGCGGCCCTCACGCGGCGGTATCGGCATCCTCCGGCGGCGGCTCCGGGACGGTCTCGGTCTCGGTCTCGGGCGGCGCCTTGGCGATCCCGACCCTGGCGGCGCGCAGGAGACGGCCGTTCAGCACGTATCCCGTCTCCACCACCTGCATCACCGTGCCCGGCTCGGCATCGGCGGTCGGTATCTCGAACATGGCTTCGTGCAGGTTGTGGTCGAACTTCTCGCCGGCCGGATCGATCTTCTCGACGCCGTGGCGCTGGAATATGGCGGCCAGCTCCCGCTCGGTGAGCTCGATGCCGCCAACCAGCGAACTCAGCGCCTCGTTGTCCCCGGCGTCCTCGGGAAGCGCCTCCAGCGCGCGGCGCAGATTGTCGGCGACCGACAGAACGTCGCGCGCGAACCCGGTTATCGCGAATTTCGCGGTCTCCTCGCGGTCGCGCTGGCCGCGCCTGCGAACGTTCTCGGTCTCGGCCAGGGCACGCAGGAGCCGGTCGTTGAGTTCGGCGATCTCGGCCTCGTAGTCGCGCTCCTCGGGCGATTCTCCGTCCTCCGGGGGCTTGCCGGCCCAGGGCGAGGTTTCGTCCGGTGCCGCGTCCTCTTCGGTCTCTTCCGGCTCGGCGGTCCGGTCGTCCTCGCCCGTCGCCGCCGCGTCTTCCGCCTCTTGCGGTTTCGCCTCCGCCTCGGCCGGATCTTCGCTCCGGTCCGCTTCCCGCTTGTCCGTCTCACTCATGGCTCAGGCCTCGATTTCGGTGCCCGCGGCGCCGCCGACCAGGCGGCCGACGACCTTGGCGGTGTAATCGACGATGGGAATGATGCGCGCGTAGTTGATCCGGGTGGGGCCGATCACGCCGATCGCGCCGACGACGCTCCGCGCGCTGTCGTTGATCGGGGCGACGACGAGCGAACACCCCGTCATGTCGAAAAGCGTGTTCTCGGAGCCGATGAAGATCTGCACTCCCTCGCCGGTCCCGGTGAGGTCGAGCAGGCGCAGCACGAGCTCCTGGGTCTCCAGCGCCTCGTAAAGGCTGCGCACCCGTTCCAGATCGCTGAGCGCGGCGACATCGTCCAGCAGATGGGCCTGGCCCTTGACGATCAGCGCGCCGGCGTTGCGCTCGCCCACCCAGGTGGCGAGGCCGGCCTCCACCAGCCTGGCGGTAATCGAATCGATCTGGCTGCGCCGATCCTCGATCTCCCCCTTGATGTCGCCGAGCGCCACCTCCACCGTGCGGCCCACCAACCTGGCGTTGAGATAGTTGCCCGCTGCGACCAGGGCGGAGGGGGGCGTCCCCACGGGAAGGTCGATCAGCCGGTTCTCGACGATTCCGTCGGCCGTGATCAGGACCACCAGGGCGCGGCCGTCGCCGAGATTGACGAACTCGACATGCTTCAGCGGACGATCGGTCTTGGGCGCGACGACCAGCCCGGCGCAGCCGGCGAGCCCCGACATGACCGCCGTCGCCTCGTTCAGCACCTGGTTCACGTTGGCGCTCTGCGCCGCGCACTGGCTCTCGATCGCCGTGCGGTCGTCATCCGAAAGCTCGCCGATCTGCAGGAGCCCGTCGACGAACAGGCGCAAGCCGGCCTCGCTGGGCAGCCGGCCGGCGGAGCTGTGCGGCGAATCCAACAGCCCCATATCCTCGAGATCCGCCATGACGTTGCGGATCGTCGCGGGCGACAGGGGCTGAGGCAGGCGGCGCGACAGCGTGCGCGAACCGACCGGTTCGCCGGTCTGCACGAAGGTTTCGACGATCTCCCGAAAGATCTCCCTCGACCTCTCGTTGAGTTCGCCGACGATGCTTGGCGGAGCGCTCTGCATGGGTCCCCCTGCGGGCGGTTGGAATTTAGTGACGGTACTTTCCACCGTCAACGGAGACGGCCCGCGGAAACTGCCCAAGCCTTTGTATTTGCGGCAGGATAGCTGCTGCTGGTACAAGCCTCGCCGGCCGTCGAAGCGAACAGGGGAGCACGATGAGACCATCCGGCAGGGCGCCGAACGAGATGCGCGGGATCGTTCTCGAGCCCGGCTTCTCGAAACACGCCGAGGGGTCCTGCCTCGCCCGTTTCGGCGACACCCATGTGCTCTGCAACGCGACGGTGGAAGAGCGCGTCCCTCCCTTTCTCAGGAACACCGGCGCGGGCTGGGTGACCGCGGAATACGGGATGCTGCCGCGGTCGACGCACGAACGGACCGACCGGGAGGCCGCGCGCGGACGCCAAAGCGGCCGGACGCTGGAGATCCAGCGGCTGATCGGCCGCTCGCTGCGCGCGGTGGTCGACATGCCGACACTCGGCGAACGCCAGATCCGGCTCGACTGCGACGTCATCCAGGCCGACGGCGGCACGCGGACCGCGGGAATCACGGGCGCCTGGGTCGCGCTCCGCATCGCGATCGACTCGCTGCTCGAAAGAAGGATCGTCGCCAGGGACCCGATGGCCGAATCCGTCGCCGCCGTCTCCTGCGGGATCGTCGGCGGCGCGCCGTGCCTCGACCTCGACTATTCGGAGGACAGCGGGGCGGACGCCGACGCCAATTTCGTGCTCACCGGGTCGGGCGGCATCGTCGAGATCCAGGGCACGGCGGAAACCGAGCCCTTCGGGCGATCGGATTTCGACGCGCTTCTCGATCTCGCCCAGGAGGGCGTCGCCGCGCTGACCCGGCACCAGATGGCCGCGATCGGGCGAGGCTGAATCGATGGCCCGCCGATTCACCGGCCGCCGGATCGTCGTCGCCAGCCACAACGCCGGCAAGGTGGCCGAAATCGCCGACCTGCTGGCGCCCTACGAAATCCCGGCCGTCTCGGCCGGAACCCTCGGCCTGCCGGAACCGGAAGAGACCGGAGCGACGTTCGAGGAGAATGCCGCGATCAAGGCGCTGGCAAGCGCCTCCGCCGCGGGCGAAGCGGCGTTGAGCGACGATTCGGGGCTCGCGGTCGCCGCGCTCGGCGGCGAACCGGGCATCCATTCGGCGCGCTGGGGCGGACCGCGGCGCAATTTCACGCTCGCCATGCGACGGGTCGAGGACGCGCTCCCGCCCGATGCGGCAAGGGACGCGGCCTTCGTCTGCGCGCTGGCCCTCGCGTGGCCCGACGGCCATGTCGATACCTTCGAGGGCCGGGTCGAGGGGCGTCTCGTCTGGCCGCCGCGCGGGACGCGGGGCTTCGGCTACGATCCGATATTCGTGCCGGAGGGCGGCAGGCTGACCTTCGGAGAGATGGAACCCGGCGCGAAGCACGCGATCAGCCACCGCGCGGACGCGTTCGGCAAGCTTGCCGCGGCCTGCCTCGCGGGCGCGCCGTGACCTCCGCCTTCATGCCCGACGAACGGACCCTCGGCCTCTATGTCCACTGGCCGTTCTGCAAGTCGAAATGCCCCTATTGCGACTTCAACAGCCATGTCGAGACGGCCATCGACCAGCGGCGCTGGCGCGATGCGCTGACCCGGGAGATCCGGCATTTCGCCGCGCTTGCGCCGGATCGCCGGCTGGAGACCGTGTTCTTCGGCGGCGGCACCCCGTCGCTGATGCCGGCCGAGACCGTCGCCGCGGTCATCGAAACCGCCAAAGCCTGCTGGGATACGGCGGACGACATCGAGATTACCCTCGAAGCCAATCCGACATCGGTGGAAGCGGCGCGGCTCGCCTCGTACCGCGCGGCGGGCGTCGGACGCCTGTCGCTCGGCGTGCAGTCCCTGGAACCCGAGGGGCTCGCGGCGCTCGGCCGCCAGCACGGCGTCGAAGAGGCGATCGAGGCGGTCGCCGCCGCCCGCTCCCTGTTCGACCGCGTCTCGTTCGACCTGATCTATGCCCGGCCCGGGCAGACCCGCGACGGATGGCGGCGCGAGCTCGCCACGGCGCTGGATCACGCCGGCACGCATCTTTCGGTCTACCAGCTCACCATCGAGCCGGGCACCGCGTTCCACGGGCTGCACCGCCGGGGAGAGCTCGCTTTGCCCCCGGAGGAGGAGCAGGCCGGGTTTTTCGAGGACACCCGGGCCGCGCTCGACGAGGCGGGCCTCCCCGCCTACGAGATCTCCAACCACGCGAGGCCCGGCGACGAGTGCCGTCACAACCTGATCTACTGGCTGTCGGCGGACTATGCCGGTGTCGGACCCGGCGCCCACGGGCGCATAACGCGGGACGGCCGCACCGCCGCGTTCGCCCAGCGCCGCGCGCCGGAGGCCTGGCGCGAGTCGGTGGAGCGCGACGGTCACGCCACGGTGACGGAGACGGTGCTGGAACCGTCCGAGCGGTTCGAGGAAATCGCGATGATGGGGTTCCGCCTTACCGGCGGCATACCGCGCGGCCGCCTGGAGGCGCTGACCGGACGGGGCCCGGAGGCGTCGTTCGATCCGGCGGCGCTGGATCGCTTGGCAGGGGGCGGGTTCGTGGAGGTGGACGACGCCGGCATCCGGGCGACGCCGGCGGGGCGTCAGCGACTCGATGCCGTGCTCGGTGCCCTGCTTTCCGCCTGGTCCTTGCCCCATGCCGAGAGAGCCCTATACGCTCCCTCCCCATGACCGCTCGCCGAATTCAGGGATAGCGGGAAGCGATGCCGGAGCGGCGGGTCGCGCCCGGGCTCTATCTGGTGGCGACGCCGATCGGCAACCTGCGCGACATCACGCTGCGGGCACTGGACACGCTTCGCGCCGCCGACACGATCGCCTGCGAGGACACGCGCGTCACCCGGAAGCTGCTGACCGCGCACGGCATAGCGGGCCGCCTGACCGCCTACCACGATCACAATGCGGCCGCGGCGGGTCCCGCCCTGATCGAGCGCGTCGAGGCGGGGGCGGTCGTTGCGCTGGTAAGCGACGCGGGGACGCCGCTGATCTCGGACCCGGGATTCCGCCTCGTCGGCGAAGCGAACGCGCGGGGGGTCCCGGTGACCGTGCTGCCGGGCGCCTCGGCGCCGCTCGCCGCGCTGGTGCTCTCGGGCCTGCCCGCCGACCGTTTCCACTTCGCGGGCTTTCCACCGCCCCGCCAGGCCGCGCGGCGCAGCTTCCTCCGGTCTCTCGCGGATATCGATGCGACGCTCGTCCTGCTGGAAGCGCCGCGCCGGCTGGCCGCGTCGCTGGCCGACATGAGCGAGCTCCTGGGCCCCCGGCCGGCGGCGGTCGCCCGCGAGCTCACCAAGCTTCACGAAGAGGTCGTGCGCGACGATCTGGGGTCCCTCGCCGCCGGGTACGCCGCCGGGGGTCCGCCGCGCGGAGAGATCGTCGTGGTTGTCGGCCCGCCCGAGGCGCCGGGCGCGGCGGATGAGGCGGAAATCGACGCCCGCCTCGGCGAAGCCCTGGCGACCATGTCGGTCCGCGACGCGGCGGCGTTCGTGGCCGAGGCGACCGACGCGCCGCGCCGGACGGTGTACCGCCGCGCGCTCGCCCTCTCCCGTTCGGCGTGACGGGATCGCGCGACACCGAACGCTTCGGCCGCTGGGCGGAGCGGGTCGCGGAAATCTTTCTTGCCCTCAAGGGCTATCGAACCGTGGCCCGCCGATTCCGGTCGCCGTCGGGCGAGATCGACCTGATCGCGCGGCGCGGGCGGCTGGTGGTCTATGTCGAGGTCAAGGGACGGCGCAGCGAGCAGGTCGACGTGCGCGACCGCCAGCGCCGGCGCATCCGCCGCGCCGCCGAGCATTTCCTGAAGCTGCGCCCCGAGCTCACCTCCTGCGATCAGCGTTTCGACGTCGTCCTGATCCGTCCCGGCGCGTTCCCGACGCATCTCGAGGACGCTTGGCGAGACTAGCCGCGGTGGGCAATATGCCCGCCAATGAGCCTGTGATCGGATGAAGCCCTTCGCACCTCCGCTCCTCCTCGCCGCGCTCGCCGTTCTGCTGGGCGGTCTGTCGGTTTCGGGTTGCGCTCCGGTCGCCATCACCGCCGGCACGGCGGTCGCTTCCGCCGCGACCGAGGAGCGCGGCGTCGAGGGCGTGGTGAGCGACACCGCGATCCGCACGGAGATCAATGCGCGGTGGTTCGGCCACGATGTCGACATGTTCGTCGCGGTCCAACTGGAGGTCGTCGAAGGCCGCGTGCTGCTGGCGGGGCAGGTGGAAAGGCCCGAGCACCGACTCGACGCGGTCCGCCTCGCCTGGAAGGCGAACGGCGTCAAGGAGGTGATAAACGAGATCCGGATCGCCAAGGGCCGCGGCATCGACGACTACTCGCGCGACGGCTGGATCACCGCCCAGCTCCGCGCCAGGATCCTGTTCGACAAGGAAATCGCCTCGATCAACTACTCGATCGATTGCGTGGGCCGCGTTGTCTATCTCATGGGAATAGCCCGAAGCGAGGCCGAGCACGAACGCGTCAAGGCGCATGCCCGCGACATCCCCTATGTCAAACGGGTGATCAGCCACGCGATCCTCAAGGGCGACGAGAGGCGCAAGGCGGGATGAGCGGCATCCTCGGGCGGGCTACCATCCCGTCACCCCTCGCCGGGCGGCTCGATTGAAAGCGAAAGGACCGCGATGAGTCTCACAGTCGCCATCCAGATGGACCCGATCGAGTCGATCGACATCGACGCCGACAGCACGTTCGTGCTGGCGCTGGAGGCGGCCCGGCGGGGCTACGCGCTTTTCCACTATCTGCCGGACAATCTCGCGTTCAGGGACGGGCGGATCTACGCCAAGGCGCGGCCGCTCGCCGTCCGCCGCAAGAAAGGCGACCATTTCACCCTGGGCGAGGAGACGGAGCTCGACCTGTCGACCGTAGACGTCGTCCTGATGCGCCAAGACCCGCCATTCGACATGGCCTACATCACGGCGACCCATCTGCTCGAGCACATCCATCCCGGGACGCTGGTGGTCAACGACCCGGCGGAAGTGCGCAACGCCCCGGAAAAGCTCTTCGTGACCCGCTTCGACGGCCTGCTGCCGCCGACGCTGATCGCAGCCGACCGGAGAGAGATTCTCGCCTTCCGCGCCGAACACGAGGACATCGTCGTCAAGCCGCTGTTCGGCAACGGCGGCGCGGGCGTCTTTCACGTGAAGCCGGGGGACGAGAATTTGGGCTCGCTGCTCGAAATGTTCGCCGAGACCTATCGCGAGCCGATCATCGTGCAGCGCTACCTTCCCGAGATCCGCGACGGAGACAAGCGCATCATCCTGGTCGACGGCGAGCCGGTCGGCGGGGTGAGCCGGATGCCCCGAGACGGCGAGGCGCGGGCCAATTTCCACGCCGGGGGCGCGGCGAAAAAGGCGACCCTCACGCGGCGCGAACGGGACATCTGCGCGCAGATCGGGCCGGCGCTGCGCGACCGCGGGCTGGTCTTCGTCGGGATCGACGTGATCGGCGACTACCTGACCGAGATCAACGTCACCTCCCCGACCGGCATCCAGGAGATCAACCGTCTCGACGGTATCCGGATCGAAGCGACGATTTGGGACGCGATCGAGCGCCGCTACGCCGCGACGCGGGACTAGGCGGGCGAAGGGAGGATCGCAGCCTCGTCCGCCGGCTCGGAGAGGCCGCGCAGGCCTTCATGTCGGACCGCAAGGCGCCGCTATACGGACGATAGGATTTCCGACACATCGACTCAATTATAAGTGGCGGATGAATCCGCTATGCTGCCGCCATGGTTGCGAGCATCCACACCGTCGCGTTCCACGGTATCGACGTTCTCGACATCGAGGTTCAGGTCCAGGTAGTGAGCGGGCTGCCCGCCTTCGTCGTCGTCGGACTGCCGGACAAGGCGGTCGCGGAGTCGCGGGAGCGGGTTCGCGCCGCGCTGACATCGATCGGGCTCTCGCTGCCGCCCAAGCGCATCATCGTCAACCTCTCGCCCGCCGACGTCGTCAAGGAGGGCAGTCACTTCGACCTGCCGATCGCGCTCGGTGTGCTGCTCACGATGGAGGTGCTGCCGTCCGATGCCGTCGATTCCTATGTCGCTCTCGGCGAGCTCGCCCTCGACGGTTCGATACGGCCGGTGGCGGGCGTGTTGCTGGCGGCGATGGCGGCGGCGGGCTCCGACCGGGGCATCGTCTGTCCCGCGGCGTCGGGCGGCGAGGCCGCGTTCGCCGGCGGCCTCGACGTTCTCGCGCCTCGCGGACTGATCCACCTGATCAACCATTTCCGGGGCGTCCAGGTTCTCACCCCGCCGGAGCCGCGCCTTTCGGAGGAAACCGCGCCGGTCGCCGATCTGCGGGACATCAAGGGGCAGGAGACCGCCAAGCGCGCGCTCGAGATCGCCGCGGCGGGCGGGCACAACATGCTGATGATCGGGCCGCCGGGAGCGGGCAAGTCGATGCTCGCCTCGCGCCTTCCCGGCATCCTGCCGCCGCTCGACCCCGCGGAGACGCTCGAGATTTCGATGATCCACTCCGTCGCCGGCGCGATCGCGGGAGGCACGCTGTCCCGGAGCCGGCCGTTCCGCGACCCGCACCACACCGCCTCCAGCGCGGCCATCGTGGGCGGAGGCCAGCGCGCGCGGCCGGGCGAAGTCTCGCTCGCGCATAACGGCGTGCTGTTCCTCGACGAGCTGCCGGAGTTCCAGCGCCCCGCGCTGGAAGCGCTGCGCCAGCCCATCGAGACCGGCAAGGCGGTGATCGCGCGCGCCAACGGCCATGTCAGCTACCCGGCGCGATTCCAGCTCGTCGCCGCGATGAACCCGTGCCGGTGCGGCTGGCTCGACGACCCGGCCCAGGCCTGCAGCCGGGCGCCCCGCTGCGCCGCCGACTATCAGGCGCGCATCTCGGGGCCGCTCTTCGACCGGATCGACATCCACATCGACGTGCCGGCGGTCGATGTCGCGGATCTCGCCCTGCCCCCGCCCGCGGAGGGCTCCGCCGAGATCGCCGCACGGGTCAACGCCGCCCGCGCGGTGCAGAAAACCCGGTACGCGGACGCCGGCCTCCGCACCAACGCGGAGGCGGAGGGTGAGATTCTCGAGGCCGCCGCTTCTCCGGATGCCGAGGGCAAGGCGCTTCTCGTCCGGGCCGCGGAAGGTCTCAAGCTGACCGCGCGGGGGTATCACCGGGTGCTGAGGGTCGCCCGCACGATCGCCGATCTCGACGGCGCCGGCTCGGTGGGCCGTCCGCATATCGCGGAGGCGCTGAGCTACCGCCGGGTGGCATCCGCCGCTGCGTAGCGCTTCGCCTCTTGGCAATCGCCCCGTTTCGGCGCAGTGTTACGCCAACGGGAAAGCTCGAGGAGGGTGAGATGGCGAAGCGCATCGTCTCGATGGACGAAATGCTCGACCGGACAGCGAAGTTCGACGAACTCAAGCCCAGCAAGATGGCATTTCTGGACACCAAGATTCCGGGCCATGAGCGCGACATCTTCAACGTGATCGGCGAAGGCGTGACCGAGGACCCCTCGCTCACGCCCGCGATCACGGCGGTGCAGGATTTCAACGTCACCTATGTCGGGGCCGAGCCCGGCAAGGGGGCGGCGCTCCATTCGCATACGACGGTCGAGGTGTTCATTTCGATGTCGGGCCGCTGGTCGGTGTTCTGGGGCGACGACGGCGAGAACGAGGTGATCCTGGAACCCTGGGACGTGGTGTCCGTCCCCACCGAAGTCATGCGCGGCTTCAGGAACGTGGGCGACGAGCACGGCTATCTGATGGCGATCCTCGGCGGGACCGATGCCGGGCGGGTCGCATGGGCCCAGCGCGTGCTGGACCGGGCGTCGGAATCCGGCCTCAGCCTGGACGCCGACGGGAACGTGGTCGAGGCCGCCTAGACCGGGTTTCCCGCCCGCCCGCGTTCCGCGCGAGACAGACGGCTTGCGGCCGGGTCGCGCGGAGATCGCGGGCGGCGGGTTCGGCGGACTCGTCGCCGCGGCGGCGCTCGCGGAGCGCGGCTGGTCGGTCCGCCTTCACGAACGGCGCGGCGCCATCGACGCCGAGGGCTACGGGATCGCCGTCCAGCCCAACATGATGCTGATCTTCAGGGCGCTCGGGATCGCCGGGGAGGTGATCGCCGGAGGCGCGCGGATCGACCGGCGCGACTCGCTCGACGGCGCGGGGAACGTGGTGCTGACCCGCAAGACCGAGCGCAGCCCGTACCGCATCGACCGGCGACACATCGTGCGCCTGCTCGCCCGCCGCGCGGCCGAGGCGGGCGCGGAGATCAGGCTGAACTCGCCCGTCACCGGCATCTCTCCCGACGGAACCGTCGCACTCGGCGACGACGGCCGGACCGGCGGCGATCTCATCGTGCTTGCCGACGGGGCGGGATCGTCGCTTCGCGCCTCTCTCGGCCTGCTCAGGCATCAAATCTGGCAGCGCGACGGCGCGGTCAGGGTCACCATCCCCCGCACGGAAGAGGAAATCGCGGAGGACGCGGTCTCGGGCACGGTGATGATCGAGGCCTGGGCGGACAACCGCCGGGTGCTCTACTGCCCGGTCAACGACGCCGAGAATTACGTCCTGCTGGGTTCTCTGACCGACGACGAGGCGGGGAAGGCGACGCCGATAGACCCAGACGTCTGGTCGCGGTCCTTTCCCGGGTTGCGCGACTTCCTCGTCCGCGTCGCCGCGGACGCGGACTGGGACGAGGCCCGCTGGGCGCAATTCCAGACCGTGCGCCTCGAGCGATGGTGGAAGGGCCGGGTGGCGGTGCTGGGGGATGCCGCGCACGCGATGCCGCCCTATCTGGCCCAAGGCGCGGGCCACGCGATGATGAACGCGCTGGGGCTCGCGGTCGCGCTCGACGAGGAACCGGACCTGTCTTCGGCGTTCCGCGCGTGGGAGCGGCGCGAGCGCCCCGTCACCGAGCACACCCAGCGGTGGACGCGGATCTACGGCAACACGATCTTCCTGCCCCGTCTCCTCAAGCGGATGTCGATCGCCGCCGAACGGCGCATCCCCTGGATCGGCAGGCAATATCTGCACGCGGCGCACGTCGTCCCGACCGGCTGCGCCCATCTGGCCGCGGGCGACTGAGTCTCAGAGGACGATCGACGGGTTCCGGAGGTTCTGGTCGTAGTCGATCAAATTGACCTGCTTGACCAGGATCTTCCAGTGCGTGGTCATGTCGCGCAGCCGGTGGCCCGCCCAGCCGGCCCAGCTTCGGGTCTCGCCGGCGCGGAACTCGACCGTCAGGAAATTGGACCGGACCATCACGATTTCCGGGTCCGGCGTCGAGAACGGCTCGATGTTGGAGACCATCCTCGTCGTCCGGGAGCCCGGGCGCTGCGACCAGGCCTCGCCGGTCTGCAGGCGGAATATGCGGTCCTCCAGCCGGCGGCGGTCGTCGAAGGCGATGGCGATCTCGCGGCGGGGGTCGCCGTCCCGCGTTCCCGGCACCCAGTAGATGCATTCGCGCGCGAACAGCCCGAGCCAGTCGTCGAGCCGGTCCGTGTCCAGGAGCCGCGCCTCCTCGGCCAGGAACCGGGCGCACGAATCGCGCAGCGCGGAGTCGGTTATCGCCCGTTCGGGTGTCTGCCAGCCGGAAAAATCCTCGACCAGCGCGGCGTAGAAATCGTCGCTGACATAATACGAGCTGGTCGAAGGGTCGGGCGCGTCCACGTGCAGCCCCTCAAACGGCGCGCGCGATCGCGATGCGGGGCTCGGCCGTCATCAGCCTCTTCCACTCCCTCATGTGCTCGCGCATGAACACCTCGTCGGTGGGCGGTCCCGTGATGACGCCGTCGTCGTCCACCTGGAAACGGTCCGGGATGCCGAGCCCGCGATGCATGTAGACCCATTCGTCCTCCTCCGCCTGGAAGCCCACCTGGATCTGCTCGAAATTCACCAGATCGTCGACCTCGCCGAAATTCGGGAAGGATTCCTGCGTGCGCATGCGGAGCGCGTTGATGGCGTCCACCGTCCCTTCGAGGTCGCCGTCCTCGTCCACCACGGCGGTGCCGTACCAGGTGGTATCGGTCTCGTCGACCGAGACGGGCGTCGACACCTGGATGTGGTTGCCGAGGATGTGGAGGTTGGGGAAGACGTTGATGTTCACCGGCTCGGACGAGGCGAGGTCGAGCGCGCGGTCGGCCTTGTCGCCGAGGCGCTGACGGAGCGAGGCCTCGAAATGCTCCATGCCGGGGTGCGGGCCCTCGATCTCCCACAGCGCGCCGGGCCGGTCTTCCACGTTGGGCCGCTTGTCCTTGAAGTGGTGGCCGTTGCCGAAATAGCGCACGTACATCGGCGCGTTGTCGGGGTTGCTCTTGTAGAACGCCATCCCCTTGTCGCCGTCCTCGTCGAAGCGGTTCTCCATCGCGAGCAGCGAGCGGTGCGAGAACACGACGTGGTAGCCGTCGGCCGAGTTGTCGTAGAGCAGCTTCCAGTTGCCCTTGAACTTGAGCCGGTTGGCCTCGCACAGGACCACCTTGCCGCCGGGGTGCCGGTCGAGCCATTCGTCGAGCGGTCCGGCGACTCCGCCGAGATAGTCGATGAGCGGAGGCGCATCGAGATTGAGCGTGCCGAACACGAAGCCGCGGTAGCTCTCCACCCGCGGAACCTGGGCGAGGTTGAACTTCTCGTCGTCGAAATTGTCCGCGTAGCCGTCCGGCCAGGGCACGCCGTTCAACTTGCCCGTGTTGAGGAACGTCCAGCCGTGATAGCCGCATTGGAACGACTTCGCCGAGCCGCGCGCCTCGCGGCAGACGGTCGAGCCGCGATGGGTACAGCGATTGTAGAGCGCGCGCAGCACGCCTTCGGAATCGCGCACCAGAATGAGAGGCCGGCGCCCCATGCGGGTGGCGACGAAGTCGTTGGGCGCCGGGATCTGGCTCTCATGGCCGAGATAGACCCAGACCGCGCCGAAGATCCTGGTCATCTCCTCGTCGAAGATCCGGGGATCGGTGTAGAGGACGCGATGCACCCGATCCTCGAACACCAGCTTGTCGTAGTCCCAGGCCGGCCCGGACGCCGTCCCGTCGATCGATCGCAGCCCGGTCATCGTCTTTCTCCCCGCCGCGACGCGTTCAGAAGAAGTCAAAATACTCGTTCTGCTCCCACTCGGTCACCTGATTGATCTCCCGGTGGCCGTCCCGGTCGATCCCGTATTGCCGGAACCGGTCGAGCTCGGCGCGCTTGAGGGCGATGAAATAGTCGACGAACAGGTCGCCGAAATCGCGCCGGAACAGGGTCGAGCCGTCGAGCGCCCGAAGCGCGGCATCGAGATCGGAGGGCAGCATCGCGCGCTCGGCGTCGTAGGGGGCGTGGTCTTCCGACGGCGCGGCGAGGCCCCGGTCGATGCCGTCGAGGCCGGCAGCGATCTGGGATGCGACATAGAGATAGGGGTTGGCGGCGGGCTCGCCGGCGCGGTTTTCGAGCCGCGTCCCGGGATCGCCGTCGCCGCCGATCACGCGGATCATCGCGCCCCGCTGGTCGACCCCCCAGCCGGCCCGGTCGGGCGCCAGGGAGTTGGCGCGGAAGCGGCGGTAGCCGTTGACCGTCGGCGTGACGAAGGCGCTGGCGGCGCCGGCGTGCTCGATCAGCCCGGCCAGCAGCGACTGCCCGAGCGGCGAAAGCGCGCGGTTGCCGTCCGCCGGCACCAGCAGGTTCTCTCCGGTACCGGCGTCGGCGAGGGATTGGTGGAGGTGCCAGCCGCTCGCGAAATGGCCCTCGAAGGCCGGGCGGCACATGAACGTCGCGGCGTAACCCATGCGGCGGCAGACCTGCCGGGTGGCGGTGCGGAAGAGCGCCATGTCGTCGGCCGCGCGCCCGGCGTCGTCGGCCTCGAAGGTGCATTCGACCTGTCCCGGGCCGAATTCGTTTTCCAGCGAGCGCAGTTTCAGCCCGAGCCCCTCGAATGCGTCGAACAGGGCATCGAACACCGGCTGCACGATGTCGAGATTGGTCTCGGAGTGGTACGAGAAGCCGGGCTCGATCGCCGTGGTGGGAAGCGGCCGCCCGCGCCTGCCCTGGTGCGCGACCTCGGCGTCGGAGAGCCGGTCGTCCTCGATCCGCCGCAGATACCACTCGACCTCGATGCCGACAATCATGCGCCATCCGCGCTCCTCGAGCCGCGCGCGCTGGGTCTCCAGAACCCGGCGGGTCGAGAAAGGGAACGGCTTGCCGCCGCGGAAATACGGATCGCCCAGCATCCAGCCGACGCCCGGAGCCCAGGGCAGCACGCGAAACGTGGTGGGGTCCGGGACCAGCACCAGGTTGGGCGAGCCCGTCATCTCGTCCAGGCCCATCCCGCCGCCCTGCGTGAACGAGGCGAAGACCCGCCCGCCAGAGGCATCGAGCGTCGAGGTGGCAACGTTGATGTTGTAGCCGTCGACCAGCGCCTTCCGGAGCGCGCCGAGAGTGACGGCTTTCGCCCGGACCGCGCCGTGGCTGTCGACCCAGGCGAGGCGGACCAGCCGGAGGCCGTCGACCTCGACCCGGCGCAATACCTCCGACGCGGCCTCCGCCTGCGCATCGCCCCACAGCCCGTGGCGGGCGATGAAGCCGTCCCGCTCAGATGAAGCTCGACCCGCCATCGACGACGAGATTCTGTCCGCTGATGTAGCCCGCCTCGTCGGAGCAGATGAACAGCATCGCCTTGGCGAGGTCGTGGATCGTCCCCTGGCGCGGCAGCGCCTGCGCCCGGGTCATGGTCTCGAACATGTGCCGGGGCACCGAGGGGCGTTCGATTTCGGTCTGCATCACCCCCGGCCAGAAGGTGTTGACGGTGATGCCCCAGGGGCCCAGCTCGCGCGCCATCGACCGCGACATGCCGACCATCGCCGACTTGGACGTGATGTAGTGGAGGTAGTTGGGGCGCCCCTTAACATGGGTGCCGGACGAGACGTTGATGATCCGTCCCCAGCCGGCTTGCATCATCGCCGGAACCACGGCGCGGGCGCACAGCATGGACCCGGTGATGTTGACGTGCATCGCCGCCTTCCACTCCTCGACAGGGAGCTCCCAGAACGGCGCCATGGTGATGCGCGAGAAGACGGCGGCGTTGTTGATCAGGATGTCGATCCGGCCGAACGCGTCCAGCGTCCTGGCCGCCATCGCCGCGACCGAGTCCTCGTCGCCCACGTCGGTCTCCAGCGCGAGCGCGGGCCCGTGCTCCCGCTCGACCTCGTCGGCCACGCGCCTTGCGTTAGTCCCGTCGATCTCGGCGATCACCGGGATCGCGCCCTGGGCGGCGAAATAGTGCGCGTAGCCCCGCCCGATCCCCTGACCGCCGCCGGTTACGATGACGACCCGGCCGGCGAGGCTCGCATAGCTCGCGGTCCTGTCGACGTCGATCCGCGTGTAGTCGACGTTGCCGATTTCGGTATCGTCGTCCATCACCCGCCGCTTCCGGCGCGCAACCCGGCGCCGATCTCGGTCAGGAACTTCTCCAGCGTCTCGTAAGGCTGCGCGCCGACCACGCCGTAGCCCCCGGCGGCGAAGGTCGGAACCCCGCTGACGCCGAGCTTGCGGGACCGCGCCCAGTCCTCGTCGACCGCATCCCGGAAACGGCGCTCCTGCAGCACCGCCCGCGCTTCCTCGACCGGCAGCCCGGCGTCCTCGACGATGCCGAGCAGGGTGTCGGTGTCGCCGATATTCTTGCCGTCGACGAAATAGGCCCGGTAGAGCGGGTCGTGCAACGCCTCGCCGCCCTCCCGCGTGTCCGCCCAGGCGCCGAGCTCCTGGGCGAGACGGCTGTTGTAGGTGTGGGTGCGCCGGGCGTAATCCAGCCCCTCGGCGTCCATCAGCCCCTTCATCTTCCGGTAGGACGCTTCGAGGTCGTAATTCCGACCGGCGAACAGGTCTTCGAGCGTCATCCCCTCGTCCGGGGTCTCCGGATGCAGCGGGAAATGAACCCATTCGATCTCGATGTCGAACTTCTGGCGCAGCTTCTCGATACGCACGGTACTGAGATAGCACCAGGGTCAGACGTAGTCGGTGAACACCTCAAGCACGATCGGCTCGCTCATCGGGGTCTCCTTCGGGTTGGAGGGGCATTGTAGAGCCCGTCCGTTTCAGATTGAACCGCCTCGCCGTTCCCTCTGTCGCCCCGCTTTTCCCCACCGTCATGCCCGGACTTGTTCCGGGCATCCACGTCTTGCGGCATCGCGGT
>JAPPIT010000024.1 GCA_028820505.1 Defluviicoccus sp.
TATACCGCGATGCCGCAAGACGTGGATGCCCGGAACAAGTCCGGGCATGACGGTGTGGGGCGGCAGTGGGGGAGACGGCGGCGCGCCGAAAGTCGCGTCCCGAGCCGACCGATCCGTCGGAAACCCTCCGGTACAGAGGCCGTTCGCCCCGGTCGTCCGGAATTAAACCGGACAGCAACGGACTCGTTCCGGGGTGACAGCCTTGGGAGCCACGGCCGCGCTTCAGGCCCTATCGATATCGACGATGCGATGGGGCGAGGCGTGGACGCCGAGCGTCTTGAGCGGCACATCGCCGGTGACGCGGAAGCCGTGGCGCTGGCCCGGCGGCAGGATCAGGGTGACGCCCGGGCGCAGCGCCACCGTGCCCTCCTCGCCCTCGGCCCAGGCCTCGCCTGTCCCCTCCAGGACGGTGATGATTTCGACATAGGGGTGCGAATGCTCGGGCGTCTCGTAACCCGGCGGGGAGACCTGGATCCCGGTGCGGACCGGCGTCGAGCCCTCCTCGTCCCCGACCAGCGTGCGGTAGGTCGCGCCGCCCGGGAAACGCTCCTCGGCGACCGCTTCGTGTTCGACGATTTTCATCTCCCCTCCTCCCGCCCGCCGCTACCGGTCGAGGCCGGCGAGCCGTTCGAGCACCCGCATCGCGGCGGGACGTTCCGCCGCCGGGATCGGTTCCAGGATCCGCCGCTGGGCGCGTTCCACGGCGTCGATAGCGGTTTCCATCGTCCGCCGCCCGTCTTCCGTGAGGTGCAATGCGTTGGTGCGCCGGTCCCCGGGCTGGCGCTCGCGCCGGATCAGCCCGCGCCGGCCCAGGCGGCGGAGGATCTCGGTCAGCGTGCTGCGGTCGATGCCGGTCATCCTGACCAGGTCGGTCTGGCTGACGCCTGGGTTCTGATGCACGCTGAGCAGGACCGCGAACTGGCGCGGCGTCGGCCCGTCCTCGCCCACCTCCTCGACGAACAGGTCGACCGCGCGCTGCTGCGAACGCCGCAGCAGATGGCCCGCCGCGCCGCGCAGCGCGTAGCTGTCGGTGTCGATCGGGGCCGCGGGGTGGAGGCCGTCGCGCATGGTCGATCCCATATTAATCTGTACACGGATTAAATTCTTCGCTAGAGTGGTTGTCAACACCGAAGGCGAATTGCAGCGGAGCGGCGATCATGGAATTCGGGATGCAGTTCTTTCCGTGCGTGGGGCCCGACCAGCGCCCGGCGGACGCGTATTTCGACGACTGCCTCAAGCTGTGCGAGCTGTGCGACGAGTACGGCTACACCCACATCCGCACCGTCGAGCATTACTTCCACCCTTACGGGGGCTACAGCCCGAACCCGATCGTCTTCCTGACCGCGGCCTCGCAGCGCAGCCGGACCGCCCGGATGGTGACCGGCGCGGTGCTGCCGGTGTTCAACAACCCGCTCAAGCTCGCCGGCGAGATCGGCATGCTGGACGCGATTTCGGGCGGGCGGCTGGAGGTCGGCTTCGCGCGCGCGTTCCTGCCGCACGAATACCAGCGCTTCGGGGTCTCGCTGGATGAGTCCGTTCTTCGGTTCGACGAGGGGATGGCCCAGGTCGGCCGTCTGCTGGAGGAGGAGAATGTCACCGAGAAGGGGCAGTTCCACAGCTTCGAGAACGTCACGTCGCTGCCCCGCCCGACCCAGAAGCCGCGCCCCAAATTCTGGACCGCGGCCTTCACCACCCCGCAATCGTTCGAGAAGGCCGGCCGGCAGGGCAACTGGATCATGGCGATCCCGATCGGCGGCGCGGCGATGCGCGAGCTCTGCGACATCTACCGCGAGGCGTGGGACAAGGCGGGCCACGAGGGCCCGGGCCGGGTGATGCTGGCCTTCCACATGTACTGCCACGAGAACGAAGGCGAAGCGGCGCGGATCGCGCGCGGCCCCCTCAACCGCTATCTCGCCTCGCTGGTCGACGCGGCGTCCGACTGGATCAGCGGCACCTCGTCCGCCGACTACAAGGGCTACGACAAGATGATCGACGCCCTGAAGCGGGAAAACTTCGAATCCCAGGTCGAGAAGGGCGCGGCCTGGGTGGGCACGCCGGGCCAGCTGGTCGACCGGATCGGGGCCTATGCCGAGATGGTCGGCGGGATCGACGACGCCTCGCTCCAGGTCAACTTCCACGACATGAGCCTCGGCGACGCCGAGCGCTCGGTCCGCCTGTTCGGCGATCGGGTGATGCCCCATTTCGGCGCCACCCGGGAGGCGGCGGAGTAGGCCGGACCCGGGCGGACCCGTAATTCTGCGCCGCGGGGGGGGGGGGGGGGGGGGGGGGGGGGGGGGGGGGGGGGCGGCGGCAGGGGGGGGGGGGGCCCCCTCCCCCCCCGGCGGGGGGGCCGCCGGGTGGGGGGGGGGGGCCTGGGCTTTTGTGGGGGGGGGGGGGGGGGGCGCGTGGGCGGCCCCTTATTTGGGGCGCCCGCCGGCGTGTCCGACCGCGCGCCGCTTTTCGTATACCGCAACGGGAAAGAGCGCATGGAGCCCCACCGGATCGACGTGCACCATCATATCCTCCCGCCCGACTATGTCGCGGCGGTCGGCGACGACCGGATCGGGCCGCTGATCCTCGCCGGGCGCACGCCGGAATGGACGCCGGGGATGTCGGTCGAGGCGATGGACCGCCACGGCGTCGCCACCGCCGTCACCTCGATCTCCGCGCCCGGGCTGTGGTTCGGCGACGACGCGGAGTCCGCCCGCCTCGCGCGGCTGTGCAACGAATACGCCGCCGGCATCCGGCGCGATCATCCCGGCCGCTTCGGGATGTTCGCGAGCCTGCCGCTGCCCGATGTCGATGCGAGCCTCGCCGAGATCGAATACGCGCTGGATACGCTCAAGGCCGACGGGATCGGGCTGCTGACCAGCTACGGCGACCGCTACCCGGGCGATCCGGCCTTTGCGCCGGTGTTCGACGAGCTCGACCGGCGCGGGGCCGTGGTCTATTTCCACCCCACCAACGCGCCGTGCAGCCAGTGCCTGCCGGAGATCCCGGCGGCGACGCTGGACTTCCCCTTCGACACCACGCGGGCGGTGGTGAGCCTGCTCTATTCGGGCACCTTCGCGCGCTGCCGCAACATCCGCTTCATCTTCTCCCACGCGGGCGGGACGGTGCCCTTCCTCGCCGAACGCATCGCGAGGCTCGCGGCGCGTCCCGGCTTCAAGGAAGCGGTCCCCAACGGCGTCCTGCCGGAGCTCGAACGACTTTATTACGACACAGCGCTGTCGGCCAACCGGCTGGCCTTCGCGAGCCTGCTGGCGCTGGTCTCGCCCGACAGGGTCCTGTTCGGGAGCGACTACCCCTTCGCGCCGGAAGCGACGATGGCCGCGACGGTCAAGGGGCTGATCGAGCTGGACCTCGAAGAGGACGTGCTGCAAGGCATCGAGCGCGACAACGCGCTCGCCCTGTTCCCGCGGATGGGAGCGGGGTAAGGCACCCCTTTCAGACAGCAACCGCCCGGGCGGCCCCCGTCCCGTTCGGCCGACCCGCCGGCGTTGACAGCCTGACGGCAATGTTGTCCTTTGGGCTATGCTATACAACGCATGGTAGAAGATCGGAGGTCTCGTTGAGCGACGAAATTTTCGCCATAGTCGGCGTCGGCCTCGCGCTAGCCGCCTTTATCTGGCGTATCCTGACCAACATGGAGGCCCGTCTCGTAAAGAGGATCGAGCGCAACGAGGGACAATTGACCGACGTCAGAGAGCGCGTCGCGCGCCTCGAAGCCGTGTTCGGGCATGTCTTTCAAAGAGAAGCGGTGGAGGAATGAGCCGATGGCAGACCCGGACCCGAACGTCGAGACGATCGCCACGGACAGGAAATGGGCTCTTCGCATCGGCACGATCTATGGCGACCTTAGAATCCGGACCCACGACACGGTCACCATGCAGGCGGATCTGATCGCCTGGCTGAGCCGAAACGGCCTGCTCGCCGAATTGCGGGACAAGCGGCGGACCGAGGACGAGATCGACCGAAGGCAGGGCGCTTCGGCAGGAGGATGACGCGCCGTCAGGGCAGGATGACGATCTTTCCGAAGAAGCCGCGCCCTTCCATCAGCCGTTCCGCCTCGCCGGTCTCCGACAGCGGAAAGGTGTGGCTCACCACCGGCGCGAGGCGGCCTTCGGCGACGTGCGCAACCGAGCGTTCGACGTCTTCCTGCGAGTAGCTGTTCGAGCCCAGCACGTCGAGCTCGCGGACCCAGATATAGCGGAGGTCGGTGGCCGGATCGTGCCCCGCCGTAGCGCCGCAGGTCAGCACCCGGCCGCCGCGCTTCGCGGTCCTGAGGCACGGCGCCCAGGTGTCGCCGCCGGTGAAGTTGACGACCACGTCGCAGCCCTTCTTGCCGGAGGCGAGCCAGGCGGCACGCGAGAAATCCTCTTCCGAGTAGTCGATGACGAAGTCCGCGCCGAGCGCGGTCAGCCGCTCGCATTTCTCGGCCGAGCCGGCGGCGGCGATCACCGTGGCTCCGGTCATCTTGCCGAACTGGAGGCAGGCCATGCCGACGCCGCCGCTCGCGCCCAGCACCAGCACGGTCTCGCCCGCCGCGAGCCTGCCGCGCGTGTAGAGCATGCGGTGCGCGGTGCCGTAGTTGATGGGGATCGCGGCGGCGGTCTCGAAGGACAAGCCGTCGGGCAGGCGGATCAGGTTCTTCGCCGGGACGATGACGAGCTCGGCGAGCCCGCCCGGGATCTCCTCGCCCATCATGCCGCCGTCGGTCTGCGGGTTCATGGTCACCCGCTCGCCGGGCGACCAGCCCTCGACGCCCTCGCCCAGCGCGTCGATCGTGCCGGCGACGTCGCCGCCGGAGATGAACGGCATCGGCACCGGAAAGCCCGGCATGCCCCGGCGGACGAAAATGTCGAGATGGTTGAGCCCGCAGGCCTTCACCGCGACGCGGACCTCGCCGGGTCCGGGCTCGGGGTCGGGCCAGTCGCGGTAGACGATGTTCTCGATCGCGCCCTGTCGTTCGATGACCGCCGCTTTCAAGGATTACCTCCGTGGTGCCGGCCTTTGTTTCCCTGCCGTCATGGTCGGCGAAGGCCGACCATCCACGTTTTGTTTTGTCTTGTCCAACGGCCGAAAAACTCGTGGATGGTCGGCCTTCGCCGACCATGACGGGGTGAGAAACTATCGCCCGCCGTCGTCGACGAACCGGCTTATCCCGACATCCTCCTGCCAGCCGCGCCGCCACGCTTCCAGCAGGTACGGGTGCATCTTCGCGTTGCGTGCCGCGACCGCCTCGATGTCGGCGCGCAGCCCCGGCATCACGGCCTCGACCTCGTCCCTGAGCGCGTCCTCGTCGATCGAGGTCAGGCGCCGGTTCTCCAGCACGATGCGGCCGTCGACGATCGCCGTCTCGACGCTCTCCCCGCTCTCGGCGAAGACGGTCTGGCGCGCGGCGCTGTTGAGCGGCACGTATTGCGGCGCGGACAGGTCGATCATCGAAATATCCGCCTTCATGCCGGGACGGATCGCGCCGACCTCGCCGGCGAGCCCGAGCGCCCGCGCGCCGCCGAGCGTGGCGCAGGCGACGGTGTCCGCCGCGGTCGGCGGGCCGGGCTCGGGGTTGGTCACCGCGGCGAGCCCGGCGAACGCCTTCATCGCGTGGAACATGTTCTGGGAATCGCCGCAGGAGCAGTTGTCGCAGCCGATCGCGGTGGGCACCCCGGCGTCGAGATAGCCGCGGATCGGCGGCACGCCGGACCGGGTCTTGAGGTTGCCGACGGGGTTGAGGATCACGTTGGTTCCGGTCTCCGCCAGGATCTCGATCTCGTCGGGGCGCATCCAGACGCTGTGCGCGAGCCCGACATTCGGGCCGAGCAGCCCGGCCGAGCGCAGATATTTCACCTGCGAGCCGTCATGCTCGGGCATGAACAGGCGGCCGGCGACGGCCATGCTGCGCGATTCGTAGATGTGGGTGATGACCGGCAGGCCGAACTCGGCCGAGAGCGCCGCCAGGCCTTCGAGCAGCGCGGGCGTGCAGAATTCCGGGCTGGTCGGGCCGAGGCCCCAGCGAAAGCGCGGCGACGCGTCGCGATAATCGAGATACCGGCCGCGCACATGCTCCAGCGGATCGAAGCCGCCGGGCTCGACCGAGGCGCCGAGAAAGCGGTGGAATTCCTCCGGCACGACCTCCTTCCAGAACGGCACCCGCTCGATCCCCGGGATGTCGCCGACCTGGAGCGAGAAGGTGCAGCGGATGCCGATCTCCTCGTAGGCGGCGACCACGGTCTCGAGATGCTCGGGGTCGAACGGGAACAGCGTCAGCATGTCCTGGACGGTCGTCATCCCCGACCGCAGGCACTCGGCCGCGCCGAGCAGCGTCCGCGCCCGCACCTCGGCGGCCGAACGCTTCGGGTAGGCGGGCGGCAAGGCATGGAGCAGCCACAGCTCCAGCGGCAGGGTCTCGAAGCTGCCCTTCAGCAGCACGTCGTGGGAGTGGTAATGCGCGTTGACGAAGCCCGGCATGACGAGTTTCCCGGAGGCGTCGATCGTCCTGTCGGCGGGGCCCGGATCGCCGCCGACGCGCGCGATGCGGTCGCCCTCGATCAGCACGTCGGCGACCGGCGGAAGGTCGGTGTCGCCCTCGTGGTCGTAGACCCGGCCGCCCCGGATCAGGATGGTCGATGTTCCCTCTGCCATGGGATCACTATAGCGCGGCGCCTCCGGGCGGTAAGCTGGCACCATGAGCCCAGCCGCCGTTCAAGTCGTGCGCGCGCTCGCCGCCACGCTTGCGGTGCAGGCGATGGTCACCATGGCGACGCTGACCGTGCCGGTCTTCGCCCCCGAGGCGGCCGGCGATATCGGGCTCGACGCGGCGAATATCGGGATCTTCGCGTCCCTGGTCTATTCGGGCGCGATGACGGCCTCGCTGCTGAGCGGGGGCATCGTGCCGCGCTACGGCCCGATCCGCATGAGCCAGGCGGGGCTGCTGATTTCCATCGCGGCGCTTGCGCTGATCACCACCGCGTGGTGGCCGGTGCTCGCGGTCGCCGGCTTCCTGCTCGGCGTCGGGCTGGGGCCGGCGACGCCCGGGAGCTCCCATATCCTCGCCCGCCACACGCCGGCGCGGTTTTCCTCGCTGGTCTTCTCGATAAAGCAGACCGGCGTGCCGCTCGGCGGGATGCTCGCCGGCGCCCTGGTGCCGCTCTTCGTCATCGAGTTCGGATGGCGCGGCGCGTCCTGGGCGGTGGCCGCGATGTGCCTCTTCTGCATCCTCGCGATCCATCCCACGCGGCGGCATTTCGACATCGAGCTCCGGGCGGAGAGGCAGGGGTTGCGAGGCAGCGTCGTCGGTCCGCTCCGCCTGGTGCTCGGGCACCCGGTGCTCAGGCGGCTCTGCTTCGCCTCGTTCTTCTTCGCCGCCATCCAGCAGTGCTTCAGCGTCTTCCTCGTCACCTATCTGGTCGCCGGGCTCGGCATGGGGTTCGTCAAGGCCGGGCTGACGCTCTCCATCGCCCAACTCTCCGGGATCGTGGGCCGTATCGTGTGGGGCGGGCTCTCGGACTGGATCGGCCGGCCGCAGCCGGTGCTGGGCGCGCTCGGCGTGGCGATGGGCATCTCGGGATTCGTCGCGGCATGGTTCACGCCCGACTGGCCCTACTGGGCGGTCGTCGGCGTCTGCATCGTGCTGGGCGCGACGGGGGTGGGGTGGAACGGGGTGTTCCTTTCCCAGGTCGCCCGTATCGCGCCGGGCGACCGGGCGAGCCAGGCGACCGGCGGAGCGCTTTTCATCACCTTTTTCGGCGTGGTCACCGCACCGCCGATCTTCGGCGGGATCGCCGCCCTGACCGGATCGTTCGGCCACGGGTTCATCGTCTTCGCCGCCCTCGCCCTGGTGTCCGGCGTGGCGGTGCTGCGCGGCCGGCCGGCCGCCTGGAAGGAGGAAACATGAAAGTCGGATTCATCGGCCTCGGCCGCATGGGCCACGCCATGGCGCGGCGGCTGCTCGAGGCCGGGCACGACGTCACGGGATACAACCGGACATACGAAAAGGCGGCCGCCCTCGCCCCGGCGGGCGCCGAGATCGTGCGCAGCATCGCGGACGCCGCCGCCGGCCGCGAGGTGACGATCACGATGCTCGGCGCCGACGACGATCTCGCGCAGGTCATGGAGGGACCCGATGGACTCGTGGCGACGATGCCGGCGGGAGCGATCCATCTCGGCATGGGCACCCACAGCGTCGCGATGAGCCGGAGGGCCGCCTCCATGCACGCGGAGGCGGGCCAGACCTATGTCGCCGCCCCGGTGCTGGGCCGCCCGGACGCGGCCGCGGCGGGCCAGCTCGGCATCCTCGCCGGCGGGCCGCCCGACGCGGTGGAGGCCTGCCGCCCGCTCTTCGCCGCCATGGGCCGGCGCTGCTTCGAAGCCGGCGAGGCGCCCGAGGCCGCCGCCTCCATGAAGCTCGCCAACAATTTCGTGCTGGGCTGCGCGATCGAGACGATGGGGGAAGCGTTCTCGCTGGTCCGCCGCTACGGCGTCCGGCCGGATACGCTCTACGACATGCTGACCGACGGGATATTCGACTGCATCGGCTACCGGGTCTATGGCGACATCATCGCCAAGGAGGACTGGGACCGGGTCGGGATGACCGCCTCGCTCGGCCTCAAGGACGCGAACCTCGCGCTCGCCGCGGCGGAGGCGGCGGGGGTGCCGCTGCCGTCGGCGAATGTCTGGCGCGACCGGCTGATCGGCGCGATCGCGCGCGGCGACGGGGAGCGCGACTGGGCGGTCGTCGCGCGCGAGCAGGCGCGGGCGAGCGGGCTCGAATAGCGCGTCTGCCTCCCTCCGTCATGGTCGGCGAAGGCCGACCATCCACGTTTTGTTTTGGAGCTTGCAAAGATCGGTTGACGACCGGGAGGTCAACGACCCCTCTTCCGTCATGCCCGGACTTGTTCCGGGCATCCACGTCCCTCCGCCGCCTCGCCCGCGCCCGGCCCGCACCGCGTTGCCGCAAGGCGTGGATGCCCGGAACAAGTCCACTGCTGTCCGGTTTAACTTCGGTGGACCCGGTGCAAGGCGTCGGTACAGGCGGGTTTCCGGCTCTTCCGCCGGATCGGGAACGGATTGCGGCCCACCCGCCTCCGCCGTCCTTCTCCCCCTGTTGTCACCCCGGACTTGATCCGGGGTCCAGGGCCACAGGCACCGCCTTCGCCCGGCTTCCCTGGACCCCGGATCAGGTCCCATGGGCGCTAACTTGTTGTCCGGGTCGAGGCCGGGTGCCCTCGAAACACGGTCCCGCCGGCCCCCCCTTGTGTCACCCCGGCCTTGAGCGGGGGTCCCGGGCCACAGGCGTCGCCCTCGCCCAGCTTCCCCGGATCCCAGTCCGGGGTGACAGCTTTGGGAGTCGACCGCCGGGAAATCCGCGCCGGAGCGTAGCTATGGATAGAAGCATCGCTGCCCTGCCTTTTCCCGTCATGGTCGGCGGAGGCCGACCATCCACGAGTTTTTCCTTGTCGGCGAACAACAAAAAACAAAACGTGGATGGTCGGCCTTCGCCGACCATGACGCCGAGGGGGCGGGTGCGGTTTCGACCAAGGGGCCGTCCCGAGACATGGCGTGGGAAAACAAGTTAACGCTTATGGGATCAGGTCCGGGGTGACAGCGGGGGTCGGAGACGGTCTCGCTCATGGGCGCGAAGCCTGCCCCGAAATCTAAACCGGACAGCAATGGAACAAGTCCGGGCATGACGGTGAGGGAAACGGGGCGACAGAGGGAACGGCAACGGGGGAGACGCCAGTGCACCGAAATCCGCGTCTCGAGCCGGCCGCCCATCCGTGTCCTCTTGTCACCCCGGAACAAGTCCGGGGTGCCAAGAGGGGAGTGGAGACGGTCCCGCCTGTCGGCCTCCCGCTCGTCAAGCAGTCGATATAAGCCCGGATTGATGAAGCGGCGGCGATGTGAAATCTTGCGCGACACCGATTGGCGACGCGGACCGGCGTCGACGAGACCGGGAGGAACACCGATGGCATCCGACACCCCCAGGCCCGCGGAGATCGATCCGGCCCATCTGGAACCGCGTTACAGCTGGGGCGGGGCCATCGCGGCGCCCGGCCACAGCGGCGTCGACACCGAGGAGCGCGTCAATTTCGACCGGCTGCGCGACTACCGCCTGGCGCGCGCCAAGCAGGCGCTGGAGAATTCCGGGCTGGGCGCGCTGCTCTGCTTCGACAACAACAACATCCGCTACCTCACCGGAACCGCCATCGGCGAGTGGTCGCGGGACAAGATGTCGCGCTACGCGCTGCTGATGCAGGGCGAGGAGCCGCATGTCTGGGATTTCGGCTCGGCCGCCTCCCACCACCGGATCCACGCGCCCTGGCTCAGGGACGAGAACATCCACGCCGGCATGCTCGGCCTGCGCGGCACGGTGCCGCCCGATGCCGGGCTGATGACCAGGGCGGCGGAGCAGATCAAGTCGATGCTCGACGAGGCGGGCGTCGGCGACATGCCGATCGGCGTCGACATCTGCGAGCCGCCGATGCTGTTCGAGCTGCAGAAGCGCAATATCGAGGTGCGCGACGGCCAGCAGGTGATGCTGGACGCGCGCGAGATCAAGAACATCGACGAGATCGTGCTGCTCAACCAGGCCGCCGGCATGGTCGATGCCGTCTATCACATGATCGGCGAGGAGCTGAAGCCCGGCGTGCGGGAGAACGACATCGTCGCCCGCGCCAACAAGCTGCTCTACGAGATGGGCTCGGACGACGTCGAGGCCATCAACGCGATCTCCGGCGAGCGGTGCAGCCCGCACCCGCACAACTTCACCGACCGCATGGTGCGCCCCGGCGACCAGGCGTTCTTCGACATCCTGCACGGCTATATGGGCTACCGCACCTGCTACTACCGGACCTTCAATGTCGGGCGCGCCAGCGAGGTGCAGGAGGACGCCTACAAGCAGTGCCGCGAATGGCTCGATGCCGCGATCGAGCTGGTCCGCCCCGGCGTCTCCACCGACGAGATCGCCGCGGTGTGGCCGGAGGCGGAAGAGTTCGGCTTCGCAGGCGAGATGGAGGCGTTCGGCCTCCAGTTCGGGCACGGGCTCGGCGTCTCGATCCACGAACGGCCGATCATCAGCCGGCTGATCTCGATGGAAGACCCCAAGGAGATCAAGGAAGGCATGGTGTTCGCGCTGGAGACCTACTGCCCGGCGAAGGACGGCTACTCCGCCGCCCGCATCGAGGAGGAGGTCGTCGTCACCGACGAGGGGCCCCAGATAATCAGCCTCTACCCGGCCGAGGACCTGCCGATCTCCGCCAAATACTGAACCTGACAGGGAGGGAGTCCTTGGCAACGGAAGCGACGGCCAGGCCCGATCTCGCCAACGACGATATCGGGGAGGAGGCGCGGCTCGCGCTGTGGCGCTCGCAGCTCGAGATCCGCCATGTCGAGCAGCGCGCCCACGATTTGTTCCTGCAGAACCTGGTCAAGGGCACGGTCCATCTGTCGCTCGGGCAGGAGGCGGTCGCGGCCGGGTTCGCGGTGGCGATGGAAGAGGGCGACTACACGTTCTGCACCTATCGCGGCCACGCCCATACGCTGGCGCGCGGGGCTTCGATGTCGGGCGTCCTCGGCGAGCTGATGGGCCGCGAATGCGGGCTGCTCGCCGGCAAGGGCGGCTCGATGCACCTGACCAGCGTCGAGCACGGCGCGATGGGCTCCTACGCCATCATCGGCGCGCACCTGCCGATCGCCATGGGCGCGGCGTGGTCGGCGCAGTATCGCGGCACGAGCCAGGTCTCGGTCTGCTTCTTCGGCGACGGGACCACCAATATCGGCGCCTTCCACGAGGCCCTCAACATGGCGCAGATCTGGAAGCTCCCGGTGATCTTCGTCTGCGAGAACAACCTCTACATGGAGTACACGCCGATCGGCGACGTGACGGCGGTCGAGCACCCGGCGGCGGACCGGGCGTCGGCCTACGGCATGGAGTCGATCATCGTCGACGGCAACGACGCGGACGCGGTCTACCGCGTCGCGCAAACGGCCTACGCGAAGGCGCGCTCGGGTGGCGGCCCCTCGCTGATCGAGGCCAAGACCTATCGCCAGTGCGGGCACTCGCGCGCCGATCCCGGCGCCTACCGGCCTGACGCGGAGGTCGAGGAATGGCTCGCCCGGGACCCGATCCCGGCCTACCGCCGGAGGCTGCTCGATTTCGGCTTCGCGGAGTCCGCGGTCGACGGGATCGAGGCGGCGGTGCTGGCGGCGGTCGACGCGGCGACCGATGCCGCCCGGGCCTCGCCGCCGCCGCCGCCGGAAATCCTCGAGACCGAAGTCTATGCCGATGGAGGCGCGGCATGGCGGAACTGACCTGCCGCGAGGCGGTCGCCGCGGCGATCGCCCAAGAGATGCGGCGCGACCCCTCGGTGGTGTTTCTCGGCGAGGACATCGGCGCGGCGGGCGGCGTGTTCAAGACCACCGTCGGGCTGTTCGAGGAGTTCGGCCCGGAACGGGTGCGCGACACGCCGATCTCCGAACAGGCCATCATCGGCGCCGCGATGGGGGCGGCGATGACCGGGCTCAGGCCGATCGCGGAGCTCATGTTCTCGGATTTCTTCGCGGTCTGCTGGGACCTGGTGGCGAACGAGATCGCCAAGTCGCGCTACATGACCAACGGCCAGGTCTTCTTCCCGCTGGTGATCCGCAGCGCCAACGGCGGCGGCGCCCGTTTCGGCGCCCAGCATTCCCAGGCGATCGAGAACTGGGCGATGATGATCCCGGGGCTGAAGGTCGTCGCCCCGTCCAACCCGGCGGACATCGTGGGGCTGCTGGCCGCCTCGATCCGCGACCCGGACCCGGTGGTCTTCTTCGAGCAGAAATCGCTCTACGGCACCAGGGGCCCGGTCCCCGACGGCGAGCATGTGGATACGCTCGGCACCGCCAGAATGGTGCGGGAGGGCGCCGACGCCACCATCGTCGCGCTGGCCGCGATGGTGCCGCGCGCCGTCGAGGCCGCGGACCGTCTGGCCGACGAAGGAATTTCCTGCCAGGTGATCGACCTCCGCACCCTGGTTCCGCTGGATACGCGAACCATCCTCTCCGCCGTCTCGGACACCGGCCGGCTGTTCACCGTGGAGGAGAACCCGAGGCTCTGCGGCTGGGGGGCGGAGATTTCCTCGATCGTCAGCGAGGAATGTTTCTACGACCTCGACGGGCCGATCGTCCGCATCACCACGCCGCACATCCCGCTGCCCTCGGCCGACAATCTCGAGGATCTGGCGCTGCCCTCGGTCGAGCGGATCGCGGAGACCGTCCGCGTCAACCTGGGCTGAGGGCGCGATGGACGTCGTGATGCCCCAACTCGGCGAGACCGTGACCGAGGGGACGGTCACGGCCTGGCACAAGGCGGCGGGCGATTCGGTCAAGGCGGACGAAACCCTGTTCGAGGTCTCGACCGACAAGGTCGATACCGAGGTGCCGGCGCCGGCCGACGGCGTTCTGTCCGAGATCCTGGTGGAGGCCGGGACGACGGTGCCGGTGGGCACCCGGCTCGCGGTGATCGGCGGCGCCGGAGAGACCGCCGGCGCTCCGGAGCCGGCCGCGACCGTACCCGACGGTACGGCGGTCACGAGCCGTTCGATCCCGCTCGACTCGGTGCCGCGCAGGGATTCCGCCGGCCGCCCGCTTTCCCCGGCGGTGCGACGGCTGATCGCCGAGCACGGTCTGGACCCGGCCGCGATCTCCGGCACGGGAAGGGACGGAAGGATCACCCGCCAGGACGTGGAGGCCCTGCTCGCCCCTGAACCCGCGGAGTCGGACCTCGTCCCGCTCGGCCGGATGCGCAAGCAGATCGCGGAGCACATGGTGCGCTCCAAGGCGACCAGCCCGCACGTGCTCCAGGCGGTCGAGGTCGATTTCCATGCCGTCGAGCGGGCCCGCGGCCTGCACGGCGAGGCGTGGAAGGCGACGGAAGGCTTCTCGCTCAGCTATCTGCCCTTCGTCGCCTACGCGGCGTGCCGGGCGATCCCCGACTTCCCGCACGTCAATGCGAGCATCGAGGGCGAGGCCCTGCGCGTCCACCGCGGGGTCCATCTCGGGATCGCGGTCGATCTCGGCCCCGGCGGGCTGATGGCGCCGGTGATCCGCGATGCGCAGGAGATGGACGTGGCGGGGCTCGCGCGCGCCGTCCGCGGGGCGGCGGCGGCGGCGCGGGACGGCTCGATCGGACCGGACGACCTCGCCGGCGGCACCTACACGATCTCCAACTCTGGCACCTTCGGCACGCTGATCACCGCGCCGATCATCAACCAGCCGCAGGTGGCGATCCTGTCGACCGACGGGGTGCGCAGGAAACCTGCGGTCGTGGAGACCGGGGCGGGAGACGCGATCGCCGTCCGCCCCATCGGCATCCTCGCGCAGTCCTTCGATCACCGCGCCATCGACGGCGCCTACTCCGCCGGCTTCCTCGCCCGCCTGCGCGAAATCCTCGAAGGGACGGATTGGGACGCGGCGCTGGCGTAGCGGTGGCAGGAGCCCGACCTGCGCGCGATGCCGTCCAAGTCCGCCATTGACATATACGCCAATGGCGTATACCAGAGCCGTCCGCTTTGGTTGGAACCGCTTCTTCCGTTCTCTTCCGTCATGGTCGGCGAAGGCCGACCATCCACGTTTTGTTTTTCCTGCTTATCCTTG
>JAPPIT010000165.1 GCA_028820505.1 Defluviicoccus sp.
CAGGACGCGAAATAATCCGGCAAATCCGACCTCAGACAATCTGCGAAACAACACGTGGTCGACGAGGTCCCGCTGGCCGACGATGTCCACCTTGCCGGCGGCGACGTCCTCGGGGGAGACGAAGGCGGCCGCGCCGCTCACGTGATCGGCGTGGAAATGGGTGTAGACAACGGTCCGGATCGGCTTGTCGGTGAGCTTGCGGAACTCGGCCGCCACCACCTCCGCGTTGTCCATCCCGGTCATGGTGTCGACCAGGATGCAGGACTCCTCGCCCTCGATCAGGGTGCAGTTGACGACGGAATAGGCGTAGGCGCAGTGGATCGAGCCCATGAGGGTATAGATCCGGGGCTGCATCGAGGCCTGGTGACGCGCGAGGTCGGGATGGACCGACGGGGCAATTTCGTTCATGGGACTCCGATCCGTACGGCGGGACTCTTTCCGGTCGCCGTGCGGTTCTATGCCGGCGCGACAAGCCGGAGCAAGCCCCGGAGACCGGCAGAGTGGGGAGAAGAGGGGAGCTGTCCGCGCTCAGGCGGCCTCGGGCTCGCCCGACGGTCCGGCCGGCGGAGGCGGTTCCGGCGGCGGCGTCAGATCGCGGCGCATGAACACCGCCTCCAGCAAACCCTCGATCCGCGCCACGCGCTCGCGCAGTTCGTTCATCTCGCGGCCGAGCGTGCCGATCACGTCACGGAGCGCGCTGATGTCGTCACGCATCTCCCCGCGGAACGTGCCGATGTCATCACGCATCTCGCCGCGGAACGTGCCGATGTCGTTACGTATCTCGCCGCGGAACGTGCCGATGTCGTTACGTATCTCGCCACGGAGCGTGCCTATCTCGCCACGCATCTCCCCGCGGAGCGAATCCATGTCGCGGCGGAGCGTCTGAGTATCGTGCCGCAACCAAGCAAACAAACCGACCATCAGCGCACCGAGGGCGACGAAACCGGCAAGGTTCGCATCCATACGGTTACTCTAGCGCCGCTGTCCGGCGACGTCGACAGGTTTCTACTATTTCAAGTTGAGAATATTTTCCTTCACCGCGCCCTCAGCACCCCGCGGCAGGCGGTGGGCAGGTCGGCGAGGGTGAGCTCCGGCCTGCGGTCGCGAGGGTCCGGCGGGGGCGGGTAGAGCGCCTCTCTGGTGAACCACCAGGCGAGCGTCCGGTCGCAGCCGGCGCCCTCGGGCAGCGGGGCCTGGTCGACGCAGGCCCGGCTCGCCGGGCAATGCAGCCGGACGTGGAAATGGGCGGTGTGACCCCACCACGGCCGCACCTTGCGCAGCCAGACGGCGTCGTCCGTCGTCCGGGTCTCGCAGAGGCGGCGCTTGATCGCCGCGTTGACGAATATGCGCGCCACCGAATCGTCCCGCGCCGCGGCTTCGAGGACGCGGGAATGCGACTCCGTCCAGCGCCCGTTCACCCGGAGGCGGTTCCGGGCGACCACCGGGGTCGAGGAAATCCGCTCCCGCTCGGCCCGGCTCAGCGTCAGCCTGTCGGGCGGGCGCAGCCAGATGTCGACGTCGAGCCCGATCTGGTGCGAGCTGTGTCCGGACGTCATCGGTCCCCCGCGCGGCTGGCTGATGTCGCCGACATAGAGGCCGGCCCAGCCCGCCTTCCGCGCCTCGTGCGAGAGCCGCTTGACGAAGAGGATCACGCTCGGATGGCCCCAGTTGCGGTTTCGCGAGAGCCGCATCGCCTGCCAGCCGGGTCCCGATTCCGGCAGCTGAACGGCGCCGGAGAGGCAGCCCGCCGCGTACCGACCGAACGCGGCGGCCGCGCCCGCCGCCGGCCCTCTGGCCGCGCCGAAGGCGAACTTGGCCGGCTGGGCGTGCGCGGCGCCGGCGAGGTGGACGAGAGCGGCGGCCATGACGCATGTCAGCGCGGGCCGCAGACCGGGAGCGGGGCGTTTCCTGGAATGCAATTGGGGAACGGGTCGATATTCCGTCAGCCGCTGCGGACCGCCGGGCCGGATGTCATGGCCTCGGTGGAGAAACCGATGAAGTCGAGAAGGATGTCCGCGCCGATGGCGATTACCGCCATCGCCAGAAACGCGATCAGCATGGTCTTCATTGGGTCTTCTCCCGCTCCGACGTCGCCCGCCTGAGGAACGCGATCAGATCGTCGCGGTCGGCGGGCTTCACGATACGCTGCATCGGCATCTTCGAGCCCGGAATGTAGTGGTCCGGCCCCTTGTCGAACAGCGCGTCGATCGTGCCTTCGTTCCAGACGATATCCGAGTTCAGCAGCGTCGGCGAGTATTTGTAGCCGGCAAGCGTCCCCGCGCGGCGCCCGAAGACGCCGAACAGGGTCGGCCCGGCGCGGCGGCGCCCGTCCGGTCCCAGCGCGTGGCAGATCGAGCATTTGCGCTGGAACTGGCGTTCGCCGTTGCTCATGGTCGACGGCTTCCTGAGGAAGGTGCGCTCCTCACGGGTCATTCGGTCGTGCTTGCCGAGCGATTCGACCGGCCAGCTGTACATCGCGTCGTCGAGCCCGCCGGCATGGATGTTCCTGCCGTCGGGCGAGAAACGGAGCGCCCAGACCGGCCCGCGCAGCGTCGCCCGGAAATTCCGCAGCACCTTCCAGGTCCGGCTGTCGATCACCTTGATGAAGCCCTCGCCGTCGCCCACGGCGAGGATGCCGAAGGACGGGTCGGCCGCCATCGCGAGGATCGGGCTGCGGCCGGAGGTGAAATCGGCGATCCGGTTCCCGGTCGTCGCGTCCACCACGCGAATCGTTCCGTCGAGCGAGCCGTAGGCCAGCCAGTTCGCCGAATCGTTCAGCACCAGCGTGTTGATGCCGAACCCGTGCCGCAGGAAGAAGCGCTTGCGCATACCCTTTTCCGGGTCCCAGGTGCGGATGGTGCCGTCCGCCGAGGCGGAATAGAGCGTCCCGCCGTCCGCCGTGTAGGCGATGTCGCTGACGTTGGACCGGTGGCCCTTGAGGAAGCGCGGCTTGCCGCCGTCGAGCGGCCAGAGCCCGACCGACCCGTCCCAGCTCGCCGCCGCCACCGTCCGCCGGTCGGGCGAGAGCTCGAGCGCGTTGACCTTGTTCTGGTGGCCGCCCAGGCGCCTGGCCTTGCCGGTCGACAGGTTCCACAGATAGAGCTGGAAATCGTCCCCGGCGGAGACCGCCCGGTTCCGGTCGACGAACCTGACCGCGTTGACCGCCGCGCGGTGCGCCTCCAGCCACACCGGCGTCTTGCCGCGCCACAGCCCGACCGAGAAGTCGAAGCTCGCCGTCAGGATGCGGCTGCCGTCGGGTGAGACGTCGATTCCCTTGATCGGGCCGCCGTGACCCTTGAGCGTGAAGAACTCTCCCGCCGCGGCTACCGAGGGAACCAGCACCAGCGCCGCGAGTAGCGCCCGGAACGCCATCTCATTCCGCCGGCGTGGCCGGGGACTCCCGCGAAGCGGCGGCCTGCTCTTCGGCCACCACCTCCTCGTACCACAGCGAGTGGTGCTCCTTGGCCCACTGCATGTCGACCTCGCCCGACTCCATCGATTCGAACGCGCCCTCCATCCCGACCGAGCCGAGATAGATGTGGGCAATGATGATCGCCATGAAGACGAAGGCGACGACGGTGTGCCAGAGCTGCGCGTACTGCATCTCCTCGTGCGGTGTCATCGTCGTCTGAAGCTCGCCCATCCCCACCAGCTGCGGCAGGCCGAGCGCGTTCAGCACCTCGAACGTCTTGGCGAACATCGGCATCTCGAACGGGAACAGGAGCGAAAGCCCCGACGCCGAGATCGAGATCCCGAGGATGATGACGATCCAGAAGATGATCTTCTGCCCGGCGTTGAACTTGCGCGCCGGCGGGTGGACGTGTTTGGAGAACAGCCCGCCGCCCTTGGCAAGCCACACGAGGTCCGCCCGGTTGGGGACGTTGTGCACCACCCAGCAGACGAAGACCATGACCAGCGCCACGATGAACGCCCAGGCGACGTTGTTGTGGATCCACTTGGACGCCAGCGCGATGTCGGAGAAGAAGTCCTTGCCGAAGACCGGGATCAGGGCGACCCGCCCGAACAGGACGATCAGGCCGGTCAGCCCGAGCAGTATGAAGGAGCCCGCGAGCAGCCAGTGGCTGAACCGCTCGATCGCCGTGAACCGCAGGATCATGCGGCCGGTCTTCTCGCCCTCGATGCGGATCGGACCGCGGACAACGAGGTAGACCGCGACCACCGCGATCATCGCTACCAACAGCCAGCCGCCCCATTCGAGCAGCGGCCCCTCCCTGAGCTCCAGCCACCACATGCCGGAATCCTGGATGACGATTCCCGCGGCCGCGCCCTTGGCGGAGACGGTCACGTCGGCGCTGCCGTAGCGGAGCGCGCGGAACACCTCGGAGTCCGACGCGCCGCCGAGCGTGCCGAGTTGCGCGGCGATGGCGGCGGCCCGCGCGGGGTCGCCCACCGCCTCGCGGCGGAAGTCGTCGTCGATCTGCTGGCCGCGCTGCCGGGCGAGGATGTCCTCCAGCGTCTGGGCGCCGCCCGTCGAGGCGCGCGGCATCTCCTTATTCGCGCCGGCGCCTTCCTGGGCCGTCGCTGGCACCGCGGCGAGCGGCGCCATTGCGAGCGCCAGGATCAGCAGCCTGCGAAACGTCCTTATCATCGGAAAGACCTCGAACTCATCCAGAAGGCACACGAGCGGGCATTTGCCCGCCCGCTCGAACCGATCGGGGCAGGGGGCGGTCGCCCGCCCCCCGCGCGATTCGGGTCAGCTGCCCTTCTGGCCGTAGGCCGTGCCCCAGCCCCAGGCACCGGTGCCGAAGCCCCGGGCCACCACGCGTTCGCGGTAGATGCCGGAAACGACATCCCCGTCGCCCGCGAGCAGGGCCTTGGTGGCGCACATCTCGGCGCAGAGCGGCAGCTTGCCTTCCGCGATCCGGTTGCGCCCGTACTTGGCGAACTCGGCCGTCGAGTGGGTTTCCTCCGGGCCGCCGGCGCAGAACGTGCACTTGTCCATCTTGCCGCGGGACCCGAAATTCCCCGCCTGCGGGAACTGCGGCGCGCCGAAGGGGCACGCGTAGAAGCAGTAGCCGCAGCCGATGCAGAGATCCTTCGAGTGCAGCACGACCCCGTCGTCGGTCTGGTAGAAGCAGTCCACCGGACAGACGGCCATGCACGGCGCATCCGAGCAGTGCATGCAGGCCACCGAGATCGAACGCTCTCCCGGCTTGCCGTCATTGATCGTGACGACCCTCCGCCGGTTGATCCCCCACGGCACCTCGTGCTCGTTCTTGCACGCGGTCACACAGGCATTGCACTCGATGCAGCGCTCGGCATCGCAGAGAAATTTTGCTCTTGCCATCTCTGTTACCTCCCTATGCCGCGTAGACCTTGCAGAGAGTCGTCTTCGTCTCCTGCATCAGGGTGACCGAGTCGTAGCCGTAGGTCTGCGCGGTGTTGCTGCTCTCCCCGAGCACGAAGGGGTCGGCGCCCTCAGGATACTTGTCCCTGAGATCCTTGCCCTGGAAGTGCCCGCCGAAGTGGAAGGGCATGAACACCACCCCGGCACCGACGCGTTCGGTGACCATGGCCATGACCTTGACCTTGGCACCCTCGGCGCCTTCGACCCAGACCTGCGCCCCGTTGCGGACGCCGAGATCGTTGGCGTCGCGGGGGTTGATCTCCACGAACATGTCCTGCTGAAGCTCGGCGAGCCAGCGGTTGGACCGCGACTCGTCGCCGCCGCCCTCGTATTCCACGAGGCGGCCCGAGGTGAGGATCAGCGGGTAGTCCTTGGAGAAGTCCTTCTTCTGGATCGAGGCATACATGGTGGGCAGACGGTACAGCTTCCGATCCGAGTAGGTCGGATAGTCCTTCACCAGGTCGCGATCCGGAGCGTAGAGCGGCTCCCTGTGAAGCGGGATCGGGTCCGGGAAGTTCCACACCACCGCACGCGCCTTGGCGTTGCCGAACGGTGCGCACTCGTGCTTGATCGCGACCCGCTGGATGCCGCCCGAAAGGTCGGTCTTCCAGTTGGTCTTCGCACCGGCGACGGCGTCGATCGCCTTACGCTCCTCTGCGGTCAGGTCCTTGTCCCATCCCAGGTCCATCAGCATCTGCATGGTGAACTCGGGATAGCCGTCCTGGATCTCCGAACCGACCGAGTAGACGCCCTCGGCCAGCAGGTTCTCGCCCTTGCGCTCCACGCCGAACCGGGCGCGGAAGGTCAGGCCGCCCTCGGAGACCCGCTTGGACATGTCGTAGAGGTTGGGCGTGCCGGGATGGCCCATCTTGGCGGTGCCCCAGCAGGGCCACGGCATCCCGTAATAGTCGCCGTCCGCGGGACCGCCCACGGCCTGCAGCGTCGTCTTGTCGAACGTGTGCTGGTTGGCCATGTGCAGCTTGAGCCGCTCGGGAGACTGTCCGGTGTAGCCGATGGTCCACATGCCCGCGTTGATCTCGCGGGTGATGTCCTCGACCAAGGGCTCGTCGCCGTTCAGCTTGATGCTGCGGAAGAACCGGTCCGCCCAGCCGAACTTCTTGGCGAACTTCGCCATGATCACCTGGTCGGGCAGGCTCTCGAACACCGGCTCGACGACTTTCTCGCGCCACTGGATCGACCGGTTCGACGCGGTTACCGAGCCGTACGTCTCGAACTGGGTCGAGGCGGGCAGCAGGTAGACCCCGTCGGTGCGGTCGTGAAGCACGGCGGAGACGGTGGGATACGGGTCGATGACGACCAGCATGTCCAGCTTCTCCATCGCGGTCTTCATTTCCACGAGACGCGTCTGCGAGTTGGGGGCGTGGCCCCAGAGGACCATGGCGCGGACGTTGTCCGGCTGGTCCATGTTCTTCTTGTCTTCCAGAACGCCGTCGATCCATCGGGACACCGGAATGCCCTTCAGGTTCATCAGCTTCTTTTCCTTGCCGTCGGCGGTCTTGAGGGTCGCGAACTGCCCCTTGAGCCAGTTGAGATCCTCCTTCCAGACCCGCGCCCAGTGCGCCCAGGCGCCGGCCGAGAGGCCGTAATAGCCGGGCAAGGTATGGGACAGGATGCCGAGGTCGGTCGCGCCCTGGACGTTGTCATGGCCGCGGAAGATGTTGGTCCCGCCGCCGCTCGCGCCCATGTTGCCCAGCGCCAGCTGCAGCACGCAGTAGGCCCGCGTGTTGTTGTTGCCGTTGGTGTGCTGGGTGCCGCCCATGCACCAGATCACGGTGCCGGGGCGGTGATTGGCCATGGTGCGGGCGACGCGGCGAAGCTGCGATCCCGGCGTGCCGGTCACGCGTTCGACCTCCGCCGGATTCCACTTCTTCACCTCCTCGCGGATCTGGTCCATCCCCCAGACGCGGGTGCGGATGAACTCCTTGTCCTCCCACCCGTTCTCGAAGATGTGCCAGATGATGCCCCAGATGAGTGCGACGTCCGAGCCCGGACGGAAGCGCACATATTCGTCGGCGTGCGCCGCGGTCCTGGTGAACCGGGGGTCGCAGACGATCAGCGGCGCGTTGTTCTGCTCCTTCGCCCTGAGGACGTGCAGGAGCGAGACCGGATGCGCCTCCGCTGGGTTGCCGCCGATGAGGAAGATGGCGCGGCTGTTGTGGATGTCGTTGTAGGAGTTGGTCATGGCGCCGTAGCCCCACGTGTTCGCAACCCCCGCGACGGTGGTGGAGTGGCAGATCCGCGCCTGGTGATCCACGTTGTTCGAGCCCCAGTAGGCCGCGAACTTGCGGAACAGGTAGGCCTGCTCGTTGGAGAACTTCGCCGAGCCCAGCCAGTACACGCTGTCCGGTCCGCTCTCCTTGCGGATCTTCATCATGCCGTCGCCGATCTCGGCGATCGCCTGATCCCAGCTGATCCGCTGCCACTTCCCGCCGGCCTTCTTCATCGGGTACTTGAGCCGGCGTTCGCCGTTCGCATGCTCGCGAACCGCGGCGCCCTTGGCGCAATGGGCCCCGAGATTGAACGGGCTGTCCCAGCCGGGCTCCTGCCCGACCCAGACGCCGTTATTGACCTCGGCGAGCACCGTGCAGCCGACCGAGCAGTGGGTGCAGACCGACTTCGCGGTCTTCACCGCCCCCCGGACGGCTTTCTGCGCCTTCGCCCCGGTAACCATTCCGCCGGTGGCGCCGATCGCCGCCAGCCCGCCGATGGCGAGGCCGGACCCGCGGATGAAGGTCCGCCGGTCGACCGATGTCTGCGAAATGTTCGAAAGGAGCGAAGTCCGCTGGGGGCGTCTCGCAACCCCGTTGGTCTTTTTCCTTAACATCTTGAACCTCCCTGAGGCGTCCCCGCCTGCGTCGGGCCGCCTGGTTTCACGTGCGGATGGCCGCGGGGCGTCTCGCTACCCTCGGCCGTCCCTTCCGACCGCTCGGGTCAGAAGCGGGCGCTCTCGAAATAAGCGCGGGTATGCTGAGTGTCCCGCAGCCCTTCGCCGGTGTCTTCCACCGTCGCCGCCTGAGCGGTCGTGCCCACGGCCGCCGCCACAGCGGCTGCCGGGACCGATACCGAAGCGAGCTTGAGGAAGTCCCGACGCTTCGTCGGTTCGCCCTTCGTTCCCTTATCCATTGCTCCTCCTCCATTGAACTGTATCGACAGTAGCACAGTCTTTCTTATAGGTGCTAGCCGGAAATCAGACGAAAAGCCTCTTTTTCGATTTCCACGAAAGCCCGTCCGGCCGAGCCCACCGGCGCGTAAAACACTGAATTCCTTGCGCTTTCGAGGTCCGAGAAGAAATGGCCGGCCCACGGCCCGATATGCCGGTCGAAGAATCTTTTCGAGCGGTCGAGCGAAACCGGTTCGGCGAAGCGCCCGAGGATCATTCCGGCCATCATCTCGAACAGGCTGGCGATGTGGTCCTCGGGCTCGAATACGTCGTCGGCGCGGACGATCCCGAGCGTCTTCATGTCCTCGCGGAGCGCGGCCAGCGGCTTCTCGTTCAGGAAGCCGGTCAGGTAGTAGCTCGCATAGGGCAGGAGCTCGCCCCGGCCGAGCCCGATGAACAGCGTGTTGTACTCGTCCTCGACGGCCTCCGGGCCGGTCGCGGCGGCGATCCGGGCGAGCGTCCGGACCGCGCGGCCGACCTCGCTGTCGTCGCCGGTGAGCGCGGCCGACTTTTGCAGCAGCCCGGCGTCCGGCGGCCGCGCCAGCAGCGCGCCCAGGAAGTCGTACATGCCGGCGCGCAGCCGGTCCTCCTCCGGGATCTGCGGGTTGGGCGACGCCTCGGTCATTCGTCCGGTCCTCCGGTGCCACCGCCGTCCGGTTCGGCGAAGGCGAAGCGCATGTGGCGCCGCGCCGGCGGCTCGGGCGGGGCGTCCTCGTCGGGTTCGGGGTCCCCGGGTTCCGGAGCGTCCTCTTCCGGCGCGGACGCGGTTTCCGATTCGTCCGGATCATCCGCGGCCTCTTCTTCCGCCGGTTCCGCTTCGGGTTCCGCCGCGTCCCCGGCGGCCTCGGCGAGATCCTCGTCGCGGACCATCCCCTTGCCCACCCGGTAGACCGATTGCAGGTCGGCGACCACCGTGGCGGCGTCGGTGAAGTCCTCGCCGTAATCGAGCAGCTCGTCGAGATTGGCCAGCACCGGGTTGGAGAGCCAGAGCCTTCGAAGCGCCCGCCGGCGCAGACGCTCCGGCACCGCCTTCGCCATGAAGGCCGAGAAATCGTCGCCCTGCTTCAGGCTGTCGGGGTCGGGCAGGTCGAGCTCGGCCAGCACCTCCTCGTCGGGCCTCTCCTCGAGCGTCTTGCGCGCCTCGTCCGCCTTCCCGTCCTCCCGGGCCTCGAGATCGGCGCGCCTCTCGGCCTCGACCGCCTGCTTGCGGCGCGACCAGAAATCGCGGCCTTCGGTTTCCGCCGTCAATGCAGCCGCTCCCCGCCGCCCCGGCGCGGCGCGCGGTAGACGTCGGTGAGCTGGCGGATCCGGGGATCGCCCCTGCCGTCCTCGTCCTCGCCTTCCTTGCGGTTGTCGCGCCGGCGCTTGACGAATTCCTCGTCCTCGTGGTGCTCCTCGACGAAGTTGCGCACCCATGCGACGAGACCCTCCGGCATCGGCACCTGCTCGACGATCTCCTCGCCGCTGTCGAGATAGTCCTGCGCCTCGTAGGGCGAGGCGGTGGCGAGCACCACCTCCAATTCGTGCCCGGCGTCTTCCTCCGCGGTCTCGCGCAGCACCACGTAGACCGCCGGCACCCGCGCCGACAGCCCCGCGAGGTAGGCCTCGGTGTCCGAGGCCCAGAGCTCCATCGCCACCGTGGCCGCGTGGTATTCGACGGTGTCGCCGTCGCGCCGCAGCTCGCGCCAGTCCGCCTCGGCCGCGCCCGGCATCACGTCGACCACCTGCCACGTCCAGCGCGCCCAGCGCGTGACCCCGGGCGACCTGCGGATCACGATGCCGAGCGGCACCGACACGTCGCTCGGGTGCATCACCCGCACCGCCTTCTGCTCGGACAAGCCCGACCCCCGACAATGTGACCCGGCGGATTATGGGCGGACTCCCCGCCCGCCGCCACACGAAAAGGGTATCCTTCGGTACGCCCCCGCCGGGCGACTCGGGATGAGGGAGCGGCCGGGACAATATAAACCCGTTGTATCTCGTTGAATCGCTGTCACGGTTACGCTGGCGGGATCGCTCCGAACTGGAAGACCGGCGGGGTATTCGCTATATTGAACGGTGACTGGATCGTTATCTTTGCCCAATCGGGAGATTCCCTGCGGTCGCCCGGTCGGGAAGCCGATGCCCCGGTCGATCCCGCGCCCCGGCAGGCGGACGAACGAAATACATGAAGGACGCCGATAGCTATGGCGATGATGTTGTCCAAGACCTACGCGGCCTTCAAGTCTGCCGGCGTTTCCGACGAAGAGGCCCGCGAGGCCGCGGAGGAAATCGCCAAGTTCGAGAATCGTCTGACGCGGATCGAGGTGATGGTCGGCATCTCGCTTGCCGTCAGCATCGCCATCCTCGCAAAGCTGTTTTCGACCTGAAGGAAGAATCAGGGGGACGGCGACGGCCATTCCTCCTCAAAGGCTTGCCACACGCCGCTTGCGGGGCCTAGGCTGCGCGACGCCCGACGCACCGGGGGAGGACGCGTTGGCCAGAACCCTCATTCTCTGCGACTGCCTGGGCAGCCAGGCGGTCGACCGCGACGCCATCGGGGCGAATGCCGAACTGGTGTGCACGCGGATCCACAACGCGCTCTGCACGACCCAGATCGACGACGCGGCGAAGGCGATCGCCGACGGCGACGCGATCGTCGCCTGCCAGCAGGAGCGCCCCCGCTTCGAGGAGCTCGCCGAGGAGATCGGCGCCCCGGTGCCCGGTTTCGTCGACATCCGCGACCGCGCCGGATGGTCGGACGAGGCGGAGAAGGCCGGTCCCAAGCAGGCCGCGCTGGTCGCCGAGGCGCTGCTGCCGCCGCCGTCGGCGCGCACCGTCGACGTCGAGTCCGAAGGCCGCTGCCTGGTGATCGGCAGGACGGCGGTGGCGCTGCCTGCGGCAGAGCGTCTCTCCGGCCCGCTCGCGGTCACCGCGCTGCTCACTGACGCGGACGACGACCTACCGCTCGACCGCGGATTCGAGGTCGTCGCCGGACAGCTGGCGCAAGCCTCGGGCGCGCTCGGCGGGTTCCGGCTGCGCATCGACGGGCTCCGCCAGGTCGAGCCCGGCGGGCGCGGCGGCTTCGCGCTGACCGAGCCGCGCGACGGCGCGCGGTCCGAATGCGACCTGATCCTCGACCTCTCGGGCGGGACGCCGCTGTTCCCGGCGCCGGAGAAGCGGGAGGGCTATCTGCGCGCCGACCCGGGCGATCCCAACGCGGTCGCGGCGGCGGTGTTCGAGGCGGGCCAGACGGTCGGCACCTTCGAGAAGCCGCTCTATGTCCGCCTCGACGAGACGCTGTGCGCGCATTCCCGCGCGGGGCAGGCGGGCTGCTCGAAATGCCTCGATGCTTGCCCCACCTCGGCCATAGCGCCGGCCGGCGACCACGTGGCGCTCGATCCGATGGTCTGCGCCGGCTGCGGGGCGTGCGCCGCGCTCTGCCCCTCGGGCGCGATAAGCTACGACGCACCGCCGACGGCGGCGCTCTACCGCCGCATGGAGACGCTGGCGACCGCCTACCGGGCCGCGGGCGGCACGGTGCCCCGGATGCTGGTCGTCGATTCCGGCTTCGGCGCCGAGATGGTGGCGCTGTTCGCCCGCTTCGGGCGCGGCCTGCCGGCCGACGTGATTCCGTTCGAGCTCGAAACCCTCGCCCATTTCGGCCATGCCGAGATGCTGGCGGCGCTCGCCTCGGGCTTCGCCCATGTCGACGTCCTGCTCGCGCCGAAATCCGAGCGCGAGGTGCTGGAGGGCGAGCGCGCGCTGGCCGCCGCGATGGGGGGCGAAGGGCGTCTCCGCCTCCTGGACCTCGGCGATCCCGACGCGCTCGACGAGGCGCTCTACGGCGCCGAGGCGCCGCCGGCCGACGCCGAACCCGTCCTGCCGATGGGCTCGCGGCGCCAGGTCGCGCGGCTCGCGGCCAAGGCGCTCAACCCGGGCAGCGCCGAAATCCTCGAACTGCCGAAGGGCGCGCCCTACGGCGCCCTCGACATCGACCGCGAGGCGTGCACGCTCTGCCTCGCCTGCGTCTCGCTCTGCCCCTCGGGCGCGCTCGCCGACAACCCGGACAAGCCGCAACTCCGCTTCCAGGAGGACGCGTGCCTGCAATGCGGCCTGTGTAGGCAGGTCTGCCCGGAGGACGCGGTGACGCTGATCCCCCGGCTCGACCTCTCCGACGCCGCGTTCGACCAAAGAGTCATGAACGAGGAAGAGCCCTACGAGTGCATCGAGTGCGGCAAGCCGTTCGGCGTGAAGTCGACCGTCGAGCGCATCGTCGAGCAGCTCGCCGGCAAGCACTCGATGTTCGCCAGCGAGGACGCGTCCCGCATGATCCGGATGTGCGACGACTGCCGCATCGCCTCCCAGTACCACTCGGACAACAACCCCTTCGCCGCCGGCGACCGCCCCCGCGTGCGCATCACCGACGACTACTTCTCCAAGCGCCGGGACCATTGAGGGGGACGCAGGCGGGCAGGGGGATCCTCGGCGGCGCAGGCTAATCGCCCGCCCACGGGTTGAGCACCTCGATGCCCGTGCCCGAGAAATCCCGGACGTTCCGGGTCGCCACCGCCATGCCGCGGGAACGGGCGATGGCGGCGATCTGGCAGTCCGCCTCCAGGATCGGCCGTCCCGTCGAGCCGCGCGAAGCGGCGATCGCGGCATAGGCACGCGCGGCGGCGCTGTCGAAGGGCAGCACCCGCCCGGCGAAGTCCTCCCGGACCACGGCGTCGACCTCCGCGGAGAGGCGGTCGCGGCGCCGGCCCGCGGGCAGGATGGCCGCGCCTGCGCGCAACTCGGCCTCCGCGACGGCGGTCAGGTATAGTTCCTCCGCGTTCCGCCGGGCGAACCAGGCCATGACCGCGGGCTCGGGCGTCAGCCGCATCAACTCCGAGACCACGTTGGTGTCGATGACGATCGTCGTCACCGGCTCATCCCAGCTCGGGCGGCGGGCGCATCGGGCCCCGCACGGGAAGTTCGAGGTCGACGCCCCCGAGCTTGGCGAAACGCGCATGGATGGCTTGGCCGAGGTCCTTCGGAGGCGAGGCTCCGCCGACCGCGCGGCGCAGGATATCGCGGGCTTCCTCCTCCATGGAATGGCCGTTCTCGGCCGCGCGCACGCGCAGACGGCGTTTCACGTCGTCATCGAGATTGCGGACGGTGATGCTCGCCATACCCGGTTCCCTCCGTTCGGGGGCAATGCACCCGAATTAATCATCGATTGCGATGCAGTCAATGTCATCCCGGCGCCCCGCCCCGCTACCGCCCGCCGATCACGCGGCGGGGGTAGCGGCCCCGGCGCGGGCCGGTTCCGTTCAGCGGGCCGGGGCCGGGCCAGCGGTACGGCGCGGCGACGACGTCGAAGCGGAGCGCCGGGCGCGAGTCGCCGATCCGCCAGAGCCCCATCTCCACGCCGAACAGGACGGCCGAGCCTCCGCCGGGCCGGTTGAGGCATTCGAGGGCCGCGCGGTGTTGTTCCGCGAACCGCTCCGCCACCCAGACGGAGGCCGCCGCCCGGCACTCCGCGGCGCGGACCAGCAGCGCGCCGAGGTGGGCGTCGCCGGATTCGCCGAGCTGGCTCTCGACCGCCACCGCCGAGTCCGCGCCGGCGTTCCGGCAGACGAGGCCGGCGCGGTCCGGCCCGGCGGTCAGCGCCCCCAGCACCGGTTCGAGCCGGAGCCCCAGCGCGTCGCCGAGCGTCCCCAGCTGGTCCCGATCCAGGAACCACGAGGCGAAGCCGGACGGCTCGCCGTCCCAGCGGGTTTCGAGACCGACGCGCTCCAGGCAGCCGAGGTTGGGATAGGGCATGGTGCGATACTCCGTCTTGCCGATGGCGGGAATCGCGGCCACGAAAAAGGGCGCCGGGGTCTCCCCCTGGCGCCCTTCGCCGCGATTCTACCAAAATAACCCCAATCCGCGTCCCCGGTCAAGGAAATTTATCGAAAAAGGTTAATTTTACCTGCTTATCCTTGAAGTTCCACCGTTGGGAGTGTATGTTCCGGTTATGTTCTT
>JAPPIT010000041.1 GCA_028820505.1 Defluviicoccus sp.
CCATGACGGTGAGGGGTCGGGGTAAAGGCGCTTCTATCCGAAACGGACAGGCTCTAGAGACGGAGCGCGTCGGAGAGGAACGCCGCGATCGCCGCGACCGTTCCGGCGGGATCCTCGAGATGCGGGAAGTGGTCGATGTCCGGGAGCAGGCGGGCATCGGCATGCGGCACGGCGCGGGCGATGCTTTCGAGCTGCCCGGGCACCCCGTAGGCGTCCTTCGCGCCGTGCAGCGCGAGCAGCGGCGCCGCGATCCCGGACAGGACGGGCACGATATCCCAGTCGGCGGCGAAGACTTCGAGCCAGGCCGCGGACCAGCAGGCCGCGACATCCACCGCCTTGCCGCCGTGAAACCGGCTCATCCATTCGGGCAGCGATCTCTCCGACGCGCGTTTCGCGAAGCGGTGAAGATGCGCTTCCGCCAGCGGGTCGCGATGGACGTGGGCGGAGAGGCTTACCGTGGCGTGCAATCCGGGCGGGTTCTCCGCCGCGTAGAGCAGCGCGATCGTGCCGCCGTCGCTGTGCCCGATCACCGCGTGATCCACGATCCCGGCGCTGCGGAGGATACCGGGCAGGCGCGCGGCCTCCTGCTCGATGAAGTCGATCGGGAAGGGCGCGCGGCCGTCCGACCGTCCGTAGCCCCAGCGGTCGTAGGCGAAGGCGCCGGTGCCGAGCCGCCGGCCGATGCGCGCCGGCAGGCCGCGCCAGTTCTCCACCGATCCGAGCCCGTCATGGAGGAACACCAGCGCCGGCCGGCCCGCGGCCGGTTCGGCGCACCATTCGCCGTGAAGACGCGCCCCGTCGACCGCGATCGAGACCGCGCGGCCGCTCAATCGCCGATCCCGGGCACGTCGTAACGGCTCATCGTCTCGTCGAGTGCGGCCTCGTACTCCGCCCACGGCAAATGGTTGTAGCTGTAGCCGGAAATCACGAATCCGGGCCCGGCATAGAACTTCTCGTACTGCGCATGGCGGCCGGCGAATTCGGAGCCCAGCAGGTCCCAGGCGAGCTTGAGGACCTTCATACGCTCGACCGCGCTCTGCCCGGGGACCGACCAGTAGGCCTCGAAGGTCTCGCGCATGTCGGGGTCCCTGACCACGGAGATATCGGCCGGCATCTGGAACGGCCCGCCGCCCAGAAGCTCGCGCACCTCGTCGCAGATCTGCCCATAGGTCATGGTGCAGAAGTGCAGCGCGGCATACATGTAGCGCCGGTTCACGTTGAGATAGCCCGGCGCGTATTCCTCGCAGTTCTCGATCTGGCCCTCGATCATCGCCTCCAGCCCGGAGAGCTTCGCGGCGAGGTTCCCGAGCGTCGTCTGGACCGCCGGGATGTGGCCAACATTGTTCATGTCGGTGACCCTCCGGGCGACCGCGAGGATCAGCTTCATCTTCTCCAGGAAGCGGATGTTGGACTGGTGGTTGCCCATCACGTGGCTCGGCGAACGCACATAGATCTCGCGCGACATCTCGGCGTTGTCGTGGACCACGACGCGCTCCCACGGCACCTTCACGTCCTTGAAGATCACCATCGAGTCGGTCTCGTCGAAGCGGTAGGCGAGCGGGTTATCGAACTCGCTCACCGCATGCTGCTCGAACGGCTTGCGGGACCATATCGTGACCCCCTCGGCGTTGAGCGGCACGCCGCAGGTGATCGACTCCTTGATCTGGCTCGGGCCGAGCGGCAGCAGATTGCCGACCCAGGTCTCGTTGGCGAAGATCGCCGAGGTTCCCAGCATCTTCATCCCGTTGAGGGTGACGCCGGCGTCGTCCTCGCCGGTCACCCGAAGCGTCGGCACCGTCATGCCCTCGCGCTCGTACATCTCGGGCTTGCGGGCGCCCTGGGGCGGCAGGACCGTATAGGTCGCGCACACGTCGTTCTCGCGCATGTGCTTGTAGTAGCCGACCATGTTTTCGCCGAAGCCCTGCCGGATTCCCTCGAACAGGTCCGGGCGCATGGCGAGCCCGGTGACGAAGCTCGCGACGTGGTCGGGCGACCGGCCCAGCAGCCCGTGGGTCCAGGACGCGATCCGGCGGTGGGTCTCCATCCGCTTGCGCAAATCGTCCTTCGTCCGCGGCATCAGGAACCAGCTCGAGTAACGCTCGCCGTCCTCCTCGTACGACATCGTGTCGACGTTCTCGGGATCGCGCTTGCGGTCGTAGAGCATCGCGAACGACCGGGCGCCGTTGCGGAACGCGGGATGCGTCGTCACGTCGTCGACGACGGTCCCGCCGATATAGACCTTGCGCCCGTCCCGCAGGCTCTCCAGATGCTCGTCGCCGGTCTTCAACATTGCGCGCTTACCCTTCGATGTCGCAGCCGAGGAACGTCCGGCCGCACTGGCGGGCGGCTTCGAGGACGGTGAACGATCCGGCGGCCGGGTCGATGACGAAGTCGCCCTCGTTGCTGACGGCCGACATCAGCGCGGCCTGCAGCCCGACCGGCTTGGCGTGCGGATGCGCTTTCCGGTCGACCTTCTCCACGACCACGTCGGTGATGTTGTGGATCTTCCAGACGCCCTTCGCGCGGCGCGGCTTCTTCTGCAGCACGACGCAGTACTCCGCGCGGCGCCGCGTCCGGTAGCCCATGCCGAACGTGGCCTTGTCCCAGGTGACCAGATCGACGACGTCGAGCCCGGTGCCGTCGAACCAGCCGTGAAAATCCTGGCAGAGGTGGAACTTGTCGATCCACAGGAACAGGTGGCCCGAGGGCAGGAGGACACGGTCGATCCCGCGAATGAAACCGACGATGGTCTCCTCGGTCATCTGCGCCAGCGCGGAACGTCTCCTGCCGCGCCGCTCGCCCTCGTTGCCGTATTTGAGCTTTTCGAGCACCCCTCGATATTGCGGGTCGAGGAACGCCACCGGAATCGTCGCCTCGGGCAGCAGGGACAGGAATTCCAGCCCGTCCATCCGGAGGCGGGTATCGGGGATCAGCTCCTCGGGCAGGAGAAGGAGCGGAGCCTGGACGGTTCTCTTCCGGGAGAAAACCGCCGCGCGCGGCTCGTCTCCCGTCGTGCCGGCGGGGTCGCTCACAGGCGGAACGCGGTCACTTCGCCACTGCCCGCGCCGCGCCGGTACGGCGGAACTCGGGCAGCGTCATGCCGCCGGCGTAGATCTCGAAGCAGATTCCGTTGGGATCCGTGAAGAAGATTCCGTAACTGCCGCTGCCGCCTTCGAGGCCTCCACCCTCGGGGCCCTGCACGTAGGGGCCGTCGATCTCGATCCCGACGGCCTCAAGCCTGCTCTGCCGGGACTTGACCTCGTCGATGCTCTCGGCCGGCAGGGCGATGTGGTGGACGCCCACGGGCTCTTTCTTGGAATCGCCGCTCGGCAGGCGCCGGCCGTCCTCGAACAGGGCGAGCGAATGGTGGCGCTCGCCGTCGAGCGAAACGAAGGCGACCCGACCGACCGGGGCCCGGTCGACGCTGGTGAGCTCGCCGCCGATCAGCTCCAGGAAGGCGATTTCCTCTTCGAGGTCGCGAACGTGGAGCCCGACATGGCCGATGGAAAGACGTGACATCGCGTCATCTCCCAAACGTCCGAATTACCTGCGGCAAGGTTAGCGCATTGCCCGGACCAAGCGAACCGGCTCAGGCGAGGAGCGTGCGCCTGAGGAAGCTCAGCAGGTGAATGACGGCGTATTCGCGCGCCTGCTTGCGGTCGCCCGGGAGCGCGACGCTGTGGGTCGCCGCGTTCCCGCCGTCCGCGACCGCCATGCGGGCCGTGCCGGGGGGAACGTCCTCGCCGGGTTCCCGCCCGATCGCGGCGATCCCCACCGATGCGCCGAACGCGGCGCGAACCCTGTCCGCCGCCTCCGCCGCGCGGGCTTCGCCCGTGGCGGAGGAGTCTTCCGGCCCGCCCCAGGGCCCCATCGTGCCGCCGACGAAGGTCTCCATCTCCGTGTCGATCCGGGTCAGCCGCGCGGCGACGAGTCCCCCGGTGAAGCCTTCCGCCGCCGCGAGCGTCCGGCCGGTATCCCGGAGCGCCGCGAGGACCACCGATTCCATCGTCTCCCCGTCGACGCCGAAGATCACGTCGCCGAGCAGGTCGCGAACCAGCGCCTCCTCCTCCGCCAGTATCGCGGCGGCGGCTTCCTCGTCGGGAGCCTTGGCGGTGATCCGCACCTTGAGGCCGTCGGCGCCGGACGCCTGGAAGGCGAGCGTCGGGTTGCCGATGTCGTCGAGCGCGGCGATCCGGTCGGCGAGGATCTCGGCCAACCCGGACTCGCTCTGCCCCCAGGTGCGCAGCACCCGGCTGCGGATGACCGCCGCGCCGCCGGAGCGCTTCAGGAGGTCGGGGAGCACGGTCCCCTCCATCATCTCGCGCATCTCGTAAGGCACCCCGGGAAGGGCGTAGATCACCTTGTTCCCGACCGGGCAGACCAGGCCCGGCGCGGTCCCCGGCATCTGCCCGATCGGCCGCCCGCCCACCGGGATGTCCGCCTGGCGCCGGTTGTTCTCGGTCATGACGCGGCCGCGCGCCTTGAACAGGTCGACGATGCGCTGCTCGACCTCCGGGTCGCGGCGAAGCGCCACCCCCATGACACGGGCGATCGCCTCCCGGGTGATGTCGTCCTGGGTCGGGCCGAGCCCGCCGCAGCAGATCACCGCGTCGCTGCGCCCGAGCGCCTGGCGGAGGCAGAACTCCATGCGGTCCGCGTTGTCGCCGACCTTGGTCTGGAAGTGGGAATCGATGCCGATCAGCGCCAGCCGCTCGCCGATCCAGGACGAGTTGGTGTCGACGATCTGGCCGAGCAGGAGCTCGGTGCCGATGGCGACGACTTCGCAGCGCAAGCCGGTTCTCCTCAGCCTTCCCGGACGATGAGGCGGATATCGCTCAGCCGGTCGCCGTTGATCCCGGTCAGGTCCATGGCGCAGGCCGACGCGACGGCGATCGCGTCGACCAGGGCTCGCAGCACCACCTTGTCGCCCGGCTCCGCCACCGAGGCCCCGCCATAGGCGATGCTCCCGTCGGCGCGGACCGGCGTGTTCTGGAAGAAGTTGACGGGATCGGGCAGGTGCTCGTAGGCGATGCCGTAATCCGCCATCGCCCCGGCGAGGTTGGCGCGGCAACTCCGGTGATCGTCCAACCCGAAACCGAGCCGGTAGCGCGGCGGGTCGCAGGCGGGGAAGATCATGTCGTGGCTGCCCACCGTGTCCTCGACGATCTCGAACATCGGCGCCCGCCGGACGCTGACCAGCCGGTCTCCGGCGCCGAGCGTGAGGCGCATCAGCTCGGCGCGGGTGTGGGCGGGCGACAGGAACTCGCCGATGTCGCCGGCGCGGAAGGCGAAGAAATCGCAGATCTGCCGGCCCTCGACATTGACGATCTCGAGCCGCTCGCCGGCGCGCAGGTCGATCCGCCCGCCATGTCCGCCCCTGATCAGGAGTTCGCGCACGTGCCGGTCCGCTTTCTCACGCCGTCATCGATTCCATCCGGCGCACAATAGCGTCTTTCGCCGTCGACGTAGGCATCGGGTAGACAAATCGCTACCGGGTCGACATTCGCGTCCCGCGGATGCCGGGCGTGAATGTCGATCTCTGCCGACTCGACCCGCCGGTCGGCATTGCCGTCCGCAAATGCCGACCGTGCGCGCGCGGCGACGGGGAGTCGGCATATCCGATCCGCGGGTCGGCATGTCGCAGCGATGCTCGTCGCGGGTGACGACCGCGTCGGCAACGATGGCGATGGCATGCACGATCGTGTCCTCCACATGGGCGGGCGGCGTGCCCGGCAACGGAAAGGGGCGCCGGCATCTCCGGCACCCCCACTTCCCCACTTCCCCACTGTGCGAAATATGGTCTCGAACTCGTCCCGAGTCAAGAGTGTTTTTCTCTTTTAGATCATTTTGACCGGTTTCGCTTTCCCTACCGTCATACCCGGACTTGTTCCGGGCATGACGCGGTTGGGGGCGCCGCCCGGATGGACCGAAACCTCGGAACCGGGGCTCTATGCCGCCTTCTTCGCGGCCCCGAGCCGGCCGGGCGAGATCGAGCATCGGCCGCGGTCGGGATTGGGCTCGACATCGCGCTCGACGATCTCGGCCAGCGCGTCGGCGCCGCCGACATAGTCCCCGTCGATCCAGATCTGCGGCACGGTGATCGGCGTCTTGGGCCCGACGATGGGCTTGACCCGGGCCAGCATCTCGTAGAGCGCGGCGGGCTCGCGCACCACGTCGTGGTAGTCGTAGGCGATCCCCGCCTCGTCGAGATAGCCCTTCGCGCGGACGCAGTGCGGGCAGGTCGCCTTGCCGAACAGCCGGTTGCCGGAGACCGGCGCGCGCCTCGCATGGGCCTCTATGATGGCCTGGGTCAGCACCCCCCGGTTGAGCGCCGCGCCCTGGCTCACGATGCGGCCCTCCACCAGGACGATGGGGGCGTGCCAGCCGCCCCTGGGCAGCGGTCTCCACCACTCCGTCAGCCAGTCGCGGGTATCGACCTCGACCGGGACGTCGCCGAGCTCGGTCTCGACCACGTCGGCGATCACGTCCCTGGTCAGCGAGCACTCGCCGCACGGGATCTTCACCTTGAACGGACCCCACGCGCCCGCCCAGCGATAGAGTGTGACTTTGACCGGCTCCATCGTATCGGGCGGCGTTCCGTGTTCCATCGGGATTCCACCTTTTCGGAGGCACCGCCCGTGCGACCGGCGCAGCTTCCGCGCCCCGGCGGTGCGATCATCATGGTGCCGCGGCACGGTCGGCGCAACCGGCTCGCCGGGCCGCGTGACACGGACCCGCGGTTGTCGTAAAGGTCGTATCGAAAGGCCCAAAGCAGTCACAAGGGAGACACAGGGGATGAGAAATCGTTCGATCGCCGGGCTCATCGCGGCCGCCGCCGTTCTCGCGGTGCCGTTCCAGGCCTCGGTCGCGGCGGAATCGACCGTCAAGGTGGTCACCATGCTGGCCAAGAAGACGCCGATCGGGCAGTCCTTCGACGGCTTCATCGGGCGGCTCAACAAGAAGCTGGAAGGCGAGTTCGGCATGGACTGGCGCGGCGGGCCGGAGGTGGTGCCGCAGTTCAAGCAGCCCAACGCGGTACGCCTCGGCTCGGTCGACGCGACCCTCACCAGCCCGAGCTACGCCAACGGAATCCTCAACGTCTCGGGCGCGGCCAACTACTCGAACAAGACCTATGAGGAGATCAAGGCCACCGGTTACCACGACTACATGGCGGAGCTCCACGCCGCCAAGGGCCTGATCTATGTCGGCGAGCTGCCGGTATCGCAGCTGCGCTTCCACTTCTTCCTGCGCGAGCCGATCGCGACGCTCGCCGATTTCAAGAACGTCAAGATCCGGGTCTTCCCGGCGATCGCGCCCGCCGTCGCCGCGCTTGGCGCCTCGCCTCTGGTCCTCCCGATGACGGAAATCTACACCGCCATGGAGCGCGGCATCGTCAAGGGTTTCGTCACCGGCGTGTCCGGCGCCGCGCGGCAGTACAGGGGCGTGCTCAACGCCTATGTCGAGCCGGGCTTCTACCGCGCGACTTTCCACTTCCTGGTCAACCCGCGCGCCTGGAACAAGATCCCGGCGGCGACCCGTGCCAAGGTCGTCGACTTCGTGCGCAACGTGGACCCGCCGACCTACGAGGCGAGCTGGGATCCGCGGCTCAAGAACGGCTACGCGGAACTCGGCAAGACCGGCGTCAAGACGATCCGGTTCACTGCCGGGGAGGAGGCGAAATTCGCGAAAACGGTCCTGGAGGCGGCCTGGGCAGCGGTGCGCAAGAAAGCCCCCGAGGAAGGCAAGCGCCTGCAGTCGATGCTGATGAAATAGCCCGATCCGCTCCTTCGGCACCCCCGCCCGTGGCCGACGGGCGGGCCCGAGGCGGTTGAGGCCATGCGCGATACGCTGAACCGGGCCGCCGGGTGGTTCGACCTGTTGAACCGCGCGCTGGCCGCGATCGCCTGCGCCGTGTTCGTGCTGGTCGTGCTCGCGGTGTGCGCCGAGATCGTCACCCGCGCCACGGTCGACATTTCCAACCCCTGGCTGGTCGAGCTCAGCGAGATCGCGCTGCTTTACATCACCTTCCTGGCGGCGGCCTGGGTGCTGGGCAACGACAAGCATGTCGCGCTCGACCTGCTGCTTAGCCGGGTGGACGCGCGTACCGCACGGTATCTGCATCTCGTGCTGTCGATCGCCGCCGCCGTCGCGTGCTTCGTCGTCGCCTGGTTCGGTGTCCTCACGGTGATCGACCAGTACCGGAGCGACATCCGCGAGCCGACGATCATGGCGCCGCTGACCTTCTGGATAACCGCGGTCGTGCCGTTCGGCTTCACCCTGCTGGGGATCCAGTTCCTGCGCCGGGGGCTGCGCGCGGCGCTGGGTCTCCCGCTCGCCGTCGGCCGGCGATAGGGGCGGGCCGGTATGGAATGGTACGAGGCCTTTCTGGTGATCATGGGCGGCCTGTTCGCCCTGATGTTCATCGGCCTGCCGGTGGCGTTCACCTTTCTCATCGTCAACCTGATCGGCGCCTACATCTTCTTCGGCGGCGTGCCCGGCATGCTGCAGCTGGTCATCCAGATCTCGGAATCGCTCACCACCTTCACCCTGGTCCCGGTCGCCCTGTTCCTGCTGATGGGCGAGATCATGTTCCACTCGGGAATCGGGTTCGACCTTCTCGACACTCTCGACAAGTGGTTCGGCAGGCTGCGCGGCCGTCTCGCGCTGATGGCGGTCGGAGGCGGCGTGCTGTTCTCCGCGCTGACCGGGAACAGCATGGGCAGCATCGCGCTGCTCGGATCGACCCTGGTGCCGGAGATGGAAAAGCGCGGCTACCGCAAGCCGATGTCGCTCGGCCCCATCCTCGGCAGCGGCGGGCTTGCCATCATGATCCCGCCGAGCGGGCTCGCGGTGCTGCTCGGCGTCATCGCCGAGCTCTCGATCGGCAAGATCCTGATCGCCATCATCGTGCCGGGTGTCATCATGGCGGCGCTCTACGCGTGCTACATCGTCGGGCGCTGCGTGGTCGATCCCGATGTCGCGCCGGCCTTCGCGGTCGAGCGCATCCCGTGGCCGGTCAAGCTGCGGGCGGGCGCGATGCACGTCGTGCCCGTGGGCTTCATCATCTTCATGGTCGTGGGCGTGATCTTCGTCGGCCTGGCGACGCCGAGCGAATCGGCGGCCTCCGGCGCGCTCGCAACCTTCCTGCTCGCGGTGTTCCGCCGGCGCATGACCTGGGAGGTTTTCCGCAAGGCCGTCGTCGGCAGCCTCGAGATCTCGGTGATGCTGCTGCTGATCATCTCCGGCGCGCTGGCCTTCACCCAGATGCTCGCTTTCACCGGGGCGACCGAGGGTCTGGTCAATACGGTGCTGGGCATCGACGCCGGCCCGGTCGCGGTGGTTCTGCTGATGATCGTGACCGTCATCGTGCTGGGGATGGTGATGGGTCCGGTGCCGATCATGCTGGTTACCCTGCCGGTCTTCGTGCCGGTGGTGGACCAGCTGGGATACGATCCGATCTGGTTCGCGGTGCTCTATTTGATCGCCATCGAGACCGGGTCGACCTCGCCGCCCTTCGGGGCGGGGCTGTTCGTCATGAAGGGCGTCGCACCGGCCGGAACGACGATGAACGAGATCTACCGCGCGGCGGTCCCCTTCCTGGTATGCGACGTGATCGCCATCCTGATCGTGCTGGCCTTTCCCGCGATCGTTTCCTGGCCGTTGGCCCAGATGTTCTGAGATGTTTCGAAACGACATCGCCATGCCGGGCAACGGAGCCCCGTTTCCCGCTCCCGGCATCCCCGACGGCGGCAGGGGTTCGCGGGCACCCGGGCGGTTTCGGCGATTCCCGGTGACGATCGGCCTGCCCGCCGGAGAGGAGACGTGACAATGCACGGCCGGGGCGTCCATCTCGTCGGCAGCGTTCCGCTGGAGGATGCTGCCGCAGTATTCCGCGAGGCGGGCCGACGTCTCGGCGCCCATCTGGAGCGCATACCGGATGGCGAGACCGGGATCCGCTCGAACTGGATCGCCTGGCAGAGGCGCGCGTTCGCCGAGCAGGAGGCGCTCGTCGAATCGGACGCGCGGGAGCGCGATTACCAGCTGATGCCGCCGTTCGGCTTCGCGCGGGGCCGAGGCGCCGGGGATCTTCGTTTCGGCGAGCTCGGCTTCGCGCGCGAAGCCCTTGCCTCGTGGCGGGAGTTCCTGGCGGCGGTGGCGGACGGCACGGTTCCCGATCGCTGCCGTTTCCAGGTATGCCTGCCCACCCCCTTCGCCCCGGTCTATTCCTTCGTCCGCTATCGCGACCAGGGGGCGGTGGAACCGCTCTACGAAGCCCGAATGCTGACCGAGCTTGCCGAGATCTGCTCGGCGGTGCCCGCCGGCCGGCTCGCGGTGCAGTGGGACGTGGCGACCGAGATGAGCATCTTCGAGGGGCTCTACCCGGCACCGTTTCTCGGCGAAGACGCCGAGGCCCGTCTCGTCGAGCGCCTCGGGCGCCTGGGCGATGCGGTGCCGGCGGAGATCGAGCTCGGCTATCACCTCTGCTACGGCGACATGAACCATCGGCACTGGAAGGAACCCGACGACACGGCGGTCCTGGTCCGAATCGCCAATGCGATCGCCGCGGCGGTCTCCCGCCGGATCGACTGGATCCACATCCCGGTTCCGGTCGACCGCGACGACGACGCCTATTTTGCGCCGCTCGCCGGCCTCAGGCTCGACCGCGCCACGCGGCTCTATCTGGGCCTGGTCCACTTCACCGACGGAATCGAGGGGGCGCGGCGGCGGATCCGGGCGGCGGAGCGCGTCGTCGCGGATTTCGGCGTCGGCACGGAATGCGGCTTCGGAAGACGCGACCCCGCGACCGTCCTCGAACTGCTCGACCTGCACCGCGCGATCGCCGGCTGACAACCCGGCGCCCGATCCGCGATCGGTTCCGCTTCGACGATGCCGAGCGACCCCACGCGCCCGCCCAGCGATAGAGTGCGGCCTTGACCGGCTCCGTCCCGCCTTCCCCGTTTGACCGCGGCAGGCTCTTTTCCCAAGATTGACGCGGCGATCCGCCCGCCCCCGCGCGGCGCGCCTGTACACGAATCCGCGCGGAGCCGGGCTCCAAAAGGAAATGCGGTGCTCGACGCGGTTCCTATTGCGCTAGACGAGATCTACGTCCCGGCCAAGCGCCGCCGCACGCGGGACGATGCCAGGGTGGAGGCGCTCGCCCTCGATATCCTGGAAAACGGCCTCAAGAACCCGATCCACGTGCGCCGAGACGAGGAACGATACGTCCTCGTCGAGGGGCTGCACCGCCTCGAAGCCGTGCGCGCGCTCGGCGAAGACACGGTCGAGGCCCTGGTGGTCAGCGCAAGGCGGCATTAGCGGGAAAGGGCCGAACCTTGGCCGAGCAAACTTATCTGACCGTCGACGGCAGCCGGATGGAATGTCTGGTGGCGGTCCCCGGCGAGGCCGGCATCCGTCCGGCGCTCGTCATCGCGCCCCATCTGCCGGCCGACCGGGGTCTCGCGGCGGACGCGTTCACCCACGGCGTCGCCGATCGCTATGCGGACGCCGTTCCGCAAATCTCTCCCGATGCCGCGCCCCGAGCGCATGCCAGAACGACGGGTCCCACCAGCGGATCGCGAGGCCCGACGGCGAGGGCAGGACGTGGATTTCGGTGTCGCCGAGATGCGCTTCCTGAACCCCGTAATCGACGCGCCCGACGCCGAACGCGGCGCCGAGAAAGACCTGCGCCGGGCGCTTCGCGGTGAAGGCGAGGATCGCCGGGCGGAACGTTTCGACCTTCGCCCGCAGCGCTTCCGTGTCGTCGCCGCCGCCGGTCAGGTCCGAATCCGCGCCCCACTCGGTCTTGTTGATGTCGGTGAGGCCGAGCCCGTGGCGCGGCAGTTCGCCGAACTCGGCGGGCGACAACCGCCGCGGGGTCAGCCCGGCTTCGGCGAGGATCGGCCAGAACTTGTTGCCCGGACCGGCATAGGGGAGGCCCAGCCTCGCCGAGACCGCGCCCGCCGCGCTGCCGCACAAGAGCGTTACGACGCCGGGCTCGATCGTATCGGGAAGGACCGGTTCCTCAGAGGGCACGGAAGAAGTCGTTGCCCTTGTCGTCGACCACGATGAAGGCGGGGAAGTCCTTCACCTCGATCCGCCACACCGCCTCCATCCCGAGCTCGGGATACTCGATGCAGTCCACCCTGGTGATGCAGTCCTGCGCGAGCCGGGCGCCGGGGCCGCCGATCGACCCCAGATAGAACCCGCCATGCTCCTTGCAGGCCGCGGTGACCTCCGGCGAACGGTTGCCCTTGGCCAGCATGACATGGCTGCCGCCCGCTTTCTGGAACTGCGCGACGAAGGAATCCATGCGCCCCGCGGTGGTCGGGCCGAACGAACCCGAGGCATAGCCCTCGGGCGTCTTCGCGGGGCCGGCGTAGTACACCATCTTGTCCCGCAGGTAAGAGGGGATCTCCTCGCCCGCGTCGAGCCGCGACTTGATCTTCGCGTGCGCCGCGTCGCGCGCGACCACCATGGAGCCGGTCAGCGACAGCCGGGTCTTGATCGGGTAGCGGCCGAGCGTCGCCCGGATCTCGTCCATCGGGCGGTCGATATCGATCTTCACCACCTCGCCGCCGAGCGCGGATTCGTCGATGTCCGGCAGGTATTGCGCGGGGTTGGTCTCCAACTGCTCGAGAAAGACGCCCTCCCGGGTGATCTTGCCGAGCGCCTGGCGGTCCGCCGAGCAGGAGACGCCGAGCCCGATCGGCAGCGATGCGCCGTGCCTCGGCAGACGGACGACCCGGACGTCGTGGCAGAAATACTTGCCGCCGAACTGGGCGCCGATGCCCGTGTTCCGGGTCATTTCGAGGACCTGTTCCTCCATCTCCAGGTCGCGGAACGCATGGGCTTGTTCCGAGCCCCGGGTGGGCAGGCCGTCGAGATAGCGCGTGCTGGCGAGCTTGACGGTCTTGAGGTTGAACTCGGCCGACATGCCGCCGATGCAGATGGCGAGATGGTAGGGCGGACACGCCGCCGTGCCGAGGGTGCGGATCTTCTCGTCGAGAAAGCCGAGCATCGATTCGGGGTTGAGCCGCGCCGGGGTCTCCTGGAACAGGAAGAACTTGTTGGCCGACCCACCGCCCTTGGCGATGAACAGGAAGCCGTATTCCCCGCCCCGGGTGGCGTAGATCTCGATCTGCGCCGGCAGGTTGGTCCCGGTGTTGACCTCCTCGTACATGCTTATCGGGGCGAGATTCGAATAGCGCAGATTGCGCTCGGTGTAGGTCTTGTGGATACCGGCGGCGAGCGCCGCCTCGTCGTCGCTCCCGGTCCAGACCCGTTCGCCCTTCTTGCCCATGACGATCGCGGTGCCGGTGTCCTGGCACATCGGGAGCACCCCGCCGGCCGCGATATTGGCGTTCTTGAGCAGGTCGTAGGCGACGAAGCGGTCGTTGTCGGAGGCCTCGTCGTCGTCGAGGATGGCGCGAAGCTGGGCGAGGTGGCCGGGCCTGAGGAAATGCGAGATGTCGAAGAAGGCCCGCTCCGCGAGCAGCCCGAGCGCTTCCGGTTGGACCGTAAGGATGTCCTCGCCGCGAAACCGCTCCACGCCCACATGGTCCGAAGAGAGCTTGCGGTACGGAGTCGCGTCGTCCGAGAGCGGGAACAGCGCGTGATGGGCGAATTCGGACATGTCGTTCCCTCCATGGCGGGCGGCCCCCCTGAAAATAGGGTCGCGGCCGCGGCCGACCAACCCGGGCTAGTGTCTTGTTTCCGAAGATTCCATCCATCCGGGCGGTGCCCCCACCCCGTCATGCCCGAACTTGTTCCACTGCTGTCCGGCTTAGATGGGTTGGACCCGGCACAAGGCGTCGGTACAGGCGGGTTTCCGGCCCTCCCGCCGGATCGGGACACGGGTTGCGTCCCGCCTGCATCCGCCCTCCTTGTCCCCCTGTTGTCACCCCGGCCTTGAGCCGGGGTCCAGAGCCACAGGCACCGCCCTTGCCCAGCCTCCCTGGACCCCGGCTCAAGGCCGGGGTGACAACAGGGGGCGGGGCGATGGCGCGCGGTCCGATGTTTCACGTGAAACATAGGTCAACAATACTGACCTTTGTTTCACGTGAAACATTGGTCCGATATGGGACTATTTTTCGTGTCCCCCGGGGACGCGGCGAGTCCCCCGCCCGCGCCGTCCGGGGGGCGCGGGACCGGCGGATTTCCCCGCCGCGCCAACCCGTTGGCGGGGATTGCTGCGGGACCGGTTCGGAAGACCGGCGCGGCCGCCCCGCGGGCGGGGCCGGGTTGCCGGACTGTCAACTATGGTTAACACTGCCCGCGCCATGCCCGAGCGAACGGCGTCCCCCCAGCCGTGGGGGGGGGGGGGGGGGGGGGGGGGGGGGCGGGGGGGGGGGGGGGGGGGGGG
>JAPPIT010000211.1 GCA_028820505.1 Defluviicoccus sp.
GCCGCAAGACGTGGATGCCCGGAACAAGTCCGGGCATGACGGTGGGGGGCGGCCGGGGGACGGTGAGCGAGGCCGTCTCCGCGCCCCGTTGTCACCCCGGCCACGAGCCGGGGTCCAGGCTCGTCCCGGACCCCGATCCGGGGGAAGCCGGGCGACGGCGGTGCCGGTGGCCCTGGACCCCGGCTCAAGGCCGGGGTGACAACGGGAGGGCAGATGCGGGCATGACGCGGGGGAGGCTCGACGATTGGGCAAAGCGGTTCGGGAGCCGGCCGGTCGATCCTTCCCCCGGGCGGTTTCGTGTAGACTGGCCGCGCCCTCCGGCCGCAAGGGATTCCGCGATGCTCTACGTGCTTCACATGATCGACAAGCCGGGCGTGCTCGACAAACGCATGGCCGCCCTCCCCGCGCATCGGGACTATCTCGAAAAGGCGCCGATAGAGGTGGTCATGTCGGGCCCGCTCCAGGCCGAGGACGGCGAGACCATCGTCGGCAGCCTCTATCTGGTGGAGGTCGAGAAACGCGAGGACATCGACGCCTTCCTCGCCGAGGACCCGCTCGCCAACGCGGGCGTCTGGGACCGGGTCGACATCAACCGGTTCTTCCGCCGGGTGGGCTGAGCGCCCTACCCCTCCCAGAACGGGTAGTCGGTGTAGCCCTCCGCGCCGCCGCCGTAGAAGGTCTTGCGCACGGGCTCGTTGAGCGGCCCGTTGCCGAGCAGGCGCTTCGGAAGGTCGGGGTTGGCGAGGAACAGGCTGGCGTAGGAGACGAGGTCGGCCCCGCCCGCCTCCAGCACCGCCGCGCCGCGCGGGCCGTCATAGGCGGAATTGACCATCAGCGCGCCGCGAAAGGTCCCGCGCAACCTGCCGAGCAGGGCGGGACGGGAAGCGACGAAAGCCGCCGCGTCGGCTTCTTCCGCGTCGCGGCCGGGCGCATCCGATTCGACGACGTGGAGCCAGGCGATGCCGGTTCCGTCGAGCGCCTGCGCGAGCGCCGCGAAGGTCTCCTCCGGCGCGCCGTCCGACATGTCGTTGAAGCGCTGCCAGGGCGAGATCCGGTAGCCCACCCGGTCGGCGCCCCAGATCTCCGCGACCGCCCGGGCGATCTCGACGGGCAGGCGCAGCCGGTTTTCGACCGACCCGCCATAGGCGTCGGCGCGCGCGTTGGTGCCGTCGCGGACGAACTGGTCGAGCAGGTAGCCGTTGCCGCCATGGACCTCGACGGCGTCGAATCCCGCCTCGAGCGCGTTGCGCGCGCCCTGGCGGAACTGGTCGACGATGCCCGGGATCTCCGCCGTCTCCAGCGCGCGCGGCGTCTCGAACGGCTTCATCCCCTCGAAGGTCATCGCCTCGCCGGCGGCCGCGATGGCGGACGGCGCCACCGGCAGCGCGCCGCCCGGCTGGAGCGAGGAGTGCGAGATCCGCCCGACATGCCAGAGCTGGAGCGCGATGCGCCCGCCGGCCCGGTGGACCGCGTCGGTCACCAGCCGCCAGCCGGCGACCTGTTCGGGCGCGTGGATGCCGGGCGTCAGCGGATAGCCGACGCCCTGCTCGCTCACCTGCGTCGCCTCGGTGACGATCAGCGCCGCCGACGCGCGCTGGGCGTAATACTCGGCGTTGAGCGCGCGCGGCACGTTGCCGGGCCCGGCCCGGTTCCGCGTCATCGGCGCCATGACGACCCGGTGCGGCAACTCCAGCGGGCCGAGCCGGAACGGCCGGGCGAGCGCCTCGGTCACGGGCGGCGCCCCGCGCTAGAGCAGGAAGTCCCTGAGCGCGGCGGTATAGCCCTCGGGCTGCTCGATGTTCGAGAGATGGCCGGCGGGCGAGAGCTCGACATATTGCGCGCCCTCGACCATCCCGGCGAGCCGGCTCATCGTCGCCGCCGGGGTCGCCCCGTCCTCCTTGCCGGCGATGAAGAGAGTCCGGGTCCGGATCCCGCCGAGGCTCTTCTCGAAGTCGAGCCCCTGCAGCGCCCGGGCGCAGCCGACGAATCCCCCGGCGGGGGTCGCCCCGACCATCGCGCGGAGATCGTCGAGCACGGGCGTGCCGGAGTTGAAGAACGCGTCCGAGCACCAGCGTTCCACCGTGGGCGCGGCGAGCGCCTGCATCCCGTTTTCCTCGACGATGGCGATGCGCTCGTCCCAGGCGGCGACGAAGGGGGCCGGCGCCTCGGCGATCGCGTTGGAAATCACGATGGAGCTGAGCCGGTCCGCGTGGTGGAGGCCGAGCCCCATCGCCGTCATGCCGCCGATCGAGAGCCCGACGAAATGGCTCTGTTCGATGCCGAGCGCGTCCCACAGCCCGATCACGTCGCCGACCAGCATCGAGAAGTCGTAAGCGCCGTCCGGCACGTCGCTCTTGCCGTGGCCGCGCTTGTCGTAGCGGAGGATGCGGAAATCGCCGGCGAGCGCGGCGGCCTGGGCGTCCCACATGTGGAGGTTGGTGGCGAGCGAGTTGGAGAAGGTGAGCCAGGGCGCACCCTCCCGGCCCTCGATCTCGCAGTTCAGCGCCACCCCGTTCGCCGTGACCTTCATCGCTGTGCTCCGCTGCCGCGTTCGGATTCGGGCGCCACAATAGGCATCGGGCCGGGGGGTGTCACGGGTGCGCCCCTCGATACGGCGCTGGCGCGCCTACTCGGGATGAGGGTTCTTTACAACGGTCTCCACCCTGAGTAGCGGCGAAGCCGCGTATCGAAGGGCTTGTCGCTGCGAGAAAGAGAAACGTTGCGGGCGGCCGATTTCAGCCAGCGCCATGCTTGCCCAAGAGACTTTGCGTCAAATACCGCTTGTAGTTGCCGGCCAGATCTTCCGGTCCCTCCGCACAGCCCACGAAATCGCTCGACAATAGATCGTCGACCTTCTTCCGGGACCGTTCCGTCTGCTGCCGATGCAGGAGGTCGATGGCGCGCTTGACGACTTCGCTGATGCCAAGCTGTGTCGAAACCCGGAGCTGCCTCAGCTTTTCGGCGCGTTCGTCATCCAGTCTGGCGCTGATTCTCATCCGAGGGCGCTCCCACAGTGCGAACCCTACCTGAGTCCCGCCTCGACCATCAGCGGGTAGGTGTCCGCCGCGAACTCCTCCATCCCTTCCCGGTAGCGCGCCCAGGAGGTGAGCACGCCGTCGATGCCGGTGTCGGCGAGCTTGAGATAGGTGTCGACGATCTGATCCTTCGTCCCGATCACCGGCCAGCCCGCCCAGCCGGCGATGAAATGCTCGCGCAGGAAGTCGAGCGCCTCTGGCGGCACGGTCTGGGCGTTGATGCCGAGCCCCTCGGTGAGGTTGGTCGCCGCCTCCCAGTCGCCGTGCTCGTGGACGTAATGGTTGTAGAAGTCCCGCGCCTCCTTCTCGGTGTCGCCCTGGACGATGTAGGTGTGGGTCCAGACCGCGACCTCGCGGCCGTATTCCCTGCGCGCGAGATCCTTGTAGGTCGCGATCTGCGCCTTGAGATCGTCCATGTCGTGGTTGGAGACGACGATGAAGGCGACGTCGCAGTATTTCGCCGCGAAATGGCGTCCGCGCTCGGACCCGCCGGCATTCATGAAGGGCGGGCGCGGCGACTGGATGGGCTTCGGCAGGAGCTGGCCGCCGCCGATCCGGTAGAACTCGCCCTCATAGTCGAACAGCTCGTGCTCGGTCCACAGCCGCCGGATGATCTCGACCCATTCGACCGCCATGTCGTAGCGCCGGTCGTGGTCGGGCACGTCGATGCCGAACAGCCGGAACTCGGACTCGTTCCAGCCGGTCACCACGTTGAGCACGAAGCGCCCGCCGGAGATGTGGTCGATCGTCGTCGCCTGTTTCGCCGCCATCACGGGATGCACGGTCGGCACGTGCGAGGTCGCGAAAATCGCCGAGTTGCCGTTCACCCCGGCGATGCCGGCGGCCCAGGAGTAGCACTCGAACCCGGCGCCGTTGAAATCGGTCTTCCCGCCGAAGCCGCGCCACCGCCCGACCGGGACCAGGGCCTCGTACTCCATCCGGTCGGCGAGCTCGGCGAGCGCCACCGTCGCCGGCCAGGTGGCGTCGTGCGTCCCCTCGATCGAGGAGATCGCGCAGCCGTGCTTCAGGTTGGTGCAGAACGTCCCCATCTTCAGCCTGCGGTCGCCGAAGAGGGGGTTGGTCGCCGGCGGATCGGCGAGGAGGCTCGGAACCTCGGGTTTCATTCGGCCGCCTCGTCGACGCCGCCGATGGCCTCGTTGAGCCTGGGCATGACCTCGTTCGCCATCAGCTCCATCGACCGCCGGGACAGCGCCTTGTCGACCCAGTCGTGCCCGGCATAGACCAGCGTGCCGAAATCGCCGACATGCCCGCGGAAGGCGAGGAGCTGGTCGACCACGCTGTCGACGGTGCCGGCGATGACCAGCCGGTCGGTCACGTAATCCAGCGTCACCGCCTCGTCGGGCATCGACTGGTCGTGCTTGAAGAGGTTCGACCTTCCCGCGCTGATCAGCTTCCGCATCAGCTGCTTGTAGTAGAAGCGGTAGGGGCTGTTCGCGCTCTCCAGCGCGTATTCGCGCGCGGTCTTCGCGTCGTCGGCGACGAAGACGCTCTTCGCCACCCGCCAGTCGGCCGGATCGGCGACGCGCCCCACGCGCTCGCACCCCTCGACATATTTGGGCCAGTGGGTCTTCACCCATTCGGGCATCAGGAAGTTGGCGGAGATCGAGGTCCAGCCGCGCGCCGCCGCCTCGGTCAGACCCTTGGAATAGGGCGCGACCACGGTGACCACGATCGGCGGGTGCGGCTTCTGGTAGGGCCCGACGATCACCCCCTGGCCGATCTCCTCGATCAGCGACTCCTCGGTGGTGACGTTCCAGTACTTGCCCTTCAGCCGGTAGGGCGGGTCGGTCGACCAGATCGCCAGCACGTGGTCGATCGATTCCACGAACATCTCGTTCCGGTCCCGGTGCAGGATGCCGAGCGCCTCGGCGTCGGACTTGAGCGCGCCGGGGCTGATCCCGAACAGGAACCGGCCTTCGAGGATGTTGTCGATCATCGCCACCTGGCCGGCGATGATCGCCGGATGGTTGAGCGACATGTTCACCGTGCCGCTGCCGAGCACGATGTCGTGCGTGTCGTGCGCGAGGCTCGCGATGAACATCAGGCACGAGGTGACGGTCTCGGCGCGGTCGGTGACGTGCTCGCCGATGAACGCCTCGGCGAAGCCGAGCTTGTCGGCGAGCAGGATCGCCTCGCGGTCCTCCTTCAGCGTCTCCGCGTAGTTCCGCGAGGGCGGATGCAGCGGCATGGTGAAGAAACTGAGCTTCATCCGCCTTCCTTCGATACGCGGCCGGCGCTTCGGGTCATTGGCTGGCGTGGGCGACGAACTTCTCGGGAATGGGATCGCCCCACTGCGAGTTCAGCCCGTCCTCGAACGCGACCAGGTTGGGCGGCGTATCGCTGTTGAGGCGGTCGGAATCGGTCCAGTGCTCGTGCACCCGCCCCCACGGGTCCGCCCAGTAGTCGTAGACCTGGCTGCCCAGGACGTGCCGGCCGAGGCCCCAGAAATGCTCGTACTTGTCGAGGCTCCGCATGTGCTCGTGCCCCATGATCACGTCGTCGATGTCCTGCACCTCGAACGCCATGTGGTTGAGCCCGGCCTTCGGCCCGTCGATATAGAGGAAGACGTGGTGGTCGACATATTCCTCGCCCCTGTCGACCCGGTTGAAGGACAGGATGATGTTGTCCTCCTCCCCGGCATAGACGTCGTCCGAGCAGACCAGCCCGAGCGTCGCGCGGATCCAGGCGATCGACTTCTTGAGGTCCGGCGTCATCATCACCGCGTGGCCGATCCGCTTGACGTGCGATGGGCCGCGGTCGATGCGGGTGAGCTCGCCCTTCCGCGCCAGCCGGTCCGGTCCCATGTTGAGCGCGAAGCGGGAGACGTCGAGCGGCTCTGTCATCTCGATGCCGTGCACGATCTCCATGGTGTAGCCGTTGGGCTCGGTCAGCCGCACCCGCTTGCCGCCGCCCGGCTCGTCCATCTCCTCGACCGCCGAGGCGCCGTCGATCCGCGCGGCCTTCTCCAGCTCTTCCTCGCTGTCGACGTTGAAGGCAAGCGAGACGAAGCCCGGATCGCCGAGCTCGGTCACGTGGATGTGGTGCTCGGGGTCGGTGCCCCGCATGTAAAGCGCCGTCTTCGTCCGCTCCGCCCGCACCATGCCGAAATTGGTCAGGAACTCTTCCTGGGCGTCGAGGTCCGGAGACCGGATCCGCCCGTAGGCGACATCGCTCACCTTGATCATCGCTGCTCTCCCGATCGTCGATTTCCGGGATATTAGGAGCAGGGGCCGGATACGGAAAGGTGTATCGGGCTTGTCCGCCCTACCGTCACCCCGGGCTTGACCCGGGGTCCAGGGCCATGGACCCCGGCTCTCCGCTGCGCTCCGGCCGGGGTGACGGCAGAGGGGACAGGGGCTATTGCCCGCCCGCCCCGCCGTGTATGGAATGGCGCGCGACCACGACACGGAGGACGACATGGATCTCGGTCTCAAGGGACGAAAGGCGGCGATCTCGGGCGCGAGCGACGGGCTGGGCTACGCGGCGGCGCTGGCGCTCGCCGGCGAGGGCTGCGACGTCGCGATCTCGGCGCGCGGGCAGGAGCAGCTCGACAGGGCGGCGGCGGCGATCGGGGCCAGGGGCGTCAACGCCGTCGGGATCGCCTGCGACATGTCGAGCGAGGAAGGCTGCGCCGAATTCGTGAACCGGGCCGCCGAAGGGCTCGGCGGAATCGACATCCTGATCAACTGCGTCGGCGGCATGACGCCGGGCAACCTCGACTCGCTCACCGCCGACAACTGGGACGAGATCGTCAACCGCAACCTGATGGCCTATGTCCACACCACCAAGGCGGCGCTGCCGCATCTGGAGAAATCGGACGCGGGCCGCGTGCTCAACATTTCCGGCATCTCGGGCAAGCAGCTGATGCCGGGCTCGTTCTCGACCGCGATCCCGAACGCGGGCATCAACGCGTTCACCAAGCTGATGGCGGGCGAGCTCGCGGCCAGGGGGATCCTGGTCAACAATCTCTGCCCGGGCCTCGTGAACACGCCGCGCTGGACGCCGCGGCGCGAGGCGATGGCGAAAATGCGGGGCGTCACCGCGGACGAGGTCGAGAAGCAGTTCGCGGCCAACGCCATGCTCGGCCGCTGGGGAAAGCCGGAGGAGATCGGCGACGTCGCCGCCTTCATGGTGTCGCCGCGCAACAGCTACATGACCGGGTCGACGGTTGAAGTCTGCGGCGGCTGGGGCAAGTATTTCTGAGACGACGAACGAAGGAGGAAACGATGGCGGACCAGGCGGAAATGCCGGCGGTGGAGACCGCCGCCGAACCCGCGCTCAGGCTCAACTTCCTGTCGCACGGCACGCTGGAGTCGAAGAACCTCGACCGGGCGCGCGAGTTCTACACCGAGTTCCTCGGGCTCCAGGTGGTGCGAACCAGCCCGATCTCGCTGCTGATCCGGCTCGGCGGCCCCAACACCATCGCCGTGGTCGAGCAGAAGAACCGCACCGAGGAGATGCCGATGCTCAACCACAACGGGCTCGACGTCGAGACCCAGGAAGAGGTCGACGCGGCGCACGAGACCGTGGTGGCGGACGCGGAGAAGTGGGGCCTGCACCGGATCTCGAAGCCCAAGCTGCAGCACGGCACCTACAGCTTCTTCTTCTGGGACATGGACAACAATTGCTGGGAGATCCTGACCAACCCGCAGGGCGGCTACAGCTGGCTGTTCGAGAAGGGCGACCTCTCCGGCAAGGGGCATCTCGACCGGAACTTCGAGCGTCCCGGCATGCGCGGCTAGGCGCGTAGCGCCGGGCGACCCCCGCCAGGGAGGCATCATGGCGACAGGCGCGCGCGAGGGCGCGAAACGGTATTCCATGCGCGTCGATTCGGGCGTCTTCGCGACGATGCGGGACGGCACGCGGATCGCGCTCCGCATCTACCGGCCCGAGGAGGAGGGCGCGTACCCGGCGCTGTTCGCCGCCTCGCCCTACATGTACGCGACCGACGACATTCCCCATTCCCGCCTGTTCCTGTGGCGCGAGGTCGGGCCGGTGGAGTGGTACGTGGAGGAGCACGGCTACGCCTATGTCCACGCCGACGTGCGCGGATCGGGCGATTCCGAGGGCGTCTACAACTTCCTCGATAAGGCGGAGCAGCAGGACTATTACGAGCTCGTCGAGTGGATCGCGCGCCAGGACTGGTGCGACGGCAACGTGGGCGGCATCGGCCAGTCCTACTACGCCTGGTCGCAGTGGTTCATGGGGATCGTCAACCCGCCGAGCCTCAAATGTATCGCGCCCTATGACGGCGCCGTCGACCCCTATCGCGGGACCGCCTATCACGGCGGCATCTACTGCGATTTCATGGCCTGGTGGTACAACCTGGTGCGGGTCAACAATCTGCACCGCGCCGCCAGCGACCCGTCGGGCAAGGCGATGCCGCTCGACATCGCTTGGGAGTTCCAGCGCCGCCAGACCTACGACGCGTGGTGGCGCGAGCGCACGCCCTGGGAGCGGCTGGACGAGATCGAGGTGCCGGTGCTGTCGATCGGCCACTGGGGCAAGATGGGCCTCCATCTGCGCGGCAACATCCTGGGCTACGAGGAGGTGAGCGCCCCGAAACGGCTGGTCGTCACCGGCGCCCGCGATGTGTTCGAGGCGCACGACTATTTCGACCGGATCGACTACCACGAGACCGAGCTGCTGCCGTTCTACGACCGCTATCTCAAGGGCAAGGACAACGGCTACGAAGCGCAGGCGCCGGTCAAGCTCTACATCCGGGGCGCCGAGGTTTACCGGGAGGAGGCGGAATGGCCGCTCCCCCGGGCGGAGATGACGCCCTTCCACCTCGCCGCCGGGCCGTCGGGAAGCCTGACCTCGCTCAACGACGGCAGGCTCACCGCGGAGGCACCTGCGGCCGACGGCGGAGCCACGAGCTACGCCTATCCGGACCATGACTGGAAGCTCGGCGTCGTCGCGATGGGGCCGCGGGGACCGGACCCGATCCGCCGCGTGCTCACCTTCGTCACCGAGCCGATGGAAGCGGATCTGGAGGTCACCGGGCCCGCGATCCTCGAGCTCTACGCGGCCTCGACCGCGATCGACACGGATTTCGTCGTCAGGATCGCCGACCAGCATCCGCAATCCGACGAGGACCGGCAGGCCGGGCGCCAGCCGGCGTCGGTCAACGTTTCGAAAGGCTGGCTGAGGGCGTCCCACCGCGACAAGGACGAGGCCAGGAGCACGCCGCACCGGCCGATCTACACCCACGCCGACCCGCAGCCGATCGAGCGGGGCAGGGTCTACCGATACGAGATCGAGGTGATGCCGTTCTCCAACCTCTTCCGGAAGGGCCACCGCATCCGGCTGGAGATCGTCAACGGCGATTCGCCGCTGACCGACTCGATCTTCACCCACCAGTATCTCTGGTACAAGGTCGGCACCGATACCTTCCACCACGACGCCGCGCACCCGTCGCGCCTGTGGCTGCCGGTGGTGCCGGCCGCGGAGGGTTAGGCGGCATGCCTGGCCGACCGTGCGGGCCGCGGCCGGGCTGAGTGAGGGGCGTCAGGCCGCGCGATCTCCGTAACAGCTGCGCCTCTCGCGCGCTGGCGCCCGGAGGACCCAAGCCCGGAGGACCCTCGTTGCCCCGCCGGCCCTCGCAAGCGCGCGCGCCCAATCGACGGGCAACGACGCCCTATGCCTCGTTTGCATAGCGTCGAGATCGTGAGTAAATTGTGCTATTATCGGAAAAATTCGTGTGGGTTTCGGAGATGTTGCAACGAATCTTATCGGTGGATCCGCCGGCCCGCTCCGGCGTCCCGCCGCCCGGACCCGGCCCGGTCCGCCGACGGCCGCGATCCGGGAGGGTCGCTTGAAGAGGCGCGCCGAGCTCGAGCGGGAAGTCGAGGTCCTGGAGGAGCGCATCTCGACGTTGAGCGCGGCGGTGCTGCGCCTCGGCTCGAGCCTCGAGCTGGCCACCGTGCTGCAAGAGGCCGCCGACAGCGCCCGCTTGCTCACCCGCGCGCGCTACAGCCTCATCGTCACCGTCGACGAGACCGGCGAGGTGCGCGAGTTCGTCACCTCGGGCCTCGCCCCCGACGAGCACCGCGAGCTCGCCGCGTGGCCCCACGGGCGGGAGCTGTTCGCCTATCTGCGCGACCTGCCGGGTTCGTTCCGGCTCGCCGACCTCCCCGACTGGTTCCGGGAGCGCGGCTACTCCGACGAGCTGGTGCGCGAGAAGACCCTGCAGGGCACGGCCATGCGCCACCGCGGCGTGCAGGTCGGCAACTTCTTCCTCGCCGGCAAGGAGGACGCGCCGGAGTTCAGCGCGGCGGACGAGGAGATGCTGGAGCTGTTCGCCTCGCAGGCGGCGGCCGCGATCGTCAACGCCCGCGCCCACGAGCAGGAGCGGCGCGCGCGGGCCGACCTGGAGGCGCTAATCGAGACGACCCCGGTGGGCGTGGTGGTCCTCGACGCCGGCACCGGGCGGCCGCTGTCGTCGAACCGCGAGGCGGACCGGCTCGTCGAGCCGCTGCGCGCGCCGGACGACCCCGCGGCCGGGCTGCGGGAGACCGTGACCTGCCGGTTCGGCGACGGGCGCGAGATCGCCCTCGACCGGTTCGCGCTGGCGGACGCGTTGACGAAGGCCGGCACGGTGCGCGCCGAGGAGGTCGTGCTCCAGGCGCCCGACGGGCGGAGCGTCTCGATGCTGGTCAACGCGACGCCGATCCGCGCCGAGGACGGCGCGGTGGCGTCCGTGGTCGTCACCATGCAGGACCTCGCGCCGCTGGAGGAGCTGGACCGACTGCGCGCGGAGTTCCTCGGCATGGTGAGCCACGAGCTGCGCACGCCGCTCGCCGCCATCAAGGGCTCGACCGCCACCGTGCTCGACGCCTCGCCGGCGCTCGACCCGGTCGAGCTGCACCAGTTCTTCCGGGTCATCGACGAGCAGGCCGACCGGATGCGGGGCCTGATCGGCGACCTCCTCGACGCGGGCCGCATCGAGGCCGGCACGCTGTCGGTCACGCCGGTGCCCACCGAGGCGGCGGAGCTGGTGGAGCAGGCGAGAATCGCGTTCCTGAACGGCGGCAGCACGCACCCGGTCCTGGTCGACCTGCCGGACGACCTGCCCCGGGTGCTGGCCGACGGCCCGCGCATCGTGCAGGTGCTGAGCAACCTGCTCTCCAACGCCGCCCGGCACTCGCCCGGCTCCTCGCCCATCCGGGTCGCCGCCGCGCATGACGGCCCGCACGTCGCGCTTTCGGTCTCGGACGAGGGAAGGGGGGTGCCGGCGGAGCAGCTGCCGCGCCTGTTCCGCAAGTATACCGGCCTCGGCGGCGGCGACGCCGGTCCGGGCTCCGGAGGGTCGGGCCTCGGGCTCGCCATCTGCAAGGGCCTGGTCGAGGCGCAAGGCGGGCGCATCCGGGCCGAGAGCGGCGGGCCGGGCCAGGGCACCCGCTTCACCTTCACGATCCCGGCCGCCGAGGACGCCGCGCGCGCGCCCGGGGCCGCGCGCGACGGCTCCCCGCCGGCCGGCCGGGAGGCCGTCCTAGTGGTGGACGACGACCCGCGGACGCTCCGCTTCGTGCGCGACGCGCTCGCCCAGGCCGGCTATGCGCCGCTCGTGACCGGCGACCCCGAGGAGCTGCCCCGGCTCGTCAGGACGGAGCGGCCCTGCATGGTCCTGCTCGACCTGATGCTGCCGGGCGCCGACGGAATCGAGCTCATGGAGACCGTCCCCGAGCTCGCCGACGTGCCGGTCATCTTCATCTCCGCCTACGGGCGGGACGAGACCGTGGCCCGGGCGCTGGAGAAGGGCGCGGCCGACTATCTGGTGAAGCCCTTCTCGGCGACGGAACTCACGGCGCGGATCCAGGCCGCGCTCCGCAAGCGGGCCGGACCGGAAACCTTCGTCCTCGGCGGTCTCGCCGTCCACTACGCGGAGCGGCGGGTCACCGTGGGCGGCCGCCCGGTGCGGCTGACCGCCACCGAATACGAGCTCCTGCGCCTGCTCACGCTGAACGCGGGGCGGGTCTCGACCTACGAATCGCTGATCCGCCAGCTCTGGAACGGCCCGGACTCCGGCGACCCGGACCGGATCCGCACCTTCATCAAGCAGCTCAGGCGCAAGCTCGGCGACGACCCGGCCCGACCGGCCTGGATCCTGAACGAGCGCGGCATCGGCTACCGCATGCCGAAGCCGGAGGCGTAGCGCGGGGCCTCGCCGGGAATTCTTCGCGGATTCCCCGCGACGCACACGACTTTCGTCTATTCGCTCACGACGATCTCACGACACGGTCTCCACAATGTCCGCGAGGCAGCCCCGCGGACTGTCGCGCGGCCGGTCGATCCCGAATCGAAGGATCGCCGCGACGGCCGCGACGGATCCGCGCCGCGGCCCGGAACGACAGACCGACCCGAAGGGGCAAGCATGAAACCCGCCATCCTCCTCGCCTGCGCCAGCCTGCTGGCCCTCTCTGCCTGCGCCGGCGGATCGTCCCCGTGGGGCGCCCCGGAGCGAGTGCAACGGCTCGCCGGGCTGGCGCCGCCCGCCGAGACGCCCGAGGACCAGGTCGCGCGCGCGCCCGGCCTCCTGGCGCGCTCCGACTCGCTGTTCCTTTCCAACTACTACGCGGAGACGGACTCGCCCCAGCTTCCTCCGTTCCGCCTCCTGTCGGAATGCAGCGGCGCCCGGTGCACGGTGACCAACCAACTCACCGGGCAGAGCCAGGTCACTCGGATCTCCGACTCCGAGCTGGTGAACGACGGCACCGAACCGCTCGGCACCAAACACGGCGTCACGCTGACGGCGATGGCGACGCGGTACATGGGCGCGGACCTGACGGCGTTCGGGGCATGGCTGGAGCACAGCGGGTTTTCGGTGCAGACGCAAAGCGGTACGCGCGGGGGTGTCGCCGTCGACATCCGCAACGGGTTTGCCGGCGGAATCCTCACCGGCGCCCGGCCGGCCGGCAGCGCGACCTGGCGCGGCCTCATGGTGGGACGGCCCGCCAGCGGCGAGAATCGGCACGAGCGCCTGCTGGGCGACGCGGTCCTCAGCTACGACATGGACGCCGGCGCGCTCGACGCCGCCTTCACCGGCATCGTGAACATCGACCGCAACGCCGCGCACGCGACGGCGGAAGTGCGGTTCGCCGGCGTCCCGGTCGGCGCGGACGGAACGTTCGGGGCCGGCGAGGCGGGCGACCGCATCCAGGGCGGCTTCTACGGGCCGGGGCACGCGGAGACGGCGGGTGTCTTCGAGCGCTCGAACATCGTCGGCGCCTTCGGGGCGAAGGCGCAATAGCGATGGAGGATGCGGGCGGACCCGGCGGATAGCGCAAGACGTTGCCAATCCGCCGGCAAGGCCCAACAATGCCGGCCGGTTCGCCCCGCCCCGCCGACAGGTGTCCCATGAACCTCGCCGAATTCTGCCGCGCCATCCCGAAGACCGAACTGCACGTCCATTTCACCGGCGCCGTGCCGCTGGAAACCCTGCTTGCGCTCGCCGCGCGAAACGGAATCGCCCTGCCGCCCCATGACGAACCGGAAGAACTCTACGCACGCGGGGAAAATTTCGACCGGGTGCTCAAGACGCTGAAGCTGGTCTGCCAGTCCCTGCGCACGCCGGAGGATTTCCGCGACGCGGTCTACGCCACCCAGAAGCGCGCCGCGGACGCCGGCGTGCGCTATCGCGAGATGTTCTGGAACCCGACCGACCACTGGACCATCGGCGACATCGGCTACGCGGCCTCGGTCGACGGCATGATCGCCGGGCTGCGCGACGCGGAGGCCGATTTCGGCATCGTCGGCCGGCTGATCCCGTCGATCGACCGGGAGTCCCCGCCCGAGCTCGGCTACGAAATGGTCGAGGCGGCGGTCGCCCATCCGCGGGAGGAGACCGTGGGCATCGGCATGGACTATCTGGAGACCGGCCATCCGCCGGAGAAATTCTGGAAGGCCTACCGGCTGGCCGGCGAAAGCGGCCTGAAACGCACCGCCCATGCCGGCGAGTTCGGCGAGCCGGCGCGCAACATCGAGACCGCCCTCGACCTGCTCGGCTGCGACCGAATCGACCACGGCTACACGGTGCTGGACGCGCCGGACCTGCTGAAGCGCTGCGAGGACGAGGGAATCGTCTTCACCGTCGTGCCGACCAATTCCTATTACAGCCGGACGCTGAAAGGGCAGGATTTCGCGAAGGTCCATCCCATCGCGGCGATGGCGCGGACCGGGCTGAAGATCATGCCGAACAGCGACGACCCGCCGTTGCACCACACCGACCCGGCCAACGCCCACGCCGCGATGGTGACGACAT
>JAPPIT010000194.1 GCA_028820505.1 Defluviicoccus sp.
CTCGCACCGCGATGCCGCAAGACGTGGATGCCCGGAACAAGTCCGGGCATGACGGTGGGGGAGACTGCGGCGGCGGAGAGGCCTACCCGTCGACGACCCGCGCCAGCCGCCCGCGACGAAAGGTAAAGAGATGGCGGACCATCCCGTTCCGACGATCGACATCTCCCCCTATCTCGAAGGAGGCGAGGCAGACCGCGACGAGGTCGCCCGCGCGGTCGACCGGGCCTGCCGGGAGAGCGGCTTCTTCGCGATCGTGGGACACGGCGTGCCGGAACCCACGATCGACGGCCTCCGCCGGGAGGCGGTCGATTTCTTCGCCCTGCCGGAAGGCGAGAAGCGGCTGGTGGAGCGTCCGGCGGACCGCATCAGCCGCGGCTGGAACGCGCTCCGGGACCGCTCGCTCGCCTATTCGCTCGGCAAGGACACGCCGCCCGACCTGCAGGAGAGCTTCGCGATGGGGCCGGTCGCGGTGCCGGACGAGCCCTACTACACCTGCGACCGGGCGCGGGCCTTCTTCGCCGCCAATATCTGGCCGGCGGACAAGTCCGGTTTCCGCGATTCCATGGAAGGCTATTACCGGGCGATGGAAGGTCTGTCGCACACGGTGATGCGGATATTCGCCCGCGCGCTCGGACAGGAGGACGGCTATTTCGACGACCGGATCGACCGCCACTCCTCGAGCCTCCGGCTGATCCGGTATCCCGGCCGAACCGACGACGCCGAGCCGGGTCAGCGGCGGGCGGGCGAGCACCACGACTACGGCTCGCTCACGATTCTGCGCGGCGACAATTTGCCGGGCGGGCTCCAGGTCAAGCTGCACCGCGGCGGCTGGATCGACGTGGTCAGGCCGGAGGGCGGATTCATCTGCAACATCGGCGACGCCATGATGCGCTGGACCAACCACCGCTGGGTGTCGACGCTGCACCGGGTGGGCCTTCCGGAAGGGAGCGACAGTCCCGACCGGATCTCGATCGTGTTCTTCCACAACCCCAACTACGACGCCGAAATCCGCTGCATCGCCGGAGACGGCGAGCCGGCGCGCTACCCGCCCTGCGCCTTCGATTCGTTCTATGTCGAGAAGCTCAGGCGCGGGTCTTTCGGCGCCCGGCAGGCCCCGGAGACCACGGTCGACGCGCGCGGCGTCTGAACCGGACCGCCCGGACGGTGCACCGGCGGGGTTGCAACTCGGGCCGACCGGTGCGATGAAGAAGGGGATGGCGCAAATTTCCCAGACGTATCTTGTTAGGCCGTTGCCGCGTATATCAAGCTGCTCCTGGAATTGACCATCTTCAAAACGGCTGCGCGCGGCATCGTGCCCGTCGCGGTCTGGAGAAACGCGAAAGGAGTAGCGATGCCTACCGGTACGGTGAAATGGTTCAACGCGACGAAGGGCTACGGCTTCATTCAGCCGAGCGACGGTTCGAAGGACGCCTTCGTCCACATCTCCGCGGTCGAGCGGGCGGGCCTCAACGGCCTCCGCGAAGGCCAGAAGATCGAATACGAACTCGTTCCCGGCCGCGACGGTCGGGCGTCGGCGGAGAATCTCGTCGCCCTCGACTGATTCGCCCGGGCGGGCGCTTCCCGCGCCCGCCTCCATACCCCTCCCATAGAACCTCCCGGACGGCGACTTCGCCGTACCGGGCGGTCGAATGCGCCGGGCCCGGGGTCCGGCGAGGCGTTCGCACGCGCGCACGCCTTGTGGTGTAGTCTGGCGCCGGTATCCCGATCCGCAGGCGAGGACAGGCGATGGCGAGAACCACCCCCGCGACCCCGACCGAGGAGCGTTGCGTCACCTCCTATCCGGCGCGGCGCGGCTATGCGCCCGGCGTGCTCTATCCGCCGGAGGCGCCGAACGTGACGGATGCGATCGACATCCACTGCCACGCCCATGGCGGCCAGCAGGACGCGCTCGCGCTCGCCAGGTTCGCCTCCGTCTCGGGCATGCGGGGCCTCCTGTTCAAGACGATCACCGACTTCGCGCGCCCGGCGGACGCGGTGGCCCGTATCCAGGACGCGCTCGACGACTGGGCCGAGGCCGAGGAGGACATCCGGCCGATCGAATGCTGGGCCGGCGCGCTGATGGGGTTCGACGGCTCGGCCCCGACGCGCCGCTGGTGCGAGGAGCAGATCGAGTCGGGGGCGATCGCGCTCTGGCTTCCGGTGTTCAACCACGCCAACACCTACGCCAAGGTCGGCGGGCGCGAGATCTGGTGGAACCCGGACGCCGACCCGTCCGCGCATTCCGACCCGCTCCCCTGGGAGGAGGCGCTCGCCAAGGGCCACTACCTGCTGGAGGAGGACGGACGGCTCAGGGACGAGATCGCGGACATCGTCAGGCTGTGCGCCGAGAGGGGCGTGGCGCTGTTCTTCGGCCACGCGACCCATGCCGAGATCGACCGCCTCGCCGAGCTGGTCGCGGCGCTCGGTTTCGACCGGGCGGTGGTCGACCATCCCTTCAGCCCCTTCGTGGACCTCGAGATCGATCACATGAAGCGCCTCGCCGCGGCCGGGATCACGCTCAACTTCACCTATGACGAGCTTTCGCCGCTGCTCGGCGTCGACCCGGCGCGCATGTACGAGGCGATTCGCGAGGTCGGTCCGGAACATTGCACGCTGTCGTCCGACGCCGGCGAGCCGCTGTTCCCCAACTCGGTCGAGTGCATCCGGCTGATCCGGGGCTACATGGAGGCGTTCGGCCTCGACGCGGACGAGATCCGCACGGTCTCGACGCTCAACCCGGCCCGGATCGTGGGCGTTGAGACGGCGATGCAATGATCGTCGACTTCCAGCACCATTTCCTGCCTCGCGAGCTGCTGCCCGACGGCACCGGCGACGAGCCGTTCACGCGCTACGACGAGCACGGGGTGCCGTCCTACAGCTTCCACAACCTGCTGGTCGATCTCGACGCCCATATCGCGATGATGGACGCGGCCGGGATCGGCGCGGCGGTGCTCTCCTGCGCCGAGGGCATGTGTTCGAGCTTGGAGAAGTCCGTCCTCTGTAACGACGCGGCGAAGGCGGCGGAGCGCGCCTGGCCCGGCCGCTTCGTCGGCACCGCGCACGCCCACCCGCTCGGCGGCCCCGACGCCATGCGCGAACTCGCGCGCTGCGCGGGCGAACTCGGCTTCCCGGGCGTGGTGATCACGTCCGAGTTCGACGGGATCGGACTCGATGCGCCGGAGCTCGATCCCTTCTGGGCGGAAGCGTCGCGGCTCGGGCTCTACGTGTTCGTCCATCCGGCGCTCAGGCTCACCCATGCGCGCCAGTTCGACGCCTACGACCTCGCCCGCGCGGTCGGGCGCGAATTCTCGCTCGTCCAGGCGACGGTGCGGCTGATCAACGGGGGCGTGCTCGACCGCCACCCCGATCTGACGATCCAGATGGCGCATCTCGGCGGCGGCATCGCGTCGGTGCTCGGGCGTATCCGCAGCTACCAGGACCGCGAGTTCTGGGGCACCGCCGGCAACGACCGGCACGGCCGCAACCCCGACGGCGATTTCGATTCGTACCTCGCCGAGCGCATGGTCTTCGACACCGCGGGATTCTGCGGCGACGCCCGCTCGGTCGCGACCTCGCTGGTGGAGCTTCCGGCCGAACGCATCGTGTTAGCGAGCGACTATCCGCAGGAGATCCGCAAGCCCGAAGCGGTCAAGGCCTTCGTCGACGACATCCGCGCCATGGGCGAGGCCGGGGCCGGCATCCTCGGCGGAAACAACGGGCTGCTGCTTTCCGGCCCGGCGGGATGAGCGGAGACGCAAGGGACGACACCGCGCCCGCCGCCGAGATCGAGGCGCGGCTCTGGGACCGGCCGGGCTTCCTGATCCGCAGGCTGCACCAGATCCACGTCGCGCTGTTTCTCGAGGAGTGCCGGACCTTCGACGTGACGCCGGTGCAGTACGCGGTGATGACGGCGCTTTCGATCGCGCCGGGGCGCGACCAGATCACGCTCGCCCGCGACGCCGGCATCGACCGCACCAACGCCGCCGACGTGCTCAAGCGCCTCGCCCAGCGCGGGCTGATCGAACGCCGCCAGGGCGCCGCCGACCGCCGCGTGAAGCTCGCCTATCTGACCCAGGAGGGGGAGGCGCTGACGAAGCGGATGGAAGCCGCGATGCTGCGCGCCCAGGAACGCCTCGTGGCGCCGCTCGACGAAGGGGACCGCGCCCGGCTCATGCGGAGCCTCGCCGCCCTGGTCGCCGCCAATAACGAGTTCAGCCGCGCACCGACGCGGTGAGGCCGAAACGGAAGAATTAGAACCTGTCCGTTCCAGACGGAAGCGTCGTCACTCTTGCTGTCTCACCGTCATGGTCGGCGAAGGCCGACCATGACGGGGGGAAACTGGGCGGTTCCCGCGCCCGACGGTCGGCTGTCAAGTAATCGATATGAGCCCCAAAGAAGCGCGAGGTCGGCCCTCTCGTTGTAGCGACGCGGACTAAGGACCGGCGCCTGGCGACGACCCGCCTGTTCGTGTCCCGCCCGGGACGAGAACGTGAGCCACACGAGTTGTCCTGCATCCGGAACGTACCGGCCGGCTACCATTCCTCGCTGCCCTGGGTCTCGCCGGTATCCTGCTCGGGATGAAGATTGTCCGCCGTTATCCGGTCGAGCATCTCGTCGAGGTCGCAACGACGTTTCTTCATCGCTACCGACCGGGTTTCCGGGTCATTCTCCTTGGCATCGCCCATCAGTCCGACACCGTCACCGCCAGCGGATGCCGCGCCAGGCGGCGGTCGGCGGTGAGCAGCCTCAGGCCCTCCTCCTGGGCCTGCACGAGGAGCAGCTCGTCGAACGGATCCTTGTGCCCGAGCGGCGGATCGAGCGCCTTCGCGGCGTGCGCCATGGTCATGGGCAGGAAGGTCATGTCCTGGCCCTCCAGCGTGGCGATCACGTCGCCCGGATCGAACGGGCTCTTGCGGTCGCCCGAAGGGTGGCGGGCGTTGTGCTTCAGCCGCATCTCCCAGATCGAAACCGCGCTGACATAGAGCCGCGCGTCGTTGGCGGCAAGGAACAGGCGATCCGCCTCGGGCAACGTTCCGAGGGCTTCCATCAGGCGGTAGAGATAGGTCGTGTCGAGGAGAACGTGCACGGTTCAGCAATCGTCCTCGTCTTCCAGCCCGAGCACCCGGCGGCTTAGAGCCGAATCGTGGAGCGCCGCAGTCATGGCCTCCACCTCTTCCGGCGGCGCGTCCTCGATCCCGAGGCGCCGGCGCGTTTCCTCCAGCTTGTCGAAGTCGATACCGCCGCGGCGGTCGCAGCGCACCAGCTCGGCGGCCGGCCGGCCGTGCCTGGTGATGATCACGCGCTCGCCGTTGCGGGCCGCGGAGACCAGTTCGGAGAGGCGCGCCTTCGCCTCGCGCAGGGAAAGTTCCATGGCGGATCGCTCCGTTTCCGGTCGGACCCCGCCAATATGCGGCGCCGCGGTTCACGATTCAAGACTACCATGTGACTACAATCGAAACACCGCAACCCGCGCCGACGGGGATACACCCGCCGGGCGCGGTATGCGATACTGCGGGGTTCGCGGAGACGAGAGACGAGCATGACTTGGAATCTTCGGCGGCGGCGCGGGCCGGCACGCCTATCCGCCCTCGCGCCGGTCGGCGCGCCATGAGGGATTGGGAGCTCTTCAGGCCCGGCTTCCTGCCGGGGCTGGTGACGATCGTCGCCGCCATAATCCTGTGGCAGCTGATCTCGCAGTTCTTCCTGCCGGTGTTCCTGCCCGGTCCGCTCCTCCTCCTGGAACGGACAATCGAGGTTTACGGCCAGGCGGAGTCCTATCTCGTGGTCTGGCAGACGGTCTCGCGGATCTTCCAGGGGCTGGTCCTCTCCATGCTGATCGGGACCGCGGTCGGCCTGCTCATGGGGCTCAGGCGCGACCTCGAGGCGTTCCTCGACAGCTGGATCATGGTGCTGCTGACCTTCCCGGCGATCTGCTGGGCGTTCCTCGCGGTGCTCTGGTTCGGCCTGTCGGAGATCGCGCCGCTGCTGACCGTGCTGCTGATCGTCTTCCCCTTCGTTTCGATGAACGTCTGGGAGGGCACCAAGGCGGTCGAGAAGGCCCTGATCGACATGGCCCATGTCTACCGGGCGAACCGGGCGCTGGTGATCCGCAAGGTGATCATCCCCCAGCTCATGCCCTACCTGTTCTCGGCCCTCAAGATCGCGCTCTCGCTGTCGTGGAAGATCGTCCTGGTGGGCGAGGCGTTCGGCGTCGCCAGCGGGGTCGGCCAGCGGCTGGTCTTCTGGTTCGAGGACACCCGCGTCGACATGATGCTCGCCTGGGGCATCAGCTTCATGATCATCATGACCCTGATCGATCTTCTGATCTTCCGCCTGTGGGAAAAGCGCACATTCGTCTGGAGGCACAAATTTGCAACCTGACCAAGCAACCGTGACCCTGGATGAGGCCGGGCCCGACCGGGCGACGGTCGTCTCCGTCGACAACCTCACCAAGCGCTTCAACGTCCCGGGCGGCGAAGAGAAGTTCGTGGTCCTCGACGCGATCAGCCTCAAGGTGCACGAGGGCAGCTTCGCCGCCATCGTCGGCCCGTCCGGCTGCGGGAAGTCGACGCTGCTCAACATCATCTCGGGGATCGAGACCCACGACCCCAGCGACGGCGGGTCGGTCACGGTGCATCCCCGTGCGGGCGAGGGCGGCGAGCCGCGCATCGGCTACGTCTTCCAGAGCGCGCGCCTGCTCAACTGGCTCACCGTCGAGGGCAATCTCCAGTTCGCCCTGGAGGCGCAGCAGATCCCGCGCAACGTGTGGGGCGAGCGGGTTTCCAAGTACCTCGAAATGGTCGGCCTCGCCGGGCAGGAGAAGAACTATCCGCTCAACCTCTCGGGCGGGATGCAGCAGCGCGTCGCGATCGCCCGCGCGCTCGCCATCGAGCCCGACATCCTGCTGATGGACGAGCCGTTCAGCCATCTCGACGAGATCACCGCGCGCAAGATGCGCTTCGACCTGATGGACATCCTGGCGCGCGCCAAGACGACGATCCTGTTCGTCACCCACGACCTCGGCGAGGCGGTGTTCCTGTCGGACCACATCTACATGATGAGCACCAAGCCGGCGCGCATCTTCAAGCGCGTGGACGTCGACGTGCCGCGCCCCCGCAAGCCGGAGGACCCGCAGATCTTCGACATGGAGAAGGACCTCGTGCGGGAGTTCTTCAGCGTGCTCGACGCCGACGCCATCGCGGAGGGCTAGGATGAGCTCGAAATGGAAAGCGGTCGGGCTCAGGGCGGGCTCGATCGTCGTCCTGGTGATCATCTGGTGGATCACCTCCCTCTGGATGGGCGACGAGACGGTGCTGCCCGGACCGGTGCTGATCGGCGCCACCATCCTCACCAACCTGGTGACGCTCGGCCCCGAGGGTCAGACCGCGTTCTTCCACATCGGCATCTCGCTCGCGCGGATCTTCGTCACCTTCGCGGCGGCGATGCTGGCCGGCATCGGCATCGGGCTGACCATGGGGCTGCGCAAGGTCTTCGAGCATTCGCTGCTCGCGCTGATCCCGCTGGCGCTCACCATGCCGACCATCCTGATGGTGTTCCTCGCCGTGCTCTGGTTCGGCTTCAACGAGGTCGGCAGCCTGGTCGCGGTGATCGGCGTGGTGACGCCGTTCGTGGCCGTGAACATCTTCGAGGGCGCCAAGGCGATGGACAAGTCGCTGATCGACATGGCGAAGTCCTTCAAGGCCGACCGGCGGGCGCTGATCCGCAAGGTCTACCTGCCCCAGCTCATGCCCTACATCTTCTCCGCCTTCCGCTTCTCGTTCGGGATGACGTGGAAGATCGTCGCGCTCGCCGAGACCTTCGGCATCAAGTTCGGCATCGGCTACATGTTCTTCTTCTGGTTCGAGCAGTTCAGCATGGAGCAGGTGCTGGCCTGGGTGATCCTGTTCGTGATCCTGATGCTGATCCTCGAGCACGGCGTGTTCGCGAGGCTGGAGCACCGCGCCTTCCGCTGGCGCCCGTCGCATTCGAATTAGGGGCCTTACTTGTTTCCCTCACCCTGAGTAGGCGCGCCAGCGCCGTATCGAAGGGCGCTTACGCGGCCGCGCGCATCTCCGGCGGGCAGACGTCGCGGAGCAGGCGGCGGTTGGGGGCGATCTCCCGGCCCTCGCGGAACACCGTTTCCGGCACAAGGCGGCGGTCGACGACGAGCTCCTCGCCCAGGGAGTCGGTCAGCACCCAGCGCCCTTCGGCGAGATCGAGGATCGTGACGTCGGCGCGGCTGCCGGGAGCGAAGGTGCCGATCTCGTTCTCCTCGCCCAGGATCAGGGCCGGGTTGAGCGTCGCCCGCTTCACGACATCGGCGAGGTCCATGCCGAGCGCCCAGAGCTTCGACATCGCCCCGCACAGGCTGTAGTCGAGCTTCGAATCGTCGTGATAGGCGTGGAAGTCGGAATGCACGTCGCTCGATATCGTGTTGGGCAGCGCGCCCTCGCCCATCATCCGCCGCGCGATGTCGAACGAGAAATTCACCCCGTGGCCGATATCGAAATGGATGCCGCGCTCCAGCGCCTCGTGCACGACCCGGGGCACCGCGCCCCCCTCGCCCATGATCCCGTCCGGCATCGTGCTGTAGACATGGGCGAGCGTGGTGCCGGGGTTCAGCGCCGGCACCACCTGCTCCAGCACGCAAGCGGGATCGGGGCGGTTGGCCTCGTCGACCGGGAACAGCTCGCCGGTATGGACGTAGAGCGGGAGCCCGGCCGCGGCGCCGGCCTCGACCGCCATCTTCAGCACCTCCAGCCCCCAGTGCGACAGCCCGCCCGATTCGCCGTGGCTCTTGATGCCCCTGACCAGGCCGGGATACGCGGCGGCGGCCTCGGCGATCGCCTCGATGCGCATCATGCCGGGGTTGTGGAGCGTGGTGCCCTCCATCCCGCCCTTGAGCGCGCCGGCGAGGTTGGCGGAGACGAACGCGCGCACGTCGGTCTCGGCCGGCCGGGCGATGTAGGCGTCGAACCCGCCGACGGTCCACGCGCCTGAGCTCCCCTGATCGACGATGGTGGTGGCGCCCGAATGCACCCCCGCCTCGTCGGGGTGCAGGCCGAAATTGGTCACCCACTCATAGACATGGACGTGGAAGTCGATCAGCCCGGGGCAGACCGTCCTGCCGCGCGCGTCGAACCGCCGGCCCGCTCGGTGCGGCGGCAGCTCGGGCGCGAACGCCGCGATCCGCCCGTCCTTCACCGCGATCTCGGCCGGCCCTCGATAGTCCGTGCCGGGGTCGATCGCGTCGTCGCAGGCGATGACGAGATCGTGGATCTCGGCCACGGCGCTACTCCGCGGCTTCCGCCGGCGCTTCTTCTTCCGCCGGCACGACCTCCTTGACCGCGCCGCGCCAGCCGTTCTCGGTCAGGTCGAAGATCTGGCCGAGCGGGTCGCGGTACTTCACCTCGTAGAAGGTGTTGGGGTTGCCGGTCGGCTCGCCCATCACGTGCGTCGCCCCGGCGGCCTCGACCTTGCGGCGCGCCTCGTCGATGTCGTCGACCCAGATGCCGAAATGCTCGATGCCGTAGAACGGCTCCTCGCCCTCGTAGCCGAGCGGCCGCCCCTCGCGCGCCAGCAGCGCGACGTTGATCGTGCCGTCCGACATGTAGACCCCGCTGCCGGCCTTGCCGACCGCCTTCATGTCGAACGCGTCCTCGAAGAATTTCTGCGCGACCTCCAGGTCCTGGACCGAAATCGCGATATGCCGAAGCTTGGCCATGGGGGATCTCCCGTTAAGTCCGGCGATGCTCTCAATCCGGAGGGAGGGAGTCAACGATTCGTGGCGGCCGGGAACCCGGCAAAACGGGCGGGCAGCGACGGACTTCTCCTCCGTCATGGCCGGCGGAGGCCGACCATCCACGAGTTTTTCGGGCGGCCGGACAAAAAACAAAACGTGGATGCTCGGCCTTCGCCGAGCATGACGGCAGGGAACAGGCGGACGCCTCCCCTACCCCTACCCGTCCAGATAATCCTCCAGCCTGATCCGGTCCCACGCCTCCTTGGGAGGCACGATGCGGTCGGCGAAGGGGAGCGTCGCCGGGCGGGTCGCGTCGACGATCATCTTGGTCTGCATCGGGCCCTTGTCGGTCCTGACCTCGCCGTAGGCCGAGGGGTCGAGATGGGCGCCCATCGCGAACGGGATCGCGGTCACGTCGCGGTCGGCCTGGACGTGGGTCGAGATCGCCCAGAGCACGTCGGAGTCGTTGTAGATGTCGATCTCGTCGTCGACCACGACGGCGATCTTGACGTTGGGATCGCCGGCGAGCGCCGCCATGCCGGCCGACTTGCCCTCGCCCGGCACCCGCTTCCTGATCTTGATGTAGGCGGTGAAGGTGCAGTTCCCCGACGGCGGCAGGTGCACCCCGGTGACCGAGGGGACCAGCTTCGCGACCGAGTTGTAGAGCGCGGTCTCGAAGGTGAGCGCGCCGGCCAGGTTGTGCTCGCGGTGCGACGGGTCGAGATCGTGGTAGATCGCGTCGCGCCGCATGGTGATCCCGGTCACCTGCATCAGCCCGACCGGGGCCTTGGCGGGCCCGTAGAAGCCGGTGTACTCCGAGAACGGGCCGTCGGCGGTCTCCTTCGCGGGGTCGAGGAAGCCCTCGATGGCGATCTCCGCCCAGGCCGGGACCGGGATGTCGACGGTCTCGCCCGGCACCACCTCCAGCGGCTCGCCCATCAGCGCGCCCATCATCTCGTACTCGTCCGAATCGAAGGGCTGCTTCGACAGCGTGCCGAGGATCGCGGCCGGGTGGTGGCCGATGAACAGCACCGCGTCCATCGGCTTATTCATCTCGCGGTACTTGCGGTAGATGTAGCCCGCGTGATGGGCGGGGTTGAACATGCAGGCGAGCTCGTCCTTCCCCTTGATCTCGTGGCGGTAGACGCCGGCGTTGAGCACCCCGGTCTCGGGGTCCTTCACCACCAGGCAGCCGATGGCGATGTACTTGCCCGAGTTCTTCACCGCGTGCTTGACGATGGGGAACTTGCCGAGATCGACCTCATCCTTTTCGATGACCACCTGCTTGACCGGGGCGTCCTCGCGGGGGACGGGCTTCACGGGCACCGGCTCGGCGACGCGCTCGCGGAACCGGTCGAGGATCTCGGATTTCGGCCGGTCCGGGTCGACGCCGAGCGCGAGCCCGAGCAGCTCGTACTTGCCGAACAGGTTGGTGACCAGCGGCAGCTCCGAGCCGTCGACCTTCTCGAAGCGGATCACGGGATAGTCGTCGCGCGCCGCGAGCTTCTGCTGGATCACGCAGGGCTCGTAGACCGGATCGACCGGGCGGGTGACCGACTGGAAATATTCCGGGCCCATCTGCCGGGCCTCGGCGAGGAAGGTTCTGAGATCCTTGTTCATCGCGTTTGCCTTTAGGGAATCAGGACGGTGGAGCCGGTGGTGACGCGGGATTCGATGGCACGGTGCGCCTCGGCCGCCTCGGATAGCGGCCAGTCCTGGTTGACGTTTATCGCGACGACGCCGCGCTCCACCAGGTCGAACAGGCGCCCGGCGGCGGTCTCGATCATCCCGCGCGTCGCGATGTGGTCGCCGAGGCCGGGCCGGGTGACGAATTTCGAGCCCTGCTGGAGGAGCCCGGTGTCGAGATCGGGGAACGGCCCCGAGGCCTGACCGAACCCAGCGACCGTGCCGCGCGGGCGCAGGCAGCGGATCGAGTCGAGGAAGGTGTCGGCGCCGATCGAATCGTAGACCGCGTGCGCCCCTTCCCCGCCGGTGATCTCCAGCACCCGGTCGGCGAAATTCTCGCGCGTGTAGACGATCGGGTGGTCGCAGCCGTGCGCGGCGGCGAGCCCGGCCTTCTCGTCCGAGCCCACGGTGCCGATCACCGTCGCGCCGAGATGCTTCGCCCACTGGCAGAAGATCAGCCCGACCCCGCCGGCGGCGGCATGGATGACCACCGTGTCGCCCGCCTCGACCTTGCGGGTCCAGTGGAGGAGGTAATGGACGGTGAGTCCTTTCAGCATCATCGCCGCCGCGGTCCGGTCGTCGATCCCGTCGGGCAGGCGGACGATCTTGTCGGCGGCGACGGTCCGCGCCTCGGCGTAGGAGCCGAGCGGCCCGGCATAGGCCACCCGGTCGCCGACGGCGAGGGTATCGACACCCGCGCCCACCGCCTCGACCGTGCCCGCGCCCTCGGATCCCACGATCACCGGCAGCTTGAGCGGATAGACCCCGCGCCGGCGGTAGGTGTCGGCCATGTTGAGCCCGACAGCGGTGTGGCGGATCGACACCTGGCCGGGCCCCGGCACCCCGACCGGCACCTCCTCCCAGCTCAGTACCTCCGGACCGCCATATTCGTGAACCACCAGGGCCTTGGCCATGCACCCTCTCCCGGACCGAGCTCGCTCGCATCCTAGCAGGTCGGCATGGCAATGGGGCGACGACCCCACCCCGTCATGCCCGGAACAAGTCCACTGCTGTCCGGTTAAGACAGGCTGGATCGGGTGCAGGGCGTTGGCACGGGCGCGTTTCCGGCCCGCCCGCCGGATCGGGACACGGATCGCGGCCTGCCCGCATCTGCCCTCCCGTTGTCACCCCGCCGCCCCCCACCGTCATACCCGGACTTGTTCCGGGCATCCACGTCTTGCGGCATCGCGGTGCGGGACGGGCACGGGCGAGGCGGCGGAGGGACGTGGATGCCCGGAACAAGTCCGGGCATGACGACCGGGGGGAACGGGAGTGCCGGAGAACGTCCACACCGCTCAGCCTTGTCCCCGCCCGTCGGCACAGAGCCAGTGCCGAAGTTAAACCGGACAGCAATGGAACGAGTCCGGGCATGACGACATTCGGGAAAGGCTCCGGCGATGAGGCCGCATTGCTCCAGGCTGCGTCGATGCTGGACACCGCTGTCGTCATTTGCCACGGTTTCGGCATGCGCCCCCTTGCGACCGGCCTGACGATACTGGACGAGGCGCGCGCGACCGGGGGCTACACCCTTTTCGCGCCGCTCGAGCGCGAAGAGGCGCTGCTGATCGACCTCGGGGGCGATGTCGTTCACCGCTGGGACATCGGCGGGCTGCCCGGCGACTACGGGTACCTGCTTCCGGGCGGGCGGCTGCTCTGCGGCGTCAAGGTCGAGTCCGGGCCGCAGCCTGCGGGCGGCAAGGGCGGGCATCTGAAGGAGTTCGACTGGGACGGCAATCTCCTCTGGGAGCATGTCGACGACGCGCACCATCACGATTTCCGGCGTCTGGCGAACGGCAACACGCTCTATATCGGCTGGGAGCCGATGCCGGCGGCGGCGGCGGAGCGCGTCAGGGGCGCCGAGCCCGGCAGCGAGGACGAGGGCGGCACAATGTGGGGCGACTTCCTCAAGGAAGTGACGCCCGAGGGCGACATCGCGTGGGAATGGCACGCCCACAGCGACCTCGCGCTGGAGGACTTCCCGCTTCACCCGATGAGCACGCGGCTCGAGTTCGCGCACTGCAACGCCTGCGAGGAGCTTCCCGACGGCAACATCATGCTCAGCTTCCGGCGGATCAGCACGATCCTGATCGTCGACAAGCGGACCAGGGCGGTCGAATGGTTCATGCGCGACGACGGGTGGGGCCAGCAGCATGACTGCACCATGCTGGAGAACGGCAACATCCTCCTGTTCGCGAACGGCATCCACGTGCCGCGCGGGGTGTTTCATTCGGCGGTCGTCGAAATCGATCCGCGCACCCGGGAGGAGGTGTGGCGCTACGAGGACGTGCCCAGGTGGAACTTCTTCAGCCCCAACATCTCCGGCGCGCAACGGCTCCGGTCCGGCAACACGCTGATCTGCGAAGGGCTGACGGGACGCCTGTTCGAGGTGACGCCGGACGGCGACATCGTGTGGGAATACGTCAACCCCTGGTTCGGGCCCTCGGGGACGGGCGAGGCCAACCGGGTCTTCCGCGCCTACCGCTACCAAGCCGATTCGCCCGAACTGGGCGGGAGATTCTAGGGCGCGTCCGGTTCGGGCGTGACGGTGGAGACAATGTCGGGCGGCACGAGCGATCTCCGGCACGCCTCTCCCTCCCAGTCGTCATGCCCGGACTTGTTCCGGGCATCCACGTCCCTCCGCCGCCTCGCCCGCGC
>JAPPIT010000058.1 GCA_028820505.1 Defluviicoccus sp.
CCAACGGTGGAACTTCAAGGATAAGCAGGAAAAACAAAACGTGGATGGTCGGCCTGCGCCGACCATGACGGTATAAAGGGGACAGGCCGGGCCGGGCGGACGGAGGGGACGATGGCGGAGACCGGAGAAAAAGGCGCGGAGCCGGTCTATCTGGTCGACGGGTCGGGCTACATCTTCCGCGCCTTCTACGGCCTGCCGCCGATGACCAACCCGGAAGGGGTCCCGGTCAACGCGGTGTTCGGCTTCTCCAAGATGCTGGCGAAGCTGCTGAGCGACGCCGGCACGCGCCGCTTCGCGGTGATCTTCGACAGCGCGCGCGTGTCGTTTCGCAACGACATCTTCCCCGACTACAAGGCGAACCGCAGCGACCCGCCGGAAGAGCTGGTGCCGCAATTCGGCCTCATCCGGGACGCGACGCGCGCTTTCAACGTGCCCTGCATCGAGCTCCCGGGGTTCGAGGCCGACGATCTGATCGCCACCTTCGCCCGCATGGCGCGCGAGGAGGGGCACGAGGTGGTGATCGTGTCCTCGGACAAGGACCTGATGCAGCTCGTCGGCGACGGCGTCTCGATGCTCGACCCGGCCAAGAATCTGACGATCGGGCGCGAGGAGGTGATCGAGCGCTTCGGCGTCGGGCCGGAGAGCGTGATCGACGTGCAGGCGCTCGCGGGCGACTCGACCGACAACGTGCCCGGCGTTCCCGGGATCGGAGTCAAGACCGCGGCCGAGCTCATCCGGACCTACGGCGACCTCGACACGCTCCTCGACCGGGCCGAGGAGATCAAGCAACCCAAGCGGCGCCAGAACCTGATCGAGAACGCCGACATGGCGCGCGTCTCGCGCGACCTTGTGACGCTCAGGATCGACGCGCCGGTGGCGGAGGCGGTGGACGAGCTTGTCGTTTCCCCGCCCGACGCGGAGGTGCTGAGCGGGTTCCTCCGCGAGCACGGATTCAAGTCGATGCTGGCCCAGGTCGGTGCGGCCGCGGGGGCCGCCGGCGCGGACGATGCCGCCGCGGCGGCGGAACCGGCGCCGGAGGGGCTGGACTACACGCTGGTGACAGACGCGGCGGAGCTCGCGCGGTGGATCGAAGAGGCGACGCACGCCGGCGCGGTCGCCGTCGACACCGAGACCACATCGCTCGATTCGATGCGGGCGGAGCTCGTCGGCGTCTCGCTCTCCGTCGAGCCGGGCCGGGCCTGCTACGTCCCGCTCGCCCACGTCGCGCCCGGCGGCGGGACGGGCGACCTGATCGACGGGCCGGCGGACGCGCCGCGACAGATCCCGCTGGCCGGCGCGCTCGAAGCGCTCAAGCCGCTGCTCGAGGACCCGGGCGTGCTCAAGATCGGCCACAACATCAAGTACGACATGGAGGTGCTGGCGCGCTACGGAATCGATGTCTCGCCGGTCGACGACACGATGCTGCTCTCCTACGTGCTCGAAGCCGGGATGCACGGCCACGGGCTCGACGAGCTCTGCAAGCACCATTTCGACCACACCAACATCAAGTTCTCCGACGTCGCGGGATCAGGGAAGAAAGCGGTCGGCTTCGCCGAGGTTCCGCTCGATGCGGCGCGCGACTACGCGGCCGAGGACGCCGACATGACCGGGCGGCTCCACCGCCTGCTCAAGCCCCGGCTCGTCGGGGACCGGATGGTGACCGTCTACGAGACCCTGGAACGCCCCCTTGTCGCGGTTCTCGCCGGGATGGAGCGGGCGGGGATCAAGGTCGACGTCCCGGTGCTGGCCGCGCTCTCGCGCGACTTCGAGGGGAGGGGCGCGGCGCTCGCCGAGGCGATCTACCGGGAGGCCGGGCACGACTTCAATATCGGGTCGCCCAAACAGCTCGGCGAGGTGCTGTTCGAGGAGATGGGGATCGAAGGCGGCAAGAAGACGAAGCAGGGCGCGTATGCCACCGGCGCCGACATCCTCGAAGGGCTCGCCGCGCAGGGCTACGCGCTCCCCCGCCTGGTGCTCGACTGGCGCCAGCTTGCGAAGCTCAGGAGCACCTATACCGAGGCGCTCGCCGAGGCGGTCAACCCCGCGACCGGGCGGGTCCACACCTCGTTCGGCCAGGCGATCGCGTCCACCGGGCGGCTCAGCTCGAACGAGCCCAACCTGCAGAACATCCCGGTCCGCACGGAGGACGGGCGCAGGATCCGCGAGGCCTTCGTCGCCGAGAAGGGCCGCACGCTGCTGTCGGCCGACTATTCGCAGATCGAGCTTCGCCTGCTCGCCCACGTCGCCGACATCGAGGCGCTCAAGCAGGCCTTCCACGAGGGCGCGGACATCCACGCGCGCACGGCGGGCGAGGTGTTCGGGCTGCCGGTGGACGGGATGGACCCGGCGGTACGCAACCGCGCCAAGGCGATCAATTTCGGGATCATCTACGGAATCAGCCCGTTCGGGCTGGGGCGCCAGCTCGGCATCCCGCAGAGCGAGGCGCGGGCCTATATCGAGGCCTATTTCGAGCACTATCCCGGCATTCGGGACTACATGGAGACCACAAAGGCCTTCGCGCGCGCCAACGGTTACGTGACGACGGCGTTCGGGCGGCGCTGCCACACGCCGGCGATCGCCGACAAGAACCCGGCGCGGCGCAACTTCTCCGAGCGCGCGGCGATCAACGCGCCGCTGCAGGGCGCGGCGGCCGACATCATCAAGCGCGCGATGATCCGCTTGCCCGGAGCGCTCGCGGACGCCGGCCTCGGCGCCCGGATGCTGCTCCAGGTCCACGACGAGCTCCTGTTCGAGGTCCCCGACGGCGAGCTCGACGACACCGCCGCCCTCGTCGCCCGCACGATGGAGAACGCCGCCCATCTGAGCGTGCCGCTCACCGTCGAGACCGGCCGGGGCCGCAACTGGGCCGAGGCGCATTAGCCCGCACTTCTCACCAAGGATCGACACAAAGGTCGCACCGTGGCCGACTCCAAAGGTGTCACCCCGGCCTTGAGCCGGGGTCCAGAGCCACGGGTACCGCTCCCGCCCGGCTTCCCTGGACCCCGGCTCAAGGCCGGGGTGACAGCGGGGCGAACGACGGCCTGCGAACGTCGCCGGAGCCGCCAGCGAGCGGGTGAGGATTCACGGCTGGCCTCTCCGCCGCCTCTCCCCTCCCTCCGGGAGGGGCTAGGGAAGGCATCTTGATGCCTTCGGTTTTGATGCAATGATGACTCCGCGCCGCGCGGAACCGCCATGCGAAGACCGGGCCGCAAACCGCTGGCGGGACGCCGGTTTTCCCCGCCACGCGCTTCTCCGCACCGGGTTCCGGAGCGCGGGCGGTCGGTCGTTCCGTCCCCGGGGGACGGGAAAAATACCGTTTCACGCTAATGTTTCACGTGAAACATAGGTCAACAGTGCTGACCTTTGTTTCACGTGAAACATTAGCCGCGCTTGAACAGCCCCTCGACGCCGGCGCGGTGGCGCTGTTTCCTGTCGATGTCCTCGCGCACGCGGCGAATCTCGGCTTCGAGCTCGGCGATGTACTCCTCGAGCTCCCCGATGGAGAGCGAGTCGAGCTCGCGGAGCTTCCTGGGCCCCTTCTGGGGTGTCAGGTCCTCTTCGTCCACGCCGCCATCCCCCCTGCGATCCGCCTTGCCAGTGTGTCGCCCAGCCGCTAGACAGGCAACCCGTTCGACCGGACCCCGAACCCCCGCGATGACCCAGACCGTTCCTGCCTCGATGAAGGCGATCGAGATATCCGAGCCCGGCGGGCCCGACATGCTGCGGCCGTGCACCCGCCCGGTCCCGCAGCCGGGCGAGGGCGAGGTGCTGGTGAAGGTCGCGGCGGCGGGGGTCAACTACCCCGACGTCGCCCAGCGCCGCGGCAACTACCCGCCGCCGCCGGGGGCAAGCGACCTGCCGGGGCTGGAAATCGCGGGCACCGTCGTGGCGCAGGGCCCGGGCGTATCCGGGCCGGCGCCAGGGGACGAGATCTGCGCGCTGGTGAGCGGCGGCGGCTATGCGGAGTACTGCGCGGTGCCGGTGCCGCAATGCCTGCCGATCCCGGACGGGCTCGACACGGTGCGGGCGGCGGCGCTGCCCGAGACCTTCTTCACCGTCTGGACCAATTTGTTCGACGGCGGACGGATGAAGGCGGGCGAGACGGTGCTGATCCACGGCGGCTCGGGCGGGATCGGCACCACCGCCATCCAGATCGCGCGCGCCTTCGGCGCCCGCGTGTTCGCGACCGCGCGCACCGCCGAGAAATGCGCCTTCTGCGAGGAATTGGGGGCGGAGCGGGCGATTAACTACGCCGAGGAGGATTTCGTCGCCGTCGTCAGGGAGCTGACGGAGAAGCGCGGCGTCGACCTGATCCTCGACATGGTGGGCGGCGACTATCTCGCGCGCAACGTCCGCGCGCTCGCCGTCGAGGGGCGGCTGGTCCAGATCGCGGTCCGGGAGGGGGCGGAGGCGACGATCCCGCTGGGCCTCCTGATGGTCAAGCGGCTGGTGCTGACCGGGTCCACGCTGAGGCCCCGGACCGTCGCCCAGAAGGGCGCCATCGCCGCCGCCCTCGAACGCGAGGTCTGGCCGCTGCTCGCCGAGGGGAGCGTGCGGCCAGTCGTCCACGCCACCTTCGCGCTCGACGAGGCAGCCGAGGCACACGCGCTGATGGAATCGAGCGCGCATATCGGTAAGATCGTGTTGACCGTTTGAAAACCCCCGGAACCCACCGGGCCGCGACGAAAGAAAGCGCATGAGCAACCCATTGATGCCCAAGGCCACCGCGGTGTGGCTGATCGAGAACACCGCGCTCACCTTCGAGCAGATCGCCGCGTTCTGCGGCCTCCACGAGCTCGAGGTGCAGAGCATCGCCGACGAGGAGGTCGCGATCGGGATCATCGGCTTCGACCCGATCGCCAGCGGCCAGCTGACCCGCGAGGAGATCGAGCGGTGCAGCGCCGACCCGGCGGCGCGCCTGGAGATGGCGGTCCAGGACATCCCGCGCCCGTCGCCCAGGACCAAGGGGCCGCGCTACACCCCGGTCGCGCGCCGCCAGGACAAGCCGGACGCGATCGCCTGGCTGGTGCGCCACTGCCCCGACCTCACCGACGGGCAGATCTCGAAGCTGATCGGCACCACCAAGCCGACCATCGTCGCGATCCGCGAGCGCACCCACTGGAACATGGCGAACATCAAGCCGCGCGAGCCGGTCGGACTGGAGCTGTGCACCCGCGCCGATCTCGACGCGGCGCTGGAGAAGGCGGGCTACGTCCCCGAGCCCATCGACGACGAAGGCGTGTTTCCCGTCGAACAGCTTGCCCGGACCGAGCCCGATCCGCCGGAGCCGCCGGACCCCGATTCTCAGTTCGGGTAGCCGGCCGCGCTCAACGACGCCGCGATCTCGTCGAGGGCCGCCGGGTCCTCGATGGTCGCCGGCATCTTCCATTCCTCGCCGTCGGCGATCTGGCGCATCGTGCCGCGCAGGATCTTGCCCGACCGCGTCTTGGGCAGGCGGGCAACCACCGAGGCCGACTTGAAGGCGGCGACCGGGCCGATCCGCCCGCGCACCATGCCGACCGCCTCGTCCACGATGATGCCGGTGTCGCGCTCGACCCCGTCCTTGAGGACCAGCAGCCCGAACGGGACCTGGCCCTTGAGCGCGTCGGCGACGCCGATCACCGCGCATTCGGCGACGTCGGGATGCTCGGCGAGCACCTCCTCCATCGCGCCGGTCGAGAGCCGGTGCCCGGCGACGTTGATGATGTCGTCGGTCCGGGCCATCACGAACACGTAGCCGTCCTCGTCGATATAGCCCGCGTCGGCGGTCGCGTAGTGGCCCGGGAACTCGGTCAGGTAGGCCTCGCGGAAGCGCCGGTCGGCGTTCCACAGCGTCGGCGCGCAGCCGGGCGGCATCGGCAGGCGCGCGACCAGCGCGCCGATCTCGCCCGCCGGACGCTCCTTGCCCGCCTCGTCGAGCACCCGCAGGTCCCAGCCGGGCACGGCGCGGGTGGGCGAGCCGTACTTGACCGGCACCCGCCCGAGGCCGACGCAGTTGGCGGCGATCGGCCAGCCCGTCTCGGTCTGCCACCAATGGTCGATCACCGGCACGCCGAGATGGTCCTCGGCCCACTTGACGGTGTCGGGATCGGCCCGCTCGCCGGCGAGGTAGAGGGCCTCGAAGCCCGACATGTCGTAGGCCGCGCGGAGCGCGCAGCCGGGGTCTTCCTTCTTGATCGCGCGGAAGGCGGTCGGCGCGGTGAACAGCGCCTTGACGCCGTGCTCGGCGATCGTGCGCCAGTAGACGCCGGCGTCGGGCGTGCCGATGGGCTTGCCCTCGAACAGGATGCTGGTCGACCCGTTCAGGAGCGGCGCGTAGACGATGTAGGAGTGCCCCACCACCCAGCCGACGTCGGAGGCGGCCCAGAAGACCTCGCCCGGCCCGGTGTCGTAGATGTTGGGCATCGACCATTTGAGCACCACGGCGTGCCCGCCATTGTCGCGAACGATCCCCTTGGGCTGGCCCGTCGTCCCCGAGGTGTAGAGGATGTAGAGCGGATCGGTCGCCGCCACCGGCACGCAATCGGCCGGGGAGGCCGCCGCCACGGCCTCGTCCCAGTCGACGTCGCGGCCGGGCACCAGCTCGGCGGGTCCGGCCTCGCGCTGCAGGATGACGCAGAATTCGGGCTTGTGGCGGGCGGTCTCGATCGCCGCGTCGAGCAGCGGCTTGTAGCGGACGACCCGGTTGGGCTCGATCCCGCAGGAGCCGGCGACGATCGCCTTGGGCGTGGAATCGTCGATCCGCACCGCGAGCTCGTTGGCGGCGAACCCGCCGAACACGACCGAATGGACCGCGCCGAGCCTGGCGCAGGCGAGCATGGCGATCGCCGCCTCCGGCACCATCGGCATGTAGATCACCACCCGGTCGCCGCGGCCGATGCCCCGCGACGCGAGCGCGCCGGCGAACCGCGCCACGCGGTCCCGCAGCTCGGCATAGGTGAAACTGCGCTGCGCGCCGGTGACCGGACTGTCGTAGATCAGCGCCGTCCGGTCGCCGATCCCCGCCGCGACATGCCGGTCGAGCGCGTTGTGGCAGGTGTTCAGCATGCCGCCCGCGAACCAGCGCGCCGCCGGTTGCGCGCCGTCGTCGATCACGCGGTCCCAGCGCCGGTCCCAGTCGATCGCCTCGGCGGCTTCGGCCCAGAACCCCTCGGGGTCGTTCAGGGACCGGCGGTAGATTTCGTTGTAGCGCTCGCTCACGGCATCGCCTCCTCGATGGGGATGACGGCGAAAGACCCCCGGCGCGGGGTCGGGGCGCCCGGGGCGCGGAACTAGCCGGTCGTTACCGTCAGCCGGGCCAGTTCGTCCTTGATCCTGAGTTTGCGTTTCTTGAGATCCGCGATCGTCGCGGCGTCGGGCAGGGGCCGCGCGTTTTCCTGGGAAAGCGCCTCCTCGAGCTCGGCGTGGCGAGCCTTCAAGGAGGCGACCTGCTCTTCGACATTCATCGACCGTCCTCCCGTTCCCTTCGGCGTGTGGGAATCAGGATACCCTGCCGGGCGACCGATGCAATCGACTCTCGCGGGAGATGTCCGCGATCAGGCGGCAAATCGCGCCCTGACCGCCTCGGCGACCGCGGCGGGCCCGAGCGCGTCGAACGCGGGGCCGAGGATGATCGCGGTCTCGGCGGCGTCGGCGGCGTCTGGGGCGATCCCCTCGGCCCGGAAATAGAGGCGCACGTTGCCGAGCGCATGGTCGAGCCGCGCCGCGTCGCCGAGGCTTTCGTCGGCGTCGCGGGTCACCGAGCCGGCCAGCATCAGCTGCTCGACATGCTCCAGGTCGACCTCGATCTTGGCGATGCGCCGGCGGATCGGCTCGCTGAGATCGACCGGCGCGCCGCCGAACCCGCCCTTCAACCGCTGGCGGACGGCGCGGACGGCGCGGACCGCGTCGCGGTGCCAGTCATCGACCGCCCCGCGCACCCGGGCGATGTCGCTATCGTCGAGCGTCCCCCTCCCGCTCGCGCCGAGCCAGGCGCAGTAGAGCAGCACGTTCACGTCGATCCCGTGGCGCTCCTGCAGCACGAGGCAGGCCTCGGGCACGCCCGCGCTGCCGTAGACCCTGAGCGAAAAGTCCCAGAACGGGTGGTCGGGAAATTCGGCCGCCACGTCTTTCTCCTCGATCCGGGGGATCCGGACCCCGCCAGTGATAACGGTTCGGAGCGCGTTCTGCTATCGTGCGGCCGGTTTGCGCGGATTTGCAGCGGTACCATGGGAGAGCAGGACATCCTGCGGCGGCGTCTCGCCGAGCTGGAGACGGAGCACCGCGATCTGGACGACGCGATCGCCCGCATCGCGGAGACGCCGGTCTACGACCAACTGCGGGTGCAGCGGCTCAAGAAGCGCAAGCTGCGGTTGAAGGACGAGATCGCGCGCATCCGCGCGCTGCTGGTCCCCGACATCATCGCCTGACGCCCGACGGAGGCACGGATCTTGCCCGCAGGGTACCGGAAGGAGGACGCGCCGCTGGTCGGCGTGATCATGGGCAGCCGGTCGGACTGGCCGACGATGCGCCACGCGGCGGACGTGCTCGAGGAGCTCGGGGTTCCGGTGGAGACCCGCGTGGTCTCGGCGCACCGGACGCCCGACCGGCTCTACGCCTACGCGCGGGAGGCGCGCGGGCGGGGGATCAGGGCGATAATCGCGGGCGCCGGCGGCGCGGCCCATCTGCCGGGCATGGTCGCCTCGATGACCACGCTTCCCGTCTTCGGCGTACCGGTGCGCTCGGAGGCGCTTTCCGGGCTCGACAGCCTGCTCTCGATCGTCCAGATGCCGGGCGGCGTGCCGGTCGGGACCGTCGCCATCGGCGAGGCGGGCGCGCTCAACGCGGGGCTGCTCGCGGCGTCGGTGCTCGCCCTGCTCGACCCCGCGCTGGCGGAACGGCTGGAGGACTGGCGGAAGCGCCGGTCCGACGCCGTCCCGGTCGACCCCGCCGATCCGGGGGACTGACATGGCGGGCGCGCCGGCGGGCCTGCCGCCGGGTTCGGTCATCGGCATCCTGGGCGGCGGCCAGCTCGGCCGGATGATCGCGCTGGCGGCGGCGAGGCTGGGCTATCGCTGCCACGTCTACTGCCCGGAGGAGGACGCGCCGGCCGCCGAAATCGCCACGCTGGCGACCCGCGCGGATTACGGGGACGAGGCGGCGCTCGACGCCTTCGCGGGCGCGGTGGACGTCGTCACGCTCGAATTCGAGAACGTTCCGGCCGAGGCGGTCATGCGGATCGCGGAGACGGTTCCGGTCCGCCCGGACGCGAAGGCGCTCGCGGTGGCGCAGGACCGGGTTGCGGAGAAGAATTTCCTCAACGCTATCGGCGTCGCCACCGCGCGGTTCCGGGAGGTCGCGTCCGCCGGCGACCTCCGTCGGGCGATGGCGGACATCGGCGCGCCCGCGATCCTCAAGACGGCGCGGCTCGGCTATGACGGGAAGGGCCAGCGGGCGGTCGGACCCGGCGACGATCCGGAGGCGGCATGGCGGCAACTCGGCGCCGGCCGCGCGATCCTGGAGGCGCGCGTCGATTTCGAGCGCGAGGTCTCGACGATCGTCGCGCGCGGGCGGGACGGTTCGACCGCGGCGTTCGACACCGCCGAGAACGCGCACGAGAACGGCATCCTGCGGACCTCGCGCGTTCCGGCGCGCATTCCCTCGGCGGTGGACGGCGAGGCGCGCGCGCTGGCGGCGCGGATCGCCGGGGCGCTCGACTATGTCGGGGTGCTCACGGTCGAGTTCTTCGTCGCCGGGGACGGCGCCCTGCTCGCCAACGAGATCGCGCCCCGGGTGCACAATTCGGGCCACTGGACGCTGGACGCCTGCGCCGCGAGCCAGTTCGAGCAGGCGGTGCGCGCCGCCTGCGGGCTGCCGCTCGCGGATGCGGCGCGCCACAGCGACGCCGTCATGACCAACATCCTCGGCGCCGAAGCCGGGGACTGGCCGCGGATCGCCGCCGAGCCCGGCGCCTGCCTCCACCTCTACGGCAAGGCCGACGCCCGCCCCGGCCGCAAGATGGGCCACGTCACGAGGCTGACGCCGCGGGGGTCGGAGACGGCCTAATGTTTCACGTGAAACAAAGGTCAGTGTTGTTGACCTATGTTTCACGTGAAACATTGCCCCAAGACGGAACTAATTTGCTATCCGGGAGAACGCCGCGCCTACGGATCGTTCCAGTAGTTCCACATGCGCTCGCCGATGTCGCAGCCCCTGGGATAGACGTATCCGGTGGGCGACGATACCCGGATGAGGCGGGGGGCCGGCGCGCCCGCGATCTCGAGGATCAGCTTCCGCCGGATGGCAAGCGCGAAGTCCTCGAAGCTGTTGGCGACCACGAGAAACGCGCCGGGCCCGCCGATCACGCAGCCGAGATAGTACTTGTCGAGGTCCGGCAGGTAGAACCTGCGGCCGAACCCGCCGCGGTCGTTCACGATCGGAAGCCCGTTGATGGCGATCCGCCGGGCGATGGCGGCGTCGCGCACCGCGCTGACGAGCCGCCCGTGATTGTTGGGCCCGTCGCCCGAGACGTCGATCGCGCGCCGCGTCCCCTCCAGCGCGTTGGTTTCGATCATCTCCTGCGCCATCTCGATGGCGTCGCTGATCGAGGTCCGCCGACCGAAGGTCAGCGGCGCGGCGAGCAGACGAGCGGCGAAGGCCTCCGCGCTCTTGCGGTCATGCACGATCGTCCAGTCGACGACGATCCTGTTATAGGCGCGGCTCGAATAGTCGATATAGGCGACGCCGATCCGGCCGAGGATTCCCGACCCGATGGCGCGGATGACCGCTTGGTTGCGGAACGCCGCGGCGACCCCCTCGCGCTGCAGCAGCGCCTCCTGATGGTCGATGCTGCGCGAGACGTCGGTCGCGATGACGAGCTCGAGATCGACGGGCTCCGCCGCCCGTGCCGGGGCGGCCAGCGCGCCGACGACGAGCGCCAGACAGGCGCCGCACCGAAATATCCCCGCGCCGGCGCGTCTCTCCATCCGGCCGGTCCCCGGCATCCCGCCCTAGAAAAGCGGAGACCGGCGGCGGCGGAGGCCGGCGGGTGGGCGGAGGGGGTCGGCGAGGCGCGCCGAGAGCCGCTTCGCGCCCGCGCGCAGCTTCTGTATCCGCAGCACGTCGGCGAGCCGGCGCCGCAGGAAGGCGCGGGTGAACGCGCCGTCCTCGGAGCGGTCGTCGAGCCAGACCAGAGTCGTCGCGCCCAGCACCCCGGCGAGCAGGGCGCGCTTGGTGTAGAAGCTGAAATCGTGCGAGCGGTCCCCGGCGGCGCGCCAGATGCGGTCGACGGTGCGGGCGTAACAGGCGATCGCGAGCGCCGCGTTCTGGGGCAGTCCGGCGAAGGCGACGCCGCGCCGGACCGACTCGCGATAGGGCTCCATCGCCCCGAGCCGCGCCAGCACCGCCCGCTCCACCCGTTCGCTGAGCCTGGGCCGGCGGGCGCCGCCGGCCTCCAGCGCCTCCGCCATCCGCGCATCCGCCCAGTCGTTGAAGGCCCGGAACAGCTCGCGCGGGCCGCCGCGCAGGAGGCGCCGCGCCTCGACCTCGTCGATGCCCGCCTCCGCCGCGCCCGCCCGGATCGCGGCCGGGACCCATCCCTCGGACGCGGCATGGCGCACCGCGGCGAGAACCAGCCGGTCGCGGAGATCGTCGCCCTGTCCCGCCATCGGACCGCTCACCCCTCGGCCCGCGCGGCCTCGGCGAAATGGCGCATCTCGTCCGAGAAGGCCAGCATGCGCAAATCGTTCATCCGCATCGTGTAGAGAATGCCGTCGAGATGGTCGATCTCGTGCTGGACCACGCGGGCGTGGAAGCCGCGCGCCTCGCGCTCCACCGCCCGCCCGTCGGGCGCGGTGCCGCGATAGCGGATGCGGGCGTGGCGCGGCACGGCGCCGGTAAGGCCCGGGATCGAGAGGCACCCCTCCCAGCCGAGCTCGATCTCCTCGCCCACCGGCTCGAAGGCCGGGTTGACCAGGGCGGTCAGCGGCGCCCCGGCATCCTCCGGCCCGTCCGGCCCGGCCCGTTCGGCGGGCGCCTTGAACACGATCACCCGGCGGCTCACATGGACCTGCGGCGCGGCGAGCCCGACGCCGCTGGCGTCCTCCATGGTCTCGACCATGTCGTCGACCAGGCGGCGGATCTCGCGCGCGGTGGGGTCGGCGACCGGCTCGGCCTCCGCGAGCAGCACCGGATGGCCCATGCGGGCGATCTTCAACAGCGTCATGGGACTAATATCGTTCCGACGGGCATGAAGGTAAACCGCCGCCCGCTCGGTTGACGGGGCGCGGCGGGCGGGCTAAAAGCCGGTCCCCATCCGAACCAGGCAACGGGTACGACCGATGGCGAACATCAAATCGGCCAAAAAGCGGACGCGCCGCAACGCCCGCCGCGCCGACATCAACGGCGCCCGCCGCGGCCGTGTCCGGACCTACGTGAAGAAGGTCGAGGCCGCGCTCGCCGACAACGACAGAGAGGCGGCCGAAGCGGCGCTCAAGGAGGCCCAGCCCGAGCTGATGCGCGGTGTCGGCAAGGGGATCCTCCACCGCAACACCGCCGCCCGGAAAATCGCCAGGCTGAACGCACGGCTCAAGACGCTCGGCTAGAGCCGAGGAAAACCCCGCGCCGCCGCCGCCCCACCCTCCCCCAACCCCTCCCGCAAGCGGGAGGGGAGAGAGTACGGAGGGGTCGCCAAGCGAGTCCTCTCCCCCGCGAACCCGGCGCTTCGAACTATCCCCGATATCCACAGCCCGGAGCGGCAGAGACCGGCGACGCCCGGCCGATTTCCGGCGTCGGGGCGGTCCGGGGGGCGACTTTTTTCTGCAATAATCGGTTCCGGCGGCCAAGACGGCATTGCGCGATCCGTCCGGGGCGGCTACTGTTTTGAGGCAGGGCAGCGTGGGGGTGTCCTCGGAACAATAAAAACCCGGCAGGACATTCCCAATACTTGCGAATTCTACGAATTACTATCGCATCGTGGGACTAATACCTGACGACGGACGGCTCTTTATTTCCTCGCGTGAGGCGGGGCTGACTTTGAGGCCAGGGTGGGCGGATTGAAATCGCTGAGGGGAGACAGGCCTCGAACCGGAACGGCGGACGCCCGCGCGTTCGCCGCAAATCCCGCGAACGAATCCTGAATCCGGCGGGGACGAAGATGGATTCGCGGATTTCTGCGCAATGGGCACGGGTCAGGGGATTGCTTCGCGCCGAGGTCGGGGATTCGTCCTATCGCAGCTGGCTCAAGCCGCTGACGCTGCTCGGCGTCGACGGGAACGCGGTGCGCATCGCGACGCCGACCCGCTTCATGCGCGACTACGTGAACGAGAATTTCGCCAAGCGCATCCTCGAGCTCTGGACCGACGAGAACGACGCGATCGAGACGCTCGACATCGAGATCCAGGCCGAGCCGGCGAAGCGCGAGCGCAAGCGGAGGGCCGCGACGCCGGCCCGGCCCTCGCCGCAGGCACCCGAACCGGCCGACGAGGCGCCCGCCGCGGCCGCGGCGAGCTCCGGCCGCGCCGCGTCCGAACGCAACGGGGGGGACATCGGCGGCCCGCTCGATCCGCGTTTCGTCTTCGACAACTTCGTCGTGGGCAAGCCCAACGAGCTCGCCTATGCGGCGGCGCGCCGGGTGGCGGAATCGCCGACCGCCACCTACAACCCGCTCTTCCTCTATGGCGGGGTCGGGCTCGGCAAGACGCATTTGATGCATGCGATCGGCTGGCACATCCGCGGGCGGCATTCCAACCGCCGCGTGGTCTACCTGTCGGCCGAGAAGTTCATGTACCAGTTCATCCGGGCGCTGCGTTTCCAGGACACGATGGCGTTCAAGGAGCAGTTCCGCTCGGTCGACGTGCTGATGATCGACGACGTCCAGTTCATCAACGGCAAGGAAAACACCCAGGAGGAATTCTTCCATACTTTCAACGACCTGGTCGGAAACAACCGGCAGGTCGTGGTGTCGGCGGACAAGTCGCCGTCCGACCTCGAGGGCATGGAGGAGCGGCTTCGTTCGCGCCTCGGCTGGGGGCTGGTGGCCGACATCCACGGGACCACCACCGAGCTCAGGGTCGGCATCCTGCAATCCAAGGCGGAACATCTCGGCGTCGCGGTTCCGCCCAAGGTGCTCGAATTCCTCGCCCACAAGATCACCGCCTCGGTGCGCGAGCTGGAAGGCGCGCTCAACCGCATCGTCGCCCATTCGACCCTGGTCGGGCGCGACATCACGCTGGAGACCTGCCAGGAGGTGCTGCAGGACCTGCTGCGCGCGCATGAGCGGCGCGTGACGATCGAGGAGATCCAGAAGCGGGTGGCGGAACATTTCAACATCCGCTTCGCCGACATGCATTCGGCCCGGCGGTCGCGCGCGGTGGCGCGGCCCCGCCAGGTGGCGATGTATCTTTCCAAGCATCTCACCTCGCGGTCGCTGCCGGAGATCGGCCGGAAGTTCGGCGGGCGCGATCACACGACCGTCATGTACGCCGTGCAGAAGGTCGAGGACCTGCGGCAGGCCGACCCCAGCTTCGACGAGGACGTGGAGCTGCTCCGCCGGATGCTGGAAGCCTAGAACGGCGTCGTTTCCGGCATCCCGTTCCGCCGCGCCGAGCCCTTGATTCTTCCCATTGCAGCAACAGGTTGTGCTATAGTGGCGACGGTGCGCGCGGCGCTTCGTTCGGGGCGCATTGGAGGCGCCGGACGCCACCCGCCGGTTCGGCGGAACACGCCTTGTCCGGAAGGAGAAACTCCTCAATCGGGGATCCCGGGACGATGAAGCTCACGATCGAACGCGGGGCGTTGTTGCGGTCGCTGCAGCACGCCCAGGGCGTCATCGAGCGGCGCACGACGATACCGATCCTGTCGAACGTGCTGCTCAACGCGGACGGGGCGACGCTGTCGCTGACCGCCACCGACATGGATATCGCCATCGTCGAGCGGGTGCCCTGCACGGTGGCCCAGCCGGGCGCGACGACGGTGCCGGCGCAGACCCTGTTCGACGTGGTCCGCAAGCTGCCCGAGGGCGCCGAGCTGGAGATCGCCAGCGGCGGCGAGCAGAACCAGCTGATGGTGCGCTGCGGCCGGTCGCGGATTTCGCTCGCCACACTGCCGAGCGAGGATTTCCCGGTGATGGCCGAGGGCGACCTGCCGCACGCCTTCGTCATCGGCGCGCAGGCGCTGCGCGAGATCATCGACCGCACGCGCTTCGCGATGTCGTCGGAGGAGACCCGCTACTACCTCAACGGCGTCTACATGCACCCCGCGGACGGCGAGGACGGGGCGAAGCTCCGGATCGTCGCCACCGACGGGCACCGCCTCGCTCGGGTCGAGCTGGCGCTGCCCGAAGGGGCCGCCGAGATGCCCGGCGTGATCGTCCCGCGCAAGACCGTGGGCGAGGTCCGCAAGCTGATCGACGACGGCGAGGACGAGGTCGCGATAACGCTGTCGGACACCAAGATCCGCGTCGCGGTCGAATCCACGGTCCTCACCTCCAAGCTGATCGACGGCACGTTCCCGGATTACGACCGCGTCATCCCGTTCGCCAACGACAAGACGCTGCAGGTCGATCCGAGGAACTTCGCCAAGGCGGTCGACCTGGTCTCGACCATCGCGACCGAGAAGACCCGGGCGATCAAGCTCAGCCTCGACAACGGCTCGCTCGTCCTGTCCGCCTCGAGCCCCGAAGCGGGCAGCGCCGAGGAACAGCTCGAGGTGGAATACGCCGACGGGCCGCTCGAGATCGGTTTCAACTCGCGCTACCTGCTCGACATCGCCCAGCTCATCGGCGACGACGGCGCCAGGTTCATGCTCTCGGACGGGGCCTCGCCGACGCTGGTCCGCGACAACGCGGATCCCGGCGCGCTCTACGTCCTGATGCCGATGCGCGTTTGACCCTTCGCGCGCGGGAAACGCTGGAGAACGCATACGCGGGGGCGGCAACCATGCGCCCCAGGCATGCCGTCAGGCGCCTGACGATGACGAATTTTCGCAACTACGGGTCCGCGCGGGTGACGGTGGACGAACGCCCGGTTCTGCTGACCGGCGCCAACGGCGCGGGGAAGACCAACCTTCTGGAGGCGCTTTCCTTTCTGGCGCCCGGCCGCGGGCTGCGCGGCGCGGCGCTGGGCGAGGTCGCGCGCCGCGGCGGGACTCCGGGAACCTGGTCGGTCGCCGCGACCCTGAACGGTGCCGGAGGGCCGGTCGAGGTGGGGACCGGGATCGCCGCCGAAGGCAGAGACCCGCCGCGGCGCCGCGCGGTCCGTATCGACGGCGCCGACGCCGCCTCGCAGGCCGATCTCGCGCATTGCGTGACGATCAACTGGCTGACGCCCGAGATGGACCGGCTGTTCGATTCGGGCGCGTCCGAGCGCCGGCGCTTTCTCGACCGGCTGGTCGGCGGCTTCGACCGCGACCACGCGGCGCGGGTCGGCCGCTACGAACGGGCGATGCGCGAGCGCAATCGGATCCTCAGGGATTCGGGAGCGCGCGGCGACGCGGCCTGGCTCGGCGCGCTGGAAACCGCGATGGCGGAGACCGGCGTGGCGGTGGCCGCCGCGCGTCGCAGCCTGGTGGGGCGGCTCGCGGCGTATTGCGCCCGGGCGATGGGCGGCTTCCCCGCCGCCGCGCTCGCGGTCGAGGGCGCGGTCGAGGAAATGCTGGACGGGATGCCGGCGCTCGCCGTCGAGGATGCCGTGCGCGAGAGGCTCGCGGCGCTCAGGAGAGTCGATGCCGAGGCCGGGCGCACCACCTTCGGCGTCCATCGGAGCGACCTCGCCTGCACCGACGTCGCCCGGGATCGCGCGGCCTCGCTGTGCTCGACCGGCGAGCAGAAGGCGCTTCTGATCCGGATCGTGCTGGCCGGCGCGGCGCTGCATGCCGACGAGCGGGGCAGCGCGCCGATCCTGCTACTCGACGAGGTCGGCGCCCATCTCGACCGCGACCGCCGCGCCGCCCTGTTCGATGCCGTTCTCGCGCTCGGCGCCCAGGCATGGATCACCGGGACCGAGCCCGAGGCGTTCGCGGGGCTGGGCGACCGGGCGCAGCGGTTCGCGGTCGCCGACGGCGCGCTCGCGCCGGTCGCATGACGCGTCAGGAGGCCCGATGACAGAGCCAGTCCAGGACCCCCGGCCGGAGCTTGCCGACGACGCGTACGACGCGGCGTCGATCAAGGTCCTCAAGGGGCTGGAAGCGGTCCGCAAGCGGCCGGGCATGTATATCGGCGACACCGACGACGGCTCGGGCCTGCACCACATGGTCTACGAGGTGGTCGACAACGCCATCGACGAGGCGCTGGCGGGTCATTGCTCGGAAATCGCGGTCACGCTGAACGGCGACGGCACGGTCACGGTGACCGACGACGGGCGCGGCATCCCGGTCGAGATGCACGAGGAGGGCATCTCGGCGGCCGAGGTGATCATGACCCAGCTCCACGCGGGCGGGAAATTCGACCAGAACTCCTACAAGGTCTCGGGCGGGCTGCACGGGGTGGGCGTCTCGGTGGTCAACGCGCTCTCGGAATGGCTCGAGCTCCGCATCTGGCGGTCGGGCAAGGCGCACGCGATCCGGTTCGAAAACGGCGAGGCGACCGCCCCGCTCGCCGTGCTGGGCGATGCCGGAGACCGCACGGGGACCGAGATCACCTTCCGCCCCTCGCCCGCGACCTTCAGCGACACCGCGTTCAGCGTGTCCACGCTGGAGCACCGGCTGCGCGAGCTCGCCTTCCTCAACTCCGGCGTCCGGCTGGTGCTCACCGATGCCCGCGGTGTCGAGCCCAAGGTGTTCGAGATGGTCTACGAGGGCGGAATCCGGGCCTTCGTGGAATATCTCGACCGGGGCAAGACGCCGCTGTTCGACCCGCCGATCGCGATCCGCAAGGAAGCCGACGGGGTCACGGTGGAGGCGGCGCTGCAATGGTCGGACAGCTACCACGAGACCATGCTTTGCTTCACCAACACCATCCCGCAGAGCGACGGCGGCACCCATCTCGCGGGTTTCCGCGGCGCGCTGACCCGGACGGTGAACAACTACGCCGCCGCCAACGGCATCGCGAAGAAGGAAAAGGTGACGCTGAGCGGCGAGGACGCGCGCGAGGGGCTGAGCTGCGTGCTCTCGGTCAAGGTACCGGACCCCAAATTCTCCTCCCAGACCAAGGACAAGCTGGTCTCGTCGGAGGTGCGCCCGGTCGTCGAGGGGATCGTGGGCGGGGAGCTCGGCACCTGGTTCGAGGAACACCCGCGCGAGGCCAAGCGGATCGTCGCCAAGGTGGTCGAGGCGGCGGCGGCGCGCGAGGCGGCGCGCAAGGCGCGCGAGCTGACGCGGCGCAAGGGCGCGCTCGACATCTCCTCGCTGCCCGGCAAGCTGGCCGACTGCCAGGAACGCGATCCGGCGCGCTCGGAACTCTTCATCGTCGAGGGCGATTCGGCCGGCGGGTCGGCCAAGCAGGCGCGCGACCGGGCGTTCCAGGCGATCCTGCCGCTCAGGGGCAAGATCCTCAACGTCGAGCGCGCGCGGTTCGACAAGATGTTGGGCTCGGCCGAGCTCGGCACGCTGATCGCCGCGCTCGGGACCGGGATCGGCCCCGAGGATTTCGATATCGAGAAGCTGCGCTACCACAAGGTCATCGTGATGACCGACGCGGACGTGGACGGGAGCCACATCCGGACGCTCCTGCTGACCTTCTTCTTCCGCCAGATGCCGGCGCTGATCGAGCGCGGCCATCTCTATATCGCACAGCCGCCGCTCTACCGCGCCAGGAAGGGGTCGGGCGGGGTCTATCTCAAGGACGACGGCGAGCTGGACGACTACCTAGTGGAGGCGGGATTGCGGGATTGCGTCCTGCAACTGCACACCGGTGTTCAGCTCGCGGGCGAGGATCTGCGGGAGCGCGTCGACCAGGCGCTCGCCGCGCGCCGCCTGATGACGCCGATGATGCAGCGGCTCTCCAACATCGACGTCGCCGAGCAGGCGGCGATCCTCGGCGCCTTCCATCCCGAATTGCTGGAGGACGGCCAGGCGGAAGCAGTCGCCAATGCGATCGCCCGGCGCCTCGACGGGCTGTCGGCGCAGGCCGAGCGGGGCTGGCGCGCGGAGATCATCGAGGAGGGCGGCTTTGCCTTCGTCCGCACGCTGCGCGGGGTGAGCGAACGCCACGCGATCGACGGCGCGTTGATGCGGTCGAGCGACGCCCGCAGGCTGGACGGGATGGCGGAGGATTTGCAGGCGATCTACAGCCGGCCCGCAACTCTCGCCTCAGGCGAGCGCGAAATCCGCATCACCGGGCCGATCCGCCTGGTCGACGCCGTCCTCGAGCTCGGCCGCAAGGGGCTCAGCGTGCAGCGCTACAAGGGGCTCGGCGAGATGAACCCCGACCAGCTGTGGGAGACCACGCTGGACCCCAACGCGCGGTCGCTGCTCCACGTCAAGGTGAGCCAGGCCCAGCAGGCGGGCAATATCTTCTCGACCCTGATGGGCGACGTGGTCGAGCCGCGCCGCGACTTCATCCAGTCGCGGGCGCTCGAAGTGGTCAATCTGGACGTGTGACGAGCTCGCTTCCGGCGTCCGCGAGGCGCTCGAAACGCGGGCCGAAGGCGGCGCACAGCAGCACGTCGCGGAGCTCCGGCGCGAGCGCGCGGTAGAACCGCCGCGCCCGCCGGTTGCGCCTGCGCACCGACCAGAACATCCAGCGCGCGCCGCGGGACCGGCCATGCGCCGCCAGCCCCCGGACCAGCGCCCGGCCGACGCCGCGGCGCCGGAACTCTTCCCGGACGTAGAGATCGGCGAGATAGATGCCGCGCGACGCGCTGTCGGTGTCGTAGCCGGGATAGTAGAGGGCGTAGCCGAGAAGCCCCTCGCCGGACTCCGCGACGAGCGTCTCGAACGCGCGGTCCTCGCCGAACCCGTCGGCCCTGAAACGCTCGGCGGTGAAATCGCTCGCGCGGCCGCTGTCCGACCGCCCGAGCGCCTGCGCCATCGCCGCAATCCCTTCCCCGTCCCCGGGCCGCGCCGGCCTGACGACGAGTCCTTCGACGGAACCCGCCGGCCCGGTTCTCCCCCTGCGCCACCACGGCATCGGCTCAACCCGTCCCGCCGCGTTCAAGCGCCTCGGACGCGGCGAACCAGTCGCCTTCGGCCGCGGCTTCCGCCCGTTTCGCGTCGGCCAGCTCCCTCCCGAGGGCGGCGATCCTCCCGGCGTCGTCCTCCCGCGCGGCGGCGGCAAGTGCCGCGTGGAGCGACCTCTGGGCCTCCTGGGCGCGCGCGATCCGGCTCTCCGCCGCGGCCACCGCATCCCTGAGAGGCTTCCGCCTGTCGCGGTCGGCCGCCGCCGCCCGCCGGGCCGCCTTGCGGACGGAGGGCGGCCGGGCCGAGCCGTCGGTCCGCCGCGAACCGGCGCCGTCGAGGATCTCGGCCCGGTAATCGGCGAGATCGCCGTCATAGGGCCGCACCGTGCCGTCCCGGACGAGCCACAGCCGGTCGGCCACGAGCTGGACGAGGTGCATGTCGTGCGCGATCAGCACCACCGCGCCGGCGAATTCCTGGAGCGCATCGACCAGTACGCGGCGGCTCTCGATATCGAGATGGTTGGTCGGCTCGTCGAGCACCAGCAATTGCGGCGACCGGCCGGTGATCAGCGCGAGGTTGAGCCGCGCCTTCTCGCCGCCGGAAAGCGAGGCGACCGGCACGTCCGCCTTCTCGCCGCCGAAGCCGAAGGCGCCGAGCCGGGCGCGCACGCGCTCGGGCAGGGCATCGGGCATGAGGGGCGCGAGGTGGGCGAACGCCGTCTCGGCCGGCCGCAGCGTATCGATCTGGTGCTGCGCGAAATAGCCGACCGCGAGGTTGCGCGCCCGCGTCGCCGTTCCCCGCTCCGGCGGCAGGAGGTCCGCGAGCAGCCTCGCGAAGGTGGACTTGCCGTTGCCGTTGGCGCCGAGCAGCGCGATCCGTTCGTCCGGGTCGATCCGGAGGTTCAGGTTTCGCAGCACCGGACGGCCGGGCTCGTAGCCGACGGCAACGTCCTCGAAGGTCACGAGCGGCGGCTTGAGCCCGTCGGGCTCGGGAAACGTCAGCCCGGCGGTGTGCTCGTCCGCCAGGACGGGCATATCGGCGAGCTTCTGGAGCGCCTTCACGCGGCTCTGCGCCTGGCGCGCCTTGCTCGCGTTGTAGCGGAAGCGGTCGACGAAGCCCCGGAGCCGGCGCCGTCTCGCGTCGATCCGGGCCTGCTGCGCCCTGGTGGCCGCCACGCGCTCGGCATGGGTCTTCGCGAAGCTTGTGTAGTTGCCGGGATAGAAGGTCAGACCCCCGCCCGCCATGTGGAGAATGCCGTCCGGCACCGCGTCGAGCAGGTCCCGGTCGTGGCTGACCAGCACCACGGACCGCGGATAGCGTTTCAGATGGGATTCCAGCCACATGGCGGCTTCGAGATCGAGATGGTTGGTCGGTTCGTCGAGCAGCAGCAGGTCGGGCTCGGCGAACAGCGCGGCGGCGAGCGCGACCCGCATGCGCCAGCCGCCGGAGAGGCTGGAGAGCGGCATCCGCTGCATCGCCTCGTCGACGCCGAGCCCGGCGAGCAGCCGCGCGGCCCGCGCCGGCGCGGCGTGGGCGCCGATCTCCGCCAGCCGGGCCTCGATCCCGGCGCGGTCCACGCCCCCGGCGCTCTCCGCCTCCTCCATCAGGACGGCGCGTTCCCCGTCGGCGGCGAGCACCGCGGCGCGCGGGGTTTGCGGACCGCCCGGCACCTCCTGATCGACCAGCCGCACCGAAAGGCCGCGCGCGCGGACGATCCTGCCCTCGTCCGGCTCCAGCCGGCCCGCGACGAGACGGAGCAGGGTCGTCTTGCCGCACCCGTTGCGTCCGACAAGGCCGAGCCTGCGGCGCGCGCCGATCTGCGCGCTCACGCCCCCGAAGAGGAGGCGTCCTTCGACGCGGCAGGCGATGTTCTCGAGGGTCAGCATGGGCGGACCGGTAACCGACGGAGAAGCCGGGCTCCGTCATAGTCGCTGCGAATTCGCCGGACAAGCCGTCGAACGCGCGGAGGATTCGACATCGCCGGCACGCCGGCCGGTCTATGTCCTATGTTTCCCGAGGGTCGAATCCCGCGCCGAACGACGTCCTGGAACACGGTGGGCATGGCACCGCGCCGAACCGGCAAAGAGAGCGGAAAGGGAGAGGCGAACCGCAAGTCCGGGGGCGCGCGGCGCGGCTGGGTCGCCAGGCTCGCCCGGTGGGCCCTGGTGCTCGGCATCTGGGTCGGCGTCGCGGTCGCCGGCGCGGTCGCGTGGTACGCCTGGGACCTGCCCGACCTGTCGCGGCTGGAAACGCCGACCCGCCGCCCGGCGGTGCTGCTCAGGACCGTCGACGGGGCGGTGCTCGCACGCTACGGCCAGCTCTATGGCGGCGCGGTGCGGTTCGACGAGCTGCCGGGCTATTTCGTCGAGGCCGTCAGCTCGATCGAGGACCGGCGCTTCTTCGAGCATCCGGGGATCGACGTCTGGGGGATTCTTCGCGCGGCGGTCGCCAACATCCGCGCGGGCGAAATCCGTCAGGGCGGCAGCACGCTGACCCAGCAGCTCGCCAAGAACCTGTTCCTCACGCCGGAACGCACGGTCAGGCGCAAGATCCAGGAGGCGATCGTCGCGTTCTGGCTGGAAGCCCGGTTCTCGAAGCGCCAGATCTTCGAGATCTACATCAACCGGGTCTATTTCGGCTCGGGCGCCTACGGCGCGGCAGCGGCCGCCCGGCGCTATTTCGGCGGAACGGTGCGCGACCTCTCGCTGTTCGAGGCCGCCGTGCTGGCGGGGCTGCTGAAGGCGCCGTCGCGCTATTCGCCGGCGCGGGACGCGGACGCGGCCCGGGCGCGCGGGCTTCGCGTGCTGCGGGCGATGGTCGATGCGGGGAAGCTGACCGAAGTCGAGGCGGAGGCGGCGCGGCGGACGCCGCTCCGTCTGCGCGAGGAGACCGGAGCCGGCGCGCGCTACTTCGCCGACTGGACGCTGGAACGGGCGGTCGGCCATATCGGACGGACGTCGCGGGACGTCGAGATCCGGACCACGCTCGATTCGCGGCTGCAGCGCATCGCCGAACGCCACGCCCGGGGCCTGCTCGCGAAGGCGGAGAAGACCCGCCGGGTCTCGCAGGTCGCGCTGGTAGCGATGTCGTTCGACGGCGCGGTCCGCGCGATGGTGGGCGGGAAGGTCTATTCGGCGAGCCAGTTCAACCGCGCCACCCAGGCGCGGCGCCAGCCGGGCTCGGCGTTCAAGCTGTTCGTCTACCTCGCCGGCCTCGAAGCGGGACTCACGCCGGACAGCGTTTTCGTCGACAGGCCGATCGGCGTCGCGGGCTGGCGGCCGCGCAACTATGACGGGCGCTTCCACGGCGCGATGCCGCTGGAGCGAGCCTTCGCCAGGTCGATCAACACCGTCGCGGTGCAGGTCAGCGAGCGCGCGGGCCGCCGCCGGGTGATCGACGCCGCGCGGCGCCTCGGCATCACCACGCCGATCGCGCCCCACCCCTCGCTCGCGCTCGGCGCCAGCGAGGTGACGCTGATCGAGCTCACCGCGGCCTATGCTTCCGTCGCCAATGGCGGGGTCGCGGTGTGGCCCTGGGGCGTCGCGTCGGTCGATGCGGTCGGGGGAAAGCGGCTCTACCGGCGGACCGGCGGACCGCAGGCAAGGGTGATCGAGCGGGACCGCGTCCGCGCGCTCGGGCGCATGCTGAGGGAGGCGGTGCGCACCGGCACCGGCCGCGCGGCGCGGCTTGGCGGGTCCGAGGCCGGCAAGACGGGGACCAGCCAGAGCTTCCGGGACGCGTGGTTCGTCGGGTTCGCGGGCGACCTGGTGGCCGGGGTCTGGGTCGGCAACGACGACGACCGGCCGATGAAGAAAGTGACCGGCGGCGGCCTGCCGGCGCGCATCTGGCGCGCCTTCATGCGGGACGCTGCGGCGACCCGCTAGCCCGGCGCCGCTTCCCATAGCGGCGCGAAGCCCCCATTTTAGCGGCAGCATCACAGGGCCGGGCGGGGCGCCGTCCGGGAAGAGGTTCATGGAACTGGCGCAGGTCACGCTCGACGACAAGTACACGCTCGAATCCGGCCGGGTGTACCTGACCGGAACCCAGGCGCTGGTCCGCCTGCCGCTGATGCAGCGGCAGCGCGACGCCGCGGCGGGGCTGAACACGGCCGGCTTCATCTCGGGCTACCGGGGCTCGCCGCTCGCCGGATACGACACCGCACTCTGGCGCGCCAGCGGAATCCTCAAGGAGAGCCACGTCCATTTCGAGCCCGGCCTCAACGAGGATCTGGCGGCGACCTCGGTCTGGGGCTCGCAGCAGGTCAACCTGTTCCAGGGCGGGCGCTATGACGGCGTGTTCGCGATCTGGTACGGCAAGGGGCCGGGGCTCGACCGGTCGATGGACGCGATGCGCCACGCGAGCGCCGCCGGCACCTCGCTCCACGGCGGGGTGCTCGCGCTGGTGGGCGACGATCACGGCGCCGTCTCCTCGACCCTGCCGACCCAGTCCGAGCACAACTTCGCGGCGCTGATGATGCCGGTCCTGCACCCGGCCTCGGTTCAGGAATATCTCGATTTCGGGCTGCTCGGCTGGGCGATGTCGCGCTATTGCGGGACCTGGGTGGGGTTCAAGTGCCTGACCGAGACGGTCGAGAGCTCGGCCAGCGTGACCGTCGATCCCGGCCGGCTGGAGATCGTCGTCCCCGACGACGAGGAGCCGACTGACGCCTCGATCCGGCTCGGCGAGGACCGTCTCCAGATCGAGGCGCGGCTGCAGGAGGACAAGATCTATGCCGCGCTCCGCTTCGCACGCGAGAACCGGATCGACCGCACGGTCTGGGACAGCCCTGGCGCGCGCCTCGGCATCCTGACCGCGGGCAAGTCCTATCTCGACGTGCGCCAGGCGCTCGACGATCTCGGCATCGACGAGGCCGGCGCGGCCGAGTTCGGCATCCGGATCTACAAGGCCGGCATGGTCTGGCCGCTGGAGCGGCGCGGCACGCGCGCCTTCGCCGACGGGCTGGAGGAGATCCTGGTCGTCGAGGAGAAGCGCGCGGTGATGGAGAACCAGCTCCGCGCCGAGCTTTACAACTGGAAGGAAAGCGCGCGGCCCCGGATCGTCGGCAAGTTCGACGAGGACCGGAACTGGCTGCTGCCGGCCGCCGGCGAGCTCACCCCCGCCAGGATCGCGAGGGTTATCGCCGGGCGCATCGGGCGCTACCGCTCGAGCCCGCGAATCGCCGACCGGCTGGACGAGATCGAGGCCAAGGAGCGCGCGCTCTCCGGCTATACGCCCGGGCTCCAGCGCACCCCCTATTTCTGCTCCGGCTGCCCGCACAACACGTCGACGAAGGTCCCGGACGGCAGCCGCGCCGAGGCGGGGATCGGCTGCCACTGGATGGCGCTGCTGATGGACCGCTCGGCGGCGACCTACTCGCACATGGGGGGCGAGGGGGCGAACTGGATCGGGCAGGCGCCGTTCACCGACCAGAACCACGTCTTCGTCAACCTCGGCGACGGCACCTATCACCATTCCGGCATCCTCGCGATCCGCGCCGCGGTGCTGGCCGGCGTCAACGTCACCTACAAGGTGCTCTACAACGACGCCGTCGCGATGACCGGCGGCCAGCCTCAGACCGTCACCCCGCAGCAGATCGCGGCCCAGGTGCTGGCCGAGGGCGTCGCCAGGGTCGTCGTCGTCGCCGACCACCCCGGCAAGTACACCGGCCGGCCGCCCTTCCCCGGCGGGCTGAAGATCCACCGCCGCGACGAGCTCGACGCGCTGCAGCGTTCGCTGCGCGAGACCGAGGGCGTCACGGTGCTGATCTACGACCAGACCTGCGCGGCCGAGCTCCGCCGGCGGCGCAAGCGCGGGACGGCCCCCGACCCGGACGTGCGCGTCTTCATCAACGAGGCGGTGTGCGAGGGGTGCGGCGACTGCTCGGTTAAGTCGAACTGCGTCTCGATCGAGCCGCTGGAGACCCGCTACGGGCGCAAGCGGCGGATCAACCAGTCCTCGTGCAACAAGGATCTCTCCTGCGTCAACGGCTTCTGCCCCAGCTTCGTGACGCTGACCGGCGCCGGCATCCGACGCGCGCGCGCCGGCGGCGACGCGCTGCCCGGCCTGCTCGCCGACCTGCCGGAACCGGACGGGCCGGACCTCGACGAGCCCTGGGACATCCTGGTGACCGGGATCGGCGGCACCGGCGTGGTGACCATCGGCGCGATCCTCGGCATGGCGGCGCACCTGGAGAACAAGGGCGTGACGGTCCTCGACCAGTCGGGGCTCGCCCAGAAGAACGGGGCGGTCGTCAGCCACGTCCGCATCGGCGCCGCGCCGGAGGATCTGCACGCGGTCCGCATCGCGGCGGGCAAGGCGCGGCTGCTGCTCGGCTGCGACGCGGTGACGGCCGGGAGCTTCGATGCGCTGGCCAAGCTCGGCCGCGGGCGCACCCGGGCGGTGGTCAACCGCGACGTCGCGCCGACCGCGGCGTTCACCCTCGACGGCGACACGGTCTTCGACCGCGACGCGCTGTTCGGCGCGATCCGCGAGGCGGCGGGGCACAATTTGACCGAACTGGTGGATGCGACGCGGACGGCGACGGCGCTCCTCGGAGACGCCATCGCGACCAACATGTTCATGGTGGGCTATGCCGCCCAGCGCGGTCTGATCCCGGTCTCGCTCGCGGCGCTCGAACGCGCCATCGAGCTCAACGGCGTCGCGGTCGAGGCCAACAAGGAGGCGCTCGGCTGGGGCCGCGTCCAGGCCGCAAGGCCGGAGGAGGTCCGCGCCGTCCTCGACCGCGCCGGCGCGGCGCCCGACCCCGAGCCCGTCGCCGAGACGCTGGAAGAGATCATCGAGGACCGGACCGCGCTGCTCACCGCCTGGCAGGACGCGGCCTATGCGGAACGCTACCGCGCCCTCGTCGCGCGCGCCGAGGCGGCGGACCGGGCGCTGGGCGATGTCTCGTCCGACTTCGCCTGCGCCGTCGCGCGCCATGCGGCGAAGCTGATGGCCTACAAGGACGAGTACGAGGTCGCCCGGCTCTATACCGACCCCGCCTTCGCGGCACGGCTGAAGGCGCAGTTCGAGGGCGATTTCAGGCTTTCGTTCCACCTTGCCTTGCCGCTGCTGCGCCGACCCGACCCGACCACGGGCGAGCCGAGAAAGCGCAGCTTCGGGCCGTGGACGATGGCGGCGTTCCGCGTGCTCGCGCGGATGAAGCGCCTGCGCGGCGGGCCGTTCGACGTGTTCGCCCGCAGCCCGGACCGGCGTCTCGAACGGGAGCTGATCGACTGGTATTTCGCCCTCGTCGGGGAGCTCGCCGGCGGGTTGACCGAGGCGAACTACGGAACCGCGGTCGCGCTCGCGAGCCTGCCGGAGAAGATCCGGGGCTACGGGCCGGTCAAGGCGCGGAGCGTGGACGAGGCCCGGCGCAGGGAAGCCGGGTTGCGCGAGTCGTGGCCGGTCCCGCCCGCCCGCGAGGACGTGCCGGAACCGGCGGAAGAGCTCATTCCGGCCAGGTGACGATTCGGTCCTCGGGATCGTCGCCGCGCCGCTCCGGCACGACCCGGCCGCGCACCGAGATGCCGGCCTTGTGCACGGTCTCCGGATCGCCGGAGACCAGCGGGTGCCACCAGGCGAGGTCCCGGCCCTCCGCGACCAGCCGGTAGGCGCAGGTCGACGGCAGCCAGTCGAGCTTCCGCACCTCCTCGGGCGTCAGCTCGACGCATTGCGGCACCAGCCGGAGCCGCCGGCGGTAGCGGGTGCAGCGGCAGGTGCCGATATCGAGCAGGCGGCAGGCGATGTCGGTATAGGCGATCTCGCCGGTATCGTCGTCCTCGAGCTTGATCAGGCAGCAGCGCGCGCAGCCGTCGCAGAGCGCCTCCCACTCGGCGCGCGTCATCTCCTCGAGCGTCTTGGTCCGCCAATAGGGCGCGTCCGCCATCGCGCGGCTCAGGACACCAGCTCGCGCAGGCGCCTGGCCATCGCTTCCGGCCCGGCGCCGTGGCTGAAATGGGTGAGGTAGCGCCCGTCGGGGTCCATCAGGTAGATCACCGACGAGTGGTCCATCAGGTAGTTCTCGCCCGCTTCGGGGTCGTCGACCTTTGCGTAATAGACCCGGTAGGCGCGCGCCGCCTTGCCGATCTGTGCGGCGCTGCCCGAGAGCCCGATCAGCCGGGGGTGGAAGCTGGGGATGTAGGCCTTGAGCGCCGCGGGTGTGTCGCGGTCGGGGTCGATGGTGATGAAGACCGGCTGCACCCGCGCCGCGTCGGGGCCGAGCTCGTCGAGCGCGATCAGCATGTCGGCGAGCGCCGTGGGGCACACGTCGGGGCAGAAGGTGTAGCCGAAATAAATCAGCGCGTGCCGCCCCTTGAGGTCGGCCTCGGTGCGCTCCTGCCCGGTGTGGTCGACCAGGACGAACGGCCCGCCGATCTTCGCGATCCCGCCCCCGTCCTCGCGCCAGACATAGACCGCGAGGATCGCCGCCACCGCGACCGCCATGAACGCGGTGGCGAGGATGATCGTGATCTTGCGATCGGACATGCGGCGCTCGGCGTAGGGTGGGGCGTACGGAGTGAATTTAGGGTGCGCGGGGCGGATTGGCTATGGGGGAAGGGGCACGTTCCTTGCCGTCATGGTGGGCGAAGGCCCACCATCTACGAGTTTTTCTGTGCGGACGGGATGACAAAACAAAACGTGGATGGTCGGCCTCCGCCGACCATGACGTAAGGTGAAACCGTCCCCCTCAAAACGCCCGGTGGATCAGCTCGTCGCCGGCGAGGAAGCGCCTGAGGTTCTCCAGCCAGATCTCGCCGACGCGCGCCGTGTAGAGCGGCGTCATGCAGGCAGCGTGGGGGGAGATGAAGAGGTTGGGGATGTCCCAGAGATCGCTGTCGGCCGGCAGGGGCTCGGTCGGCAGCACGTCGAGAAAGGCCTGGGCGATGCCGCCCGTGGCGAGCGCGCGCGTGAGCGCCTCGATGTCGATCAGCGCGCCGCGCCCGACATTGACCAGCGTCGCGGTGGGCTTCATCCAGGCGAGCGCGCCTGCCCCGATCATGCCGGCGGTCTCGTCGGTGTTGGGGACGGCGAGGACCACGAAATCCGCCTCCGGGAGGAAGTCCGAGAGATCGGCGAGCGTCCCCTGCCGGTCGAGCCCCGGCAGCGGATCGGCGGAGCGGCGGATGCCGTGCACCGTCATGCCGAACGCGCGCGCGCAAGCCGCGACGCGGCTGCCGATGGCGCCGAGCCCGACCACCAGGATCGTCGATGCGCCGAGCGCGGCCTGCTCGAGCTGGCGCCACTCGCGCGCGCGCTGCTGGTCGCGGAACTCGGCCAGTCGCTTCGCCCCCCACATCACGCCGGCGAAGGCGAACTCGGCGACCTCGGGCGCGTTGGCGCCGGGGCTGTGGGTGACCGCGACCCCCTTTGCGCGCATGTCGTCGTAGAACCGCCCGTCGATCCCGGCATCCTCGGTATGCGCCCATCGGGGCGGCGCGATGGCGATCACGGTATCGACGAAGGCCTCGGTATAGGCGTCGCCGGCATAGATCGCGACATCCGCGCCGTCGGGCGGCGCGGTCCAGTTCCCGGCCCGGTCGGTCAGCGCCCATTCGATGCCGGGGCAGATCGCCGCCGCCGCCGCCGCCACCTCGTCGTGGAAATCGTGCGCCGCCGCGATTTTCATCCCGCGGCCTCCGATCCCCCACGCCATTCAGCAACGCATGTGTGTAGCAGCGAGATCAAACAACATCCTCCAGCCGTAGCGCTTCGAGCAAGCTATCCGGCAAGCGGTAACGATATGCCCAAGCCTCCTCGTCCCACTCGGCGTCGAACAACCAAGAGCCTCGGACATAGCCTTGGGTGTGTGAGGCACGCCTGCCGAACGCTCCCATAAGACCGGCAAGCTGACTCGACGTGTAATCGGTAGCAGCACAAAGCTCATCTCTCGAAACCCATTCTGGATAGGCGTCTTTGAGTGTTTCGAGTACGATCTTTTGCCCTGTGCTTAGCTGACGACGGGTTAGCACCCGACGGGCGAACTCGACAGTCACGAACTTCTTCGGCTCCCCGGAAGCTGGAGACGAACCCGTAGAGCCGCTTGTCTCGGACAGCGCCGCCTCTCCGAGCGGTTCATCTGGCATCAGATTTGCCCCATTTTGCCTAAGGGCACGTGCGACCTTGGCGATTTCCTCGGGTGTACCTTCAAATACAGTCATTTTCATAGCGGCTTCATCCTCCTCTTCTATGCCCCCAGAGAGCCTAGAAGGCAATATGAAGCCTATAAATTATAATTTCAAGAGGCTATAAGGCTTTTCTGGCTGCTATGCGTGTCTTCCTTTTACCTCTCCACCCCCGCCAGCCCTTCCAGCACGCCGCAGACGCACGCCGTGTCCTCCGCGACCCGGCCCTGCGCCAGCGCCGCGTTGTAGATCTGGCCCGACGCCGCGAAGCAGGGGGCCGCGCAGCCCAGTTCGGCGAGGAAGTCGCCGATGACCTTCATGTCCTTGAGCTGCATGTCGATCGACGCCGAGGCGTCGGAATAGTCGCCCGCGACCATCTGGGGGCCGCGCACCTCGAAGATGCGCGAGGTGGCGGCGCTGTTGGAGATCACCTCGTAGATCGTCTCCGGCGCGAGCCCCGCCTTGAGGCCGAGGGCGAAGGCTTCCCCGGCGGCGACGTTGTGGATGGCGACGAGCAGGTTGGCGACGAACTTCATCCGGCTGCCGTTGCCGAATTCGCCGAGGTCGTACTGGGCGCGGGAGAACCCCTCGAAGACGTCGGAGAGCCCGGCGATCGCCGCCGTGTCGCCGCTCGCATAGACCACCAGGTCCCCGGTCAGCGCCTGCTTGCCGGTGCCGCTCAACGGCGTGTCGAGCAGGATTTTCCCCGTTTCGGCCAGCGTCGCCCGCCCCGCCTCCTTGACCGGGATGGGGAGCGTCGAGGTGTCGAAGGCGACGAGGCCGGGCTTCTCGGCCTCGGCGATGCCTTCGGCGCCCGTGGTCACCGCCTCGAACGCCGCGATGCTGGGCAGCGAGGTCATCACGCAATCGGCCGCCTCGGCCACCGCGCGCGGGCTGTCGGCCACCTGCCCGCCCATCGCGGCGAGCGCGTCCGCGCGGGCCGGGTCGGTGTCGCGCCCGACCACCCCGAATCCGGCCCCGATCAGGTTCTTCGCCATCGCCGAGCCCATCCGGCCCAGCCCCACGATTCCGACCGTCTTCGCCATCGCCCCTCTCCCGCGCCGCGAGGCGCCCTGTGCTATAAGACCGGCGCGCACCATAGCGGCTCGGGGAAGGCGGGGCATGGCAAATCAGGGGGTGGGCGCGTCCATCGCCCGCAAGGAGGACGACCGCCTGATGCGGGGCCGCGGCCGCTTCGTCGGCGATTTCGGCCTCGCCGGACAGCTCGAGGCGGCGTTCGTCCGGAGCCCCGTCGCGCACGCCCGGATCGGGGCGATCGACATCCCGGACGACATCCGGCCGCGCGTCTTCACCCATGCCGACATGGAAGGCGTCAAGCCGATCCGCGCGGTCTCGGCGCTGCCCGGGTTCAAGCCCTCGGACCAACCGGCGCTGGCGTCGGAGAAGGTGCGCCAGGTGGGCGAGACGATCGCGGTCTGCGTGGCGGAAACCCGCGCCGAGGCCGAGGACATGGCCGACCGCGTGGCGGTCGATTTCGAGATATTGCCGGCGGTCTCCGACATGCTGGCCGCGCGCGATGCGGACGCGCCGCTGATCCACGAGCAGTGGGGCGACAACGTCTTCCTGGAGACCGATGTCAACGACGACATGGAGGCGGTCGCCGCTCGCGCTGCGGTCAAGGTCACGCGCGAGGTCCGCACCGCGCGCCAGTGCATGGCGCCGATCGAGGGCAAGGGCGTGCTCGCCGAATGGGACCCGAGGCTCCGCCAGCTCACCGTGACCTCGGCGGCGCAGCTCCCCCACATCGTCCGCAACGGGCTCGCCGAATGCCTCGGGATGGACCTCGCGAGCGTCCGGGTGATCGCGCCCGATGTCGGGGGCGGGTTCGGCTACAAGGGGCTCCTCGCACCGGAGGAGATCTGCATCGCCTGGCTCGCCAGGCGCCTGGAGCGCCCGGTGCGGTGGCTGGAGGACCGGCGCGAGCATCTGACCGCCAACGCCAATTGCCGCGAGCACCACTACATCGTCACCGGCTACGCCGACGCCGATGGAAAGCTGCTCGGGATCGAGGCCGAGGCGACGGTCGATGCCGGCGCCTATTCGGCCTACCCGTTCTCGGCCTGCCTGGAGGCCGCCCAGGTCGCCTCGATCCTGCCCGGGCCCTACATCATGGACGCCTTCCGCTGCCGCACCTGGTCGATCGCGTCGAACAAGCCGCCGATCCTCCCCTATCGCGGGGTGGCGCGGGCCGGCGTCTGCTTCGCGCTGGAGATCGTTATCGACGCCATCGCCCGCGAGGTCGGGCGCGAGCCGCACGAGGTCAGGCTGGAGAGCCTGGTGAAACCCGAGCAGATGCCGTTCGACAACATCACCGCCAAGCACTACGACAGCGGCGACTACCCCGAGTGCATCCGCCGCGCGGCCGAGGCGATCAACGTCGCGGGGGTGCGCGCGCGCCAGGCGCGAGGCGAGCCGGACGGGCGGCGCGTCGGGGTCGGCTTCTCGATCTTCTGCGAGCAGGCGGGCCACGGCACGGCGGTCTATTCCGGCTGGGGGATCCCGATGATCCCGGGCTTCGAACAGGCCGGCGCGCGGCTCACGCCGGACGGCGCGTTGGAGCTCCGCGTCGGCGTCCACAGCCACGGTCAGGGGCTCGAGACCAGCCTCGCCCAGGTGGCGCACGAGGTGCTCGGCATCGATACCGACGACGTGCGCGTGGTGCTGGGCGATACCGCCTACACCCCCTACTCGACCGGCACCTGGGGGTCGCGCTGCATGATCATGGCGGGCGGCGCGACGGCGGAGGCCTGCAAGCTGCTCGCCGAGCGCATCCGGCAGATCGGCGCCGGGCTGCTCCAGGTCGAGCCCACCTCGGTGCGGCTGGAGGACGGACGGGTCGTCAGCGCATCGGGGAGCGTGACGCTGCAGGAGGTCGGCCGCACCTGGTACCTGCGCCCGCAGGACCTCACCGCCGACGTCGACCGGCAGGGGCTGGAGACGATCGGCGGCTACAAGCCGGAGCGCGATTCCGGCACCTTCAGCTATGCCTGCCACGCCGCGATCGTCGCCGTCGACGCCGCGACCGGCGAGGTCGAGATCCTGGACTATGTGGTGGTCGAGGACGGCGGGGTGCTGGTCAACCCGATGATCGTCGACGGGCAGGTCCATGGCGGCACCGGACAGGGGATCGGCACGGCGCTCTACGAGGAGATGCCCTACGCCGAGGACGGCCAGCCGCTCGCGCCCACGCTCGCCGACTACCTGCTGCCGGGGCCGACCGAGATCCCGGCGATCCGGGTCGATCACATGGAGACCCCCTCGCCCTACACCACCTTCGGCCAGAAGGGGATCGGCGAGGGCGGCGCGATCGGACCGCCGGCGGCGATCGCCAACGCGGTCAACGACGCGCTCGCGCAGCTCGGCGTCGAGATCTCCGAGTGCCCGATCACGCCGCGCCGGCTGCTCGCCGCCATCGCCGCGGCGGCCGAGAACGGCGACCGGTGACGGCCCCGCCCCGTTCGGGCGGAGAGGTCGGGTTCGTCCTGCCCGAGCCTTCCACGACCCTTGATCTCGCGATGGACGACGGCGCGCCGATCCGCGTCGTGCGCCAGGGCAACCCGTCCGGGCCGCGTGTCGTGCTGAGCCACGGCAACGGCTTTGCGAGCGATAGCTACTTCCCGTTCTGGCGGCTCATGCTGGACCGGTTCGACCTCTGCCTGTTCGACTTCCGCAATTGCGGGCGCAACCCGTTCCACGCGGCCGAGCCGCACGACTATCGCCGTTTCGCGCGCGACAACGTGACTGTACATCGCGCCGTCGCGGAAGAATGGGGCGCGAAGACCACGATCGGGACCTTCCATTCGATGTCGGCGATCGCCGCGCTGCTCGCGATCGTCGACGGCGTCTGGCACTGGGACGCGCTGGTGCTGTTCGACCCGCCGGTGGTCCCGCCGGAAGGCGACCCGCTGCGCGCCGAGCTGCTGACCGAGGGGGAGGCGCTGCGCGACGCCGCCCTGATCCGCAAGAATCGGTTTCCCGATCCGGAAGAGATGGCCGACGTGTTCCGCTACCTGCACCGGTTCCGGCGGCTGCGGGAGGGGGTGCCGGAACTCAACACACGCTCGACACTGCGCTTCGATCCGGCTTCGGGCGAGTGGCTGCTCGCCTGTCCCGGCCCTGTGGAAGCCAATCTGTATGTCGAGGTCGGGGAACTGCCGATCTGGCGGAAGCCCGGCGGTCCGGCGCGCCCGCTCCTGATCGTCGGCGCCGACCCGGAACCCGCGGACGCGCCGAAGACGGCGCCTTGTTGCAGACTGTACTGCGAAACCTTCGAAATCGACTATGCCTGCGTGCCCGATACCAGCCACCTGTTGCAGCTCGAAGAGCCCGAGCTGTGCTTCGCCCTGTTCGAGGATTTCCTGAGCCGGAACGGGATCGCCGCATGAACGCGCCGCCGGACATTTTCCGCGTCCCGGAGCCTCTGGAGAGCTTCGATGCCGAGATGGAGGACGGCGCCGTCATCCGGGTGCGGCGCCACGGCAACCCGGACGGGCCCAGGCTGGTGATGGCGCACGGCAACGGATTCGCGATCGACGCCTATTACCCGTTCTGGCGGCTGCTCACGGACCGCTACGACCTCGCGATCTACGACCAGCGCAATCACGGCCGCAACCCGCGCCACGACGTGGACCGCCACGACGTTCCCACCTTCGTCGCCGACATGGACCGGTTGGTCGACCTCATCCCGGAGCGTTTCGGCGCCAGGCCAACGGTCGGCGCGTTCCATTCGATCTCGGCGGTGACCGCGGTCCGGCACGCGCTGGAACGCGGCTGGAAGTGGGATGCACTCGCGCTGTTCGACCCGCCGCTGATCCCCTCGCCCGGCCACCGGGCGCACGAGGTGGCACGGACGTTCGAGCTCGGTCTCGCGGACTGGGCGGCGGCGCGGCCGGACCGGTTCTCCGACGCGATGGAGCTCGCCGTCCGCTTCGCGCGCTCGAAGAGCCTCGCGCGCTGGGTCGAGGGCGGGCACGCGCTGATGGCGCGCTCGATCACCCGCGAGGACCCGGCAACCGGAGAATTCGTGCTGTGCTGCCCGCGCGAGGGAGAGTCGCGGGTCTACCGCACCAACGCGGGGCTCGACCTCTGCCCGCGCCTCGGCGAGCTGAAGGGGCCGCTCACCTTCATCTCGTCCGACCCCGACGCGCCGGGCGCGCTGGCGCCGGGCAAGGTCGGCCGCGCGATGAAGGAAGACCACGGCATCGAATGGACACCGATCGGAAACACCAGCCACCTGCTCCAGATCGAACGCCCCGACGCCTGCCACGCGGCGCTGGAGACCTTCCTCGCGAGGCAGGACCTCGGTTAAGGAGGTCCCTCGATACGGTCCCTTCGGGACCTACTCGGGATGAGGGAATTCCACGGATTCCCTCACCCTGAGCAGCCGCGAAGCGGCGTATCGAAGGGCGGCGTCAACGGCCCTCGACGCGCATGTCGGCCGGCACGATGCGGCCGCCGTCCACGATCGTCTCGCCGTCGAGTGTGAGCGTGCAGCCCTTGAGCGGGATGTCGATATGGCACAGCGTGTCGTTGTCCCCGCCGACCTCGGTATTGGGGCCGGTCGAGAATAGGACGTTGCCGTAGAACGCGCGGCCGTCCTGGCCGGTCGAGTCCGCCGCCGCCGGGTCGGTGCCCATGAAATCCCAGCGCGCCCTCGGGTCGAGCCCCCAGCCGATATGGGAAACCGAGTAGGCGCGCGGGTCGTCATAGCCCGCCATGAAGCTCCTGAGCAGCGCCGCGTCGAGCCCCTCGCCGCCGATGTCGGTGATCATGCCGCTCTCGATGGTGAGCGTGATCGGATCGGTGACGTAGCGCATCGTGGGCAACAGCAGCTGATCGCCGGTGTCGATCACCACCGTCCCGTCGACGCCGTCCTCCACCGCCGCGGTGTAGAGGAACACGCCCGGCCAGTGGTCCCACCGGCCCGGCTTGTCGGTGTAGCCGTACTGCTCGCCGATCCGGTAGCCGCCGAAACGGTAGGTCACGTCGGTGCCGCCCGGCGAGGTAATGCGCATCTCCTTCGCCTTGGCCAGCCTGGCCGAGCCGGCCTCTATCCGGCGCCGGTCGTCCGGATTCGACACCATCCGCTTGAGCACGTCGATCGGCTCGATGACGAGCAGCATGCGCGGACCGGCGTCGGTGATCTCGGTCTGCTCCCTCGACCACAGCAGGCCGACCAGGTCCACCACCATGTCGACGCTCTTGAGCGCGGCCTTGGCCGGCTCGTTGCCCTGGAGCGAATTGCCCGGGCCGAAGAAGCTTCCGGGCTTCTTCCTGATGTTGACCTGGAACGCGTCCGCTTCGAGCTCTGCCGCGGCGGCGAGGAACGCCGCCGCATGCTCGGCCCGGACATCGTCCTCCGAAAGCACGGCGAGGCTGGTCCCCGCCCCCACATCGCAAAGCTCGAGCTGTTTCCTGAACAACGCGACCGTTTCGGCATTCGCAGCCATCGTTCCCTCCGCCTTCTGCCGCCCGTCCCGGGCGCTTTCCGGAAACGCTATCACCCGCTGTTCCGGGCGGCAAGGAAAGCGCGCCTCAGACCGGCTTGGCGAGGAGCGTCGGGATCGAGAACGTGTCGAGCACGACGACGCGCTCGACGAATTTGAGGGCGCCGCCGAAGAACCCCATCGTGTCGCGGTAGCAGCCGATCGCGAACAGGCGCGAGACGCCCTCCACGTCGGTCTGGTAGAGCGCGTAATTCGTCTCCGCTTCGATCCGTTCGCCTGGATCGGCGGCTATCCGGGGCGGGCCGGTGATGTGGCGCGTGGTGTGCGGGTTGAACGTGTTGGCCCTGAGCAACGAGACGATCCGGTCGCTCAGCGCCTTCTTGGTCTCGCACAGCATCACGCTGCCCGGCAGGCCCTGCTGGACGTTCTCCAGCGGCACGATGCGATAGGCGCATTCGTCGTGGAACAGGTCGAGCCAGGCCTGCCAGTCCTCGTTGTCGAGGGCGGCGGAGGACTCGGCGATCAGGGCTTCGACCCGCGCCCGGAGCTCGATGTCCACCTGCTCAGCCCTCGTTGGGGTCGAGGCCCATGATGTCGCAATAGTGGGACCAGAAGCCGCGGATCATCACGTCGTCGAGCTTTTCGTCGCCGTCGCGGATCGGCCCGCGCCCGCCCATCTCGACCACGGAGACGTCGCTGCCGCCGGCGCGGTGGCCCGACTGGCAGGATTCGAGCGCCTCCGCGTCCTCCAGCGAGACATAGCCGGCGGGTCCCGCCATGTTGGCCTGGCGCAGGCGATGGGCGGTCATCGCCTCGCTGTCGTCCTCATAGCCGAAGATCGTGAAGACGAGGTCGAACGCGCCGGGTCCCCTGGGCCGGATCTGGCGGGCGGCGAGCGCGTTCCGGATCTGCTGGAAGGTGCTGTTGGGGAAGATCGAGCACATGGTGGTCGACCGGTCGTCCTCGAACTCGCGCTCGAAGCGGAGCAGCGCCGGGTCCTGCAGCGCGAGCCGCGATCCCTCCGCGGCTTCGGCAAGAGGCCGCGGCGGGCCGGGATCGGCGGCGGGCGGCGGCGCGGTTTCGTACTCCTCGGGCGGCTGCCGGACGAAGAGCAGGCTGTGGCGCCGCTTCGGATCCATCCGCGAGCCGCAATCGTGGGTCGACCGGTTGATCCCGAAGGTGCTCTGGAAACCGTGCAGCAGCGCGCCGTGGTAATGGTCGCGCACGTTCTCCAGATAGGCCTTCCAGTTGCTGCGCACCGACTGGCGCTGGTAGCCGAGAATCCGGATCGGCGCGCGGAACAGGCGCTCCAGGTGGGCGACATGGGTCGGGCCGAGATAGTCGCGCAGCGGCTCGACGGTCTCCGAGAAGGTGGCGAAGAGGACGCCGTTCACCCCGTCCACGCGAAGCTTCCGCAGCCCGTGGCAGGCCATGTCGAAATCGTCGGGCATACCCGGGCTGCCGCCGACGCCGTGGCGGTGGGGAATCGCGACCAGATCGCCCGTCAGGTCGTAGGTCCAGCTGTGATAGAGGCAGACATGGGCCGAGACGTTGCCGAAATTCTCGCGCTGGATCAGCGCGCCGCGATGCGAGCAGCGGTTGACGAAGGCATGGACCCGCCCGTCTCCGGCGCGGTTGAAGACGATCGGCGCCTCGCCCACGAAGGTTCGGCGGAAATCGCCCGCGTCGGGGATCTCGGCTTCGAGCCCGATGAACGACCAGGCCTCGCCCTCGAAGATGCGCTCGATTTCCAGCCGGTAGAGCGCCTCGTCGTGGTACCAGGCGTAGGGAATGCGGTCGAAGGCGGCGCCGGGACGTTCCATCGTGGGTCCCCGCAATGGTCTCTTGTCCTTCGATTCTATCCGTTGAACGGCGGCCACGCCAAGCGCGGAGCGCCGCTCAAAGACATTCTGCTACCGCGTCCTCGGTCAGCACCCCGATCAGGTGCGCACGGTAGGCGGCGCTGCCATGCAGGTCGTCGGTGAGGCCGTCCGCCGGGACCGAGAGCCCGGCGAGCGAGTCCGCGCTGAACGAGCCGGCGAGCGCCCGCTCGAACGGCTCCACGCGGAACACGCAGGGACCCGCGCCGGTGACCGCGACCCGGACAGTGCGGTCGGCGAAGCGGGCTAGGAAGACGCCGACGATGGAAAACCGCGATGCCGGGTTGGGAAACTTGCGGTAGCTCGCGGCGGCGGGGATCGGGAACCGCACCTCGACGATCAGCTCGCCGGGCTCCAGCGCGGTCTGGAACATGCCCAGGAAGAAATCGCCGGCCGCGACGCGGCGACGGGTGGTGACGACCTCCGCGTCGAGCGCGAGCACGGCCGACGGGTAGCAGGCGGCGGGGTCATTGTTGGCGAGCGAGCCCCCGATGGTGCCCCGGTTGCGCACCAGCGGATCGCCGATCCCACCGGCGAGATTGCCGAGCGCCGGGATGACCTCCCTCACCGTTTCCGAGGCGGCCACCGCCGCGTGCCGCGTCATCGCCCCGATGGTGAGCACGCCGGGTTCGGCGGAAACGCCCGCCAGGTCGCCGAGCGCGGCGAGGTCGACCAGGTCGGACGGCGCCGCCAGACGGTGCTTCATCACCGGAATCAGGCTCATCCCGCCGGCCAGCGGGCGCGCCTCCTCATCCGACGCAAGCAGACTCTCTGCCTCGGCAACCGTGCCCGGCCGGTGATAGCGGTAGGGGTACATCAGCCCTCCGCCATCGCCCCGGCGCCGGCGAGGATTGCGGCGACGATGTTGCGGTAGCCCGTGCAGCGGCAGAGATTGCCCTCCAGCCCGGCGCGGACTGAGGCTTCGTCCGCCGCCTCGCCGCGCCGGATCATATCGAGCGCGCTCATGATCATGCCTGGCGTGCAGAACCCGCATTGCAGCGCGTGATGTTCCTTGAAGGCGGCCTGGAGCGGGCTGAGCCCCTCTTCCGGCGAGACGCCCTCGATGGTGGTAACGGCATGGCCCACGGCCTGGGCGGCGAAGACGGTGCATGACTTCACCGCGATGCCGTCGAGATGGACCGTGCAGGCGCCGCACTGGCTGGTATCGCAGCCGACATGGGTGCCGGTGAGCCCGGCCCGGCGGCGGATGAATTCGACCAGCAGCATCCTCGGGTCGATCTCCGCCCGGTGCTCGCGGCCGTTGATGTCGAGGGTGACGGGAATCATCCGGTCCCGGCCTTTTCGAGCGCCTGCCACACCGCGTCGGGCGTATAGGGCTGGGGCACGTGGCGCACGCCGAGGTCCCAGAGCGCATCGACGATCGCGTTGCCGATCGCCGCCGGCGCGCCGATCGTGCCGGTCTCGCTGCCGCCCTTGACGCCGAGCGGGTTGGACGGCGCCGGCGTCTCCTGAAAGGTCATACCGACGACCCCGGGCATGTCGGAGGCGCGGGGCAGGGCATAGTCCATCAGCGTTCCGGAGAAGAGCTGTCCCGCGCCGCCGCCGTCATAGACCACGCGCTCCATCAGCGCCTGTCCGAGCCCCTGGGCGAGCCCGCCGACGACCTGCCCCTCGACGATCAGCGGGTTGACGATGTTGCCGCAATCGTCGGCGGTGAAGTAGTCGCGCACCGTCACCCTGCCCGACCGCAGCTCGACGACGACCACGGCAAGATGCATCGCCTGCGGGTCGTTGGTGTCGGGCGGCTCGTAGAACACGGTTTCCTCGAGCCCCGGCTCCATCGAGCCGTCGGTGGGCAGCACCGCGGCGTGGTAGGCGGCGTCGGCCACGTCCTCGAAGCTCAGCCGACGGTCGGTGCCGCGGACCGAGAAGACGGAACCCTCGTAAACCAGATCCTCCTCGGCGCATTCGAGCATGTGCGCGGCGAGCCGCCTGGCCTTGTCGATCACCCTGTCGGCCGCCTTCATGATCGCGACCCCGCCGACCGAGAGCGAGCGCGACCCCCAGGTGCCGTTGCCGAACGGGACGCTGCCGGTATCGCCCTCGACCAGCGCGATGTCCTCGATGGGGAGGCCGAGACGATCGGCGGCGATCTGGCAGAAGGTGGTGTCGTGACCCTGGCCGTGGCTGTGGGAGCCGACGAAGACGGTCGCCTTGCCGTCGGAATGGACGCGGACGATGGCGCTCTCGTAGCCGCCATGCAGCCCGCCGCGGCTGGCCAGGTTGCGGCTCGACCCGGTGCCCGACTTGTCGAGGAAGCAGGCGATGCCGATGCCCATCCGGACGCCCCCTTCCCGGAGCTCCTCTTGCTCGGCCCGCAGCCCGTCGTAATCGGCGATCTCCAGCAGCTTGTCGAACAGCGCCGGCGGATCGCCGCAATCGTAGGGGCGCCCGACCGGCGTGGTGTAGGGGAAGGCCTCCGCCGGGATCAGATTGCGGCGCCGGATCTCGGCCACGTCGATGCCGAGCTCGCGCGCGCCGTTTTCCAGCAGCCGCTCGTTGACGAAGGTGGCCTCGGGCCGCCCGGAGCCGCGATAGGCGTCGATGGGAACGGTGTTGGTGTAGGCCCCGCGCACGCGCAGACGCAGGTTGGGTGTGGTGTAGAGCCCGGTGACGGTCTGCGGGTAGGAATTGCCCGGGATGCTCGGCGCGAAGTTGGAGAGATAGGCGCCGAGCGCGGCGATAGTGTCGATCTCTAGCGCGAGGATCCGGCCGTCCCCGTCGAAGGCCATGCGCGCCCTGGTGTGGTGGTCGCGCGCCTGCGCGTCCGACATCAGCGCCTCCGCCCGGGTCGAGGTCCACTTGACCGGGCGCTTCAGCAGCATCGAGGCCCACACCACCGTCGAGACCTCGACCGCGAAATGGCATTTCAGCCCGAACCCGCCGCCGACGTCGGGCGAGATCACCCGTAGCTTGTGCTCGGGTACGTGGAGCGCGTACTTGGCGAGCCAGCGTTTGAGATAGTGGGGCGTCTGGCTGGTCGCCCAGAGCGTGATGTCGCCGGTCGCCTCGTCGAACTCGGACAGGTAGGCGCGGGGTTCCAGCGGGCTGCCGGCGACACGGTGGGTATCGAGCGTCAGCGAGACCGTGCGATGCGCCGCCGCGAACGCGGCTTCCGTCGCCGCGCGGTCGCCGCGCTCGATCTCGAAGATCAGGTTGGAGCCGAACCGCTCGTGCAGCACGGGCGCGTCCTCGTCCAGGCTGCGCGCGATGTCGGTGACCGCGGGCAGGGGTTCATAGTCGACCGCGACCGCCTCGGCGCCGTCGAGCGCGGCATAGCGGTCGTCCGCGACCACCGCGGCCACCACGTCGCCCACGTGATGCACCTTGCCGGCGGCGAGCGCCGGGCGCAGCACCTCGTTCATCGGCCGCCCGTCGGAGAACGGCATCGGGTGAACGCATGTGAGCTCGCCGAGCCCGGCCGCCTTCCAGTCCTCGGCGGTCAGCACCCTCAGCACGCCCGGCAGCGCCGCCGCCGCGCTCGGATCGACCCCGTTTATGCGGGCATGGGCGTGGGGCGAGCGGACGAAGGCGACATGGGCAGTCCCGGCCGGCTCGATATCGTCGACGAACCGCCCGCGCCCCTTGAGGAACTTGTCGTCCTCGCGGCGCCTCAGCCTTTGTCCGACATACACGTCCCTGTCCCCGTATCGCCGGATCAATAACGGGCAGGCTCGCATCGGGTGTCAACCCGCCCTTGGCGGCACCGGCCGGGTTGGGCTATCGTGACCCGGAGCGGGAAAGGAGCCCCGATGGGCGAACTGTTTGTCATCCTCGGTTTCATGGTGGTGGGCGGAATCGTCGCCTTCATCTGCGCCGAGATCGAGTGGCGGCTCGCGGGGAAACCGCGAATGACCGACCGGTAGGGAATCCGGGTCCCTATCGTCACCCCAGCCGCGTCGACCGTTCTTCGTGCCCGGCCCATTTGGGCAGGGCGTCGTCGATGTCGAGCACCCGCGCGCCATAGAAGATGTGGCAGCGGGGCCTGAACGCTTCCGGAACGGACGGCGGATCGCCGAAATCGAACAAGGAAGGGAAGGCGAGCCACATCCGCCTCCCCTCGTCCGCGATCGGGGTGCCGCAACGCCCGCAATCGATCCTGCAGGGCAGAATACGGTCGGGCGCGTCCGTCTCGCTGTTGTAGAAGCGGAGCAGGTCGAGCCCGGCGGTCAGGCGCACGTCGCGCTTGCGGAAAATCGCCGCCCACTGCATCGGCGCGCCGTGCCGATGCTGACAATGAACGCAATGGCAGATCTTCGCGGCGACCGGATCGGCGGAGACCTCGTAGCGGACGGCGCCGCATTTGCACCGTGCCCGGTACTTGGCGTGGAACCGGGCGTCGTCCGGGCGCATGTAGAGCCGCGCGAAGTCGTCCATGCCGGTTTCCGAAGACCTCCGGGCCGAGCCTATCCCGGGCGCCGGCTCGCGGGAAGCGCCGGGTTTCTGGACTTCCGCGCCTTTGGCACGATATTACGCCCGCCATGGAACGACCCGCATTCACCAAGATGCACGGGCTCGGCAACGACTTCGTGATCCTCGACGCCAGGCGGAGGGGGGTCGCGCTCGGCGCCGAGCGGGTTCGCGCGATCGCGCACCGGCGAACCGGCATCGGCTGCGACCAGCTGATCGTCCTCCGCGAGCCGGCGGACAGCGCAGCCGATGCGGCGTTCACCATCCACAACGCCGACGGCGGGGAAGTCGAGGCCTGCGGCAACGCGGCCCGCTGCGTCGCCTGGATGGCGATGGAGGAGTCCGGGCGCGACACCGCCCTTCTGGAAACCCCGGCGGGGAGGCTGACCGCCCGCCGCGCCGGCCCTCTTGCGGTGACGGTCGACATGGGCGAGCCGCGCTTCGGCTGGCGCGACATCCCGCTCGCTTCGGCAGAGGACACGCTGCATCTGCCGCTCTCACGCGAGCCGCTCGCGGATCCGGCGGCGGTCAGCATGGGCAACCCGCACGCCGTCTTCTTCGTCGACCACGCCGATTCGGTCGATCTCGCCGCGCTGGGTCCGTCGCTGGAACACGATCCGCTGTTCCCGCAGCGCGCCAATATCGGCGTTGCGGAGCTTCGCGGGGAAGAGCGGATACGCCTCAGGGTGTGGGAGCGCGGCGCTGGGCTGACCATGGCCTGCGGCACCGGGGCCTGCGCGGCGCTGGTCGCGGCGCACCGGCGCGGGCTCGCCGGACGCGGCGCGACGATGGAACTCGACGGCGGGCCGCTCCAGATCGCGTGGGGCGAGGACAACCGCGTCACCATGACCGGCCCGGTCGCGGTCAGCTTTCGCGGCAAGATGGATGGGGCGCTGCTCGGATGAGCGCGCCGGAGGTCATAACTTTCGGCTGCCGGCTGAACACGGTCGAGTCGGAGATCGTCCGCCGGCGCGCGGCGGAAGCGGGGCTGACGGACGCGGTGATCGTAAACACCTGCGCCGTGACGGCCGAAGCGGAGCGTCAGGCACGCCAGGCGATCCGGCGGGCGCGGCGGGAGTTCCCGCTGAAGCGCATCGTGGTCACCGGATGCGCGGCCCAGCTCGACCCCGGCCGCTACGCCGCCATGCCCGAGGTCGACGGGGTGATCGGCAACCGGGAGAAGCTTTCGGCGCGGAGCTATCGGGGCGGCGCTCCCGGCCGGCAGGTGGGAGACATCATGGCGGCGCGCGAGGGCGCGTCCCACCTGATCGAGGGGATCGAGGGCCGCGCCCGCGCCTTCGTCCAGATCCAGCAGGGCTGCGACCATCGCTGCACGTTCTGCATCATCCCCTTCGCGCGCGGCCCCAACCGTTCGACAGCGCCCGGCAAGGTGATCGCGCAGATCCGCCGCCTGACCGGCAACGGGTACCGGGAGGTCGTGCTGACCGGGGTCGACATCACCGACTATGGCAGGGACATCGGAGACGAGACCGGGCTCGGGGCGCTGGTGGAGCGCATCCTCGCCGAGGTGCCGGAACTGCCGCGGCTGCGCCTCTCCTCGCTCGACCCGTCGGAGATCGACGACGATTTGCTGCGCGCCATCGCCGAACGCGACCGGCTGATGCCGCATTTCCACCTGAGCGTCCAGGCGGGCTCGGACCTGATCCTGAAGCGCATGCGCCGGCGTCACAGCCGCGCGGAAGTGATCCGGTTTTGCGAGCGGGTGCGCGCGCTCCGGCCGGATGCGGTCTTCGGCGCCGACCTGATCGCTGGCTTCCCCACCGAGTCCGACGCCATGTTCGGCGAGACCGAGTCCCTCGTCGACGAAGCCAGGCTGACTTGGCTCCACGTGTTCCCCTATTCGGAGCGGCCCGGCACGCCGGCGGCGCGGATGCCGCAGGTCCCCCGCCCGATCCGCAAGGCGCGCGCGGCGGCGCTGCGCCGCCTGGGAGAGGATCGTGCGACCCGCCATCTGGAAGCGCGGCGGGGCCGGCGCGAGCGCGTCCTCGTGGAGACGCCGGGCGGCGGCCGCACCGAGCAGTTCGCCCGGATCGCGTTCGACCGGGACGCGATACCGGGCGGGATCGTCGCCGCGCGGGTGACGGGGCACGAGAACGGCGTGCTCCAGGGCGTTCTGGCAGGATGAGCGAAGGGGGCTGGCTCGGACGGCTGAGCGCGGGGCTCTCACGCAGCTCTGCACGGCTGACGGGCGGGATCGGCGGTATCTTTGCCGGCCGGCGGCTGGACGAAGCGACGCTGGGCGAGCTCGAAGATCTGCTGATAAGCGCCGATCTGGGCGTAGAGACCGCGGCGAAGCTGACCGGGGCGCTCGCGCGCCAGCGCGTCGAAAAGGGGCTGGACGGCGAAGAGGTGCGCGCGCTGCTGGCCGCCGACATCGCGCGTATCCTGGAACCGGTCGCCGTGCCGCTCGCGGTGGATCCCGCCCACGGACCGCATGTGGTGCTGCTCGTCGGCGTCAACGGGACGGGCAAGACGACCACCGTCGGCAAGCTAGCGAAACGGCTCCGGGACGAGGGAAACCGGGTGATGATGGCCGCGGGCGATACCTTCCGGGCGGCGGGCGTCAGCCAGCTAGAGCTCTGGGGCGAGCGGGTGGGATGCCCGGTGGTCTCGCGCCCGACCGGGGCGGACGCGGCAGGGCTCGCGTTCGACGCGCTGGAGCGGGCCAGGGAGGACGGTGCGGACGTGCTCCTCGTGGATACTGCGGGCCGGCTGCAGAACCGCGGCGACCTGATGGCGGAGCTCCAGAAGATCATCCGGGTGATGAGGAAAATCGACCCCTCGGCGCCGCACAGCTGTCTCCTGGTGCTCGACGCGACGACCGGCCAGAACACCCACGCCCAGGTCGGCGTGTTCCAGGAGATGACCGAGGTCACGGGACTGATCGTCACCAAGCTCGACGGCACGGCGAAGGGCGGCGTGCTGGTAGCCCTCGCCGAGCGTTTCGGCCTCCCCGTGCACGCCATCGGCGTCGGCGAATCCGAGGACGACCTCCAGTCTTTCGAGGCGGAGGCGTTCGCCGACCGGCTGATGGGGTTGGTCGACTAGCTACTCCAGGTCGCCTACCTCGCCCGGCGGGTTGGCGCGCGGCGCTTCGAGCGGCCGGCCGGCGCTCTCCCGGTAGTGCCCGAGCGCCCACTTCACCGAGGGAAAGGCGATTTCGCGCCACGGAATGTCGTCCCAGTCGAACAGCCCGACCTCCTGGCTCTCCTCGCCCGCCGCGACATCCGGCGATTCGAGACGGGCGCGGTAGATCAGCTGCACCTGGCTGATGCGCGGGATGTTGTAGACCGCGAGCAGCCCGTCGATGGCGATCCGCGCCCGCGCTTCCTCCCATGCCTCGCGCGCCGCCCCGGCTTCGCTGGTCTCGTTGAGCTCCAGATAGCCCGCCGGCAGCGTCCATAGCCCGACCCGGGGCGGGATCGCCCGCCGGCAGAGCAGGATCCTGCCGTCCCAGACCGCCACGGAGCCGACCACGACCTTGGGGTTGTCGTAGGAGATGAAGCCGCAATCGGGGCAGACCAGCCGCTCGCGGCTGTCGCCGTCGGGGATCGAACGCACCGAGGGGCCGGCGGGCTTGCTCGCCATCGTGCGAATCTGCCGGGCGGCAGCATTGGGCGCAAGCTGGCGGGGAGGCGTCAGGAGCCGCGCAGGGCTTGGAGCCGCGCGGCCGGAATCCCGCCGGCCCAGCCCGACCGGGCCCTTCGGTCGAGCTGCTTGGCGATCCACGCATCCTGCCACGCGCCGGCGGGGGCGACGACGTCGATGCTGACGAGGTGGTCGTAGCGGGCCGCGCATCCGTCCACCGGCAGGGGGGTCCCGCCGTCGAGCGCCTCCGTCAGCATTTTTCGCGCGGCTATGATCGCCATGTCGGTGTAGGCGAGGTTCTCCAGGCTGCGGTCCTGGATCGGCCCCTGCCCTTCCAGGATCATCGTGTCGTGAATATTGAAGTCGTAGCCGACGCCGGCATAGGTGCCGGTCAGTTGTTCGCCGGCGGAGAAGCCGTAGCGGTTTTCCATGTTGCGCCGGGGCGCGTAGCCCGGCACCTCGTAGGTCTTGAGCTTCTCCGCCCGCAACGCCTCGCCGTCGATGGGCTGGCGGTAGTCGTAGAAGATGTCGTAGCGCCAGTTGCTGAAATCGTCGATCGGCACGTGGATCTGCACCAGCGTCCAGTCGCCGATCGCCACCACGGCGGTGTGCGGGAACAGGTAGTTGGTCACCCGCGCATAGGTGAAGTCGCGCCAGTCGCGGAGCGCGAAGATCCTGATCCCGAAGTCGGTGCGCGCGATCTCGAGTCGCGGGTTGGGCACCTCGCGCAGGATGGTGGTGACGGCAACGTCGGAATCGTCAGCGGCGGCCAGGAACTGCTTGAAGCCGTAGGTTCCGTCTCCTTCGGCATCGTCGTCGAGATAGCGGTGCAGGTAGGAGAGATGCGCGGGATCGATCTCGCCCTCGACCGCCTGCAGCCAGTTGGCCCGCTGTAAGGCCTTGAACACGAAGCAGTGGCTCGCCGGTGCGTCGTACCAGTCGAAGCCCGGCAGCGGCGGCGCCGCGCCGTCGCCCATATAGCCGTAGACGATGCCGTTGCGCTCGACGCAGGGATAGGCGGGCTGGCGGACGCGCTCGTGATAGGTCGAACCGGCCGGCTCGGCGGGCTGTTCCAGACAACGCCCGTCATAGGCGTAGAGCCAGCCGTGATAGGGGCAGCGCAGCCCGCCGTCCTCGCAGCGCCCGAAAGCGAGGTCGCCGGCGCGATGGGCGCAGCGCCGGGCGAGCGCCCCGTAACGGCCCCTGTCGTCGCGGAAGACGACCAGATCCTCGCCGAGGACGCGGATTTCCCTGACCGGGCGGTCGTCGGGAAATTCCTCGACCAGCGCGAAGGGCTGCCAGTAGCGACGCATGATCGCGCCCATCGGCGTACCGGGGCCGGTATGTGTCAGGCTTTCGTTCTGTTCCACGCTCAACATGGCGCGATGCTAACCCGCGCCCGCTTCCGGTCAAACGGGGAAGGGTCAGTCGCCGACCAGCCGTTCCAGGACCCGTTCGCGCTCTTCCTCGTCGATGATGCCGAGCAGGACCTTGCGATAGCCCTCGACCGCTCCGGCGCCGGCCTCGCGATAGGCGCGCGCGATGCGGCTGCGCTGGTTCTCCGACAACCGGCGTTCGAGCTCCTGCCCCTTTTCGGTGAGCTCGAGCATGCGCTGGCGCCGGTCGCGCGTCCCGGTGCGCGAGAACACGTACCCCTCCGCCACGAGCTGGCTGAGCACCCGCGACACGCTCTGCTTGGTCACCTTCAGGATGTCGAGCAGTTGCGAGACGGTGATGCCGGGGTTGCGCCCGATGAAATAGACCACCCGGTGATGGGCGCGCCCGAAACCGAGCTCGGTCAGGATCGCGTCGGGCTGGCCGGTAAAATCGCGGTAGGCGTAGAACAGCAGCTCGATCCCCTGGCGAAGATCCTCCTCGCGCAGGAACAGCGGGTTGAAGCCGGATTTTAAGTCAGCCATGTTGACATATATGCAGCCCGCTGATACGCCCGGCAAGCAAAACAGGCATGGAAATCGGCTCGAATGCGGCGCGGAACCCGGCGGCGGGCGGGCGTCGGGCGGCGGTGGGAAATGATCAATTTCGACGACCAGGACGGTCAAATCTGGTTCAACGGCGCGCTCCGCGAGTGGCGCGACTGCAAGCTTCACGTCCTGAGCCACGGGCTGCATTACGCGAGCTGCGTGTTCGAAGGCGAGCGCGTGTACGCCGGCAAGGTGTTCAAGCTGCGCGAGCACACCCAGCGCCTGATCGATTCCGCCGCGGCGCTCGGTTTCGAACTGCCCTATGCGCTGGAAGAGCTGGAGCGGGCCACGGACGAGACCGTGGCGGCCCAGGGTTATGCCGACGCCTATGTCCGCCCCGTCGCCTGGCGCGGCAGCGAGATGATGGGCGTCTCGGCGCAGGAAACGAAAATCAACGTTGCCATTGCGGTCTGGGAATGGCCGTCCTATTTCTCGCCCGAGGCGCGGCTCAAGGGGATTCGCCTCAAGCGGGCGCCGTGGCGCCGGCCGTCACCCGAGACCGCCCCGGTCCATTCGAAGGCGGCGGGGCTCTACATGATCTGCACGCTGTCGAAGCACGAGGCCGAGGCGGACGGATTCGACGACGCGCTGATGCTCGACTGGCGGGGCCGGGTCGCCGAGACTACCGGCGCCAACATCTTCCTCGTCCAGAACGGGACCCTGCACACGCCGACGCCGGACTGCTTCCTGGACGGGATCACGCGGCGCACGGTGATGGGGCTCGCGAAAGACCGCGGGATCGAGACGGTCGAGCGCGCGATCATGCCGGACGAGATCGGCAGGGCGGACGAAATCTTCGTCACGGGCACCGCCGCCGAGGTCACCCCGGTCGGCCAGATCGACGACCTCCACCTGCAGGTGGGACCGGTCACGCGCACGCTGATGGACGCCTACGACGCCGAGGTGGGGAAGACGTAGGGGCCGGCCGGCCTACCCCCGCTCCGCGACGACCAGCATGCCCACGAGTCGGCCTTCCTCGCCGGAACGGATGCTGTTGAGCAGCCGTTCCCGCAGGCCGCCGCCGAGCGCGATGCCGGCGCCGAGTCCGGGACGAGGACGCTGGCCGCGCTTGCCGCCGACCGCGCCTTCGCCCCGGTTTTCGATCACCCGGAACCCGGCCGCCGCGAGCCCGTCGATCAACTCGTCCGGCGTGCCGGGGAAGCTGTAGGACGCGTCCTGCGCCCAGGGAAGCGGGTAATGGGGTTCGCCGGCCGGGCCCCGGGCCGCGTGGCTGATCGCGTAGCGACCTCCAGGGACGAGGACGCGATGGGCCTCGGCGAACATGCGCGCCTTGTCGGCGACGTTCATCGAGACGTTCTGGCACCAGACGAGGTCGAAGCTGCCGTCGGCATAGGGGAGATCGGTGACGCTGCCCTGCCGCGTGGAGATCGAACCGTCGAGCCCGCAAAGCGCGTTCATCCGCTCCGCCGCCGCGACGTACTCCGCGGTGATGTCGAGCGCCGCCACCGCGCAGCCGTAATTGTGCGCGAGGTAGCGCGACGAGCCGCCGATGCCGCACCCGGCGTCGAGCACGCGCATCCCTTCGGTCACGCGAGCGAGTTCGGCCAGCACCTCGGTCTGCGGCAGCCCGCCGCCGTGCAGCTGGTCGACGAGCTGGAACATCTCGACCGTCGGGTTGCCGATGTCCTGGCCGTCCGCTTCCAGCGCGGCGAGGATACGCTCGACCAGATATTCGGAACCGTAGAGCGCCTGGATCGCTGCGGTCGGCTCAGCCATGGCCGCGCTCGACCTCGGGCGCGGTCCATCTTTCCTCGGCCGCCGTATCCTGGGGATCGGCGTCGACCCAGCGGTCTCCTTCGGGCGTCTCCTCCAGCTTCCAGAACGGCGCCTTGGTCTTGAGCCAGTCGATCAGGAAGCTGCACGCATCGATCGCGGCTTTGCGGTGCGCCGAGGCGGTGGCGACCAGGACGATGCGGTCGCCGGGCTCCAGCCGGCCGTAGCGGTGAACGATGAGCACCGCGTCGAGAGGCCAGCGCTCGCGCGCCTCGGCCTCGATCTTGCCGAGCTGGCGCTCGGTCATGCCGGGATAGTGCTCGAGCGTCATCGCGCTCACCGACTCGCCGCCGGAGAAATCGCGCACCAGGCCGACGAAACAGCTTATGGCGCCGGACCCGTGCGCCTCGGCGGAGAGGCGTTCGAGCTCGGCGCCGACGTCGAAGTCGCCTTCCTGGACCCGGATCACCCTCAGCCCCCCGTCATCGGGGGGAACAGCGCCACCTCGTCGCCGGCGCCCACCGGGGCGTCGAACTCGCACAGCTCCTGGTTCACCGCGACCCGCAGCGTGTCGCGATTCCTCAGCGCCTCGGCGTAGGCGTCGCTCCTGCCGCTCAGCCAGTCGATCAGCCCGTCGACATCCCTGACCTCGTCGGGGGGCGCCACGGTCTCGGCCGGCACGCCGATGCGCTGGCGCACCCACCCGAAATAGAGCATCTGCATCAACTCACCTCGCTGAAGGGCAGGAATTCGACCATCGCCCCCTCCTCGACCGCGGCCAGATCCTCGGGCAGTTCGAGGAGCCCGTCGGAGCCCACCATCGAGGACAGGATACCGGCGCCGTCGCGCGGAAACTTGGTGACATAGGGCATCCCGGCCTCGTCGGTGTGAAGGCTCACGCGCAGCCACTCCCGGCGCGAGACCTTCTTGCGGTAGGCGAAGCCGGCGCGGACGGGAAACGTCCTCGGGGCGGCATCCGCGTCCGCCGCGCCGGCGAGCCGGAGGATCGCGGGGCGCGCGAAGCGCATGAAGGTCACCATCACGGCGACCGGATTGCCGGGAAGCCCGATGAACGGCACGCGGCCGACCTGACCGAGCGCAAGCGGTCGGCCGGGGCGGATCGCGAGGCGCCAGAAATGGATCGCGCCCAGCGCCTCGACCGCCGCGCGGACATGGTCCTCCTCACCCGTCGAGACCCCGCCCGAGGTCATGATCAGGTCGTGGGAGGCGGCGGCATCGTCGAGCGCCGCGCGCACCGCCTCGACGCTGTCCTGGAGGATGCCGAGATCGTCGACCTCGCAGCCCAGCCCGTCGAGCAGGCTCGCCAGCGCGTAGCGGTTGGCGTCGTAGACGCAGCCGGGCGGCAGCTCGTCGGTGACCTCGCGGATCTCGTCGCCGGTCGAGAACAGCGCGACACGGAGAGGGGTATGGACATCGAGCTCCGCGCGGCCGATGGAGGCGGCGAGCCCGACATCCTGGGCCCGCAGCCGCCGGCCCTTCTCCAGCACCACCGAACCGGCCTCGATGTCTTCTCCGGCATGGCGGCGGTTGGCGCCGCGCTTGATCCCGGGAGGGATGACCACGCTGCCGCCCTCCCGGACGCAGTCCTCCTGCATCAGCACCGTGTCGGGTCCGGGCGGCATGGGCGCGCCGGTGAAGATGCGAACCGCCTCGCCGCGCGGCACCGGATGCTCCACGCTTTGACCGGCGGCGATCCGCGCACCCACGGGTAGCCGGGTCTCGCCCTCGGCATCGAGGTCGTCGAAATAAACGGCATAGCCGTCGACCGCCGCGTTGTCGTGCGGCGGAACCGGGAAAGACGCCGCCAGATCGGCAGCGAGGATCCTCCCGCGCGCCCTCCTCAGCGGAACCGTCTCGCGGCCGGCGACGACGTCGAGCCGTTCGGAGAGCAGCGCGAGCGCCTCTCCGGCGGTCATCAGCGTGCCGCCGAAGGCGAAACAGTCGTCGGAGAGCTGGGCCATCGTCAGGCCGCTCCCCTGGCCGCCGGGCGGAGTCTGCAATGGGCGACGATGAAGTCGGCGATCGCGGCGGCGTCGTTGAGGTCGAGCACCGGGATTTCGGCATCCGCCGCCTCCCCGTCGGTGGCGAGAGCGATCACATCGGGATCCCGCGGGTAGAGAGCCGGCTTTCCGACCGCGGGGCGATGGACCTCGAGCTTGTCGTGCGGCTCGCTCTTGAAACCCTCGATAAGGACCAGGTCGACCGGCGCCATGCGCTCCAGCAGCCCGTCGATCCGGGGCTCGGGCTCGTCGCGGTTCTCGTGGATCAGGGCGAAACGGTTGACCGACGAGACCACCACCTCCCGCGCGCCGGCCTCGCGGTGTACGTGCGAATCCTTGCCCGGCGTGTCGATGTCGAACCCGGCATGGGCGTGCTTGATGGTGGAGACCGAAACGCCCCGCCCGACCAGCTCGTGCAGCAGACGCTTGACCAGCGACGTCTTGCCGCTCCCGCTCCAGCCGACGATCCCGAGCACCGCCCCGTGCGACATCCTTTCCTATTCCCCCGCGCCTGCCTGCCCGCCCGTAATGTGGCGCAATGCCGACCGAAGATAGTCGTAACCGGTGATCAATGTCAGCACGGCTGCAGCCCACAGGCCGAACTCGCCGATCGTCGCCCACGGGACGCCCCACGGCCCCGCGTCGCCGAGCAGCAGGACAGCGATAGCCGTCATCTGGATCGCGGTCTTCCATTTGGCAAGCCGGCTGACCGGCATGCCGACGCTGATTTCGGCGAGATATTCGCGCAATCCCGATACCAGGATCTCGCGGCACAGGATCACCAGCGCGGGCAGCACCGCGAACCCCGCGATCTGGCCGAACCCGACCATCATCAGGAGCGCCGCGGCGACCAGCAGCTTGTCGGCCACGGGGTCGAGGAAACGGCCGAGGGCGGATCGCTGGTCGAACCTGCGGGCGACATAGCCGTCGAAGAAATCGGTGACGCCGGCGAGCACGAAGATCGCGCAGGCCAGCGGGCCGGCCACGTCTCCGCCGACATAGAAGGTCGCCACCAGCACCGGGATCAGCACGATCCGGAACAGGGTCAGCAGGTTCGGAACGTTGGCCATCGGCCGGTCAGGGCTCGCCGTGGAAATGGTCGTAGACCCGTCTGGCGACAGTCTTGCTGATCCCCTCCACGGTCTCAAGGTCGGCGAGGCCCGCCCTGGAGACGCCCGCGGCCGAGCCGAAATGGTTGAGGAGCGCGCGCTTGCGCCGCGCGCCGATGCCCTCGATCTCGTCGAGCGGAGAGCGCCTGATCGCCTTCGACCGGCGGGCGCGGTGGGAACCGATCGCGAAGCGGTGCGCCTCGTCCCGCAAACGCTGCATGAAATAGAGAATCGGGTCGTCGGGCGGCAGGGTGAAGGGCTCGCGTCCGGCCGTGTAGAACCGCTCCCGCCCGGCGCGGCGGTCCGGTCCCTTGGCGATGGACACCAGGGGCAGCGTCTCGATACCGAGATCGGCGAACACCTCGGCCGCGGCGGAGAGCTGTCCCGGGCCGCCGTCGACGATCGCGAGGTCGGGCCAGGTTTCGCCTTCGCGCCCGGGATCCTCGCGCAGCGCACGCGCGTAGCGGCGGTGAAGGACCTCCCGCATCATCGCGTAGTCGTCGCCCGGCGCGATGTCGGTCGACCTGATGTTGAACTTGCGGTAGGCGCCCTTGCGGAAGCCGTCCGGCCCGGCCACGATCATCGCACCGAGCGCGTCGGTGCCCGAGATGTGGCTGTTGTCGAAGACCTCGATCCGCTGCGGCGGTCCGTCGAGGCCGAAGAGGTCGGCCACCCGTTCGAGCAGACGGCGCTGGGCCTCGCTGCCGGCGAGCCGCCTGCCGAGCGAGTCCCGGGCGTTCTCCACCGCCTGATCGACCAGCTTGCGCCGGCCTCCGCGCTGCGGCGTCGCGATGCGGACCCGACGGGCGGCGCGCAGCGAAAGCGCCTCGGCCAGGAGATCGGCCTGGTGCGGCCTGTGGCTGGCCAGGATCAGGGGCGGCGGGAGCTTGTCGGTGTAGAACTGGCCGAGAAAGGCGCCGAGCACGCGTTCGGCGGGCTCGTCCCGCGCCTGGGCGGGGAAATAGGTCCGGTTGCCGAAATTCTGCCCCGACCGGTAGAAGAACACCTGGATGCAGGTCTGACCGGCCTGCCGAGCCGCCGCGAACACGTCCGCGTTGCCGAGCGAACGGACATTGATGTCCTGATGCGCCTGTATCTCGGTCAGCGCGCGGATGCGATCGCGAAAGACCGCCGCCGCCTCGTATTCGAGCGCCTGGCTCGCCGCTTCCATCTGCCGCGACAGGCGTTGCTGGAGGCCGCGGCTCTTGCCGCTCAGGAAAGCGCGAGCCTGGGCGACGATCTCGTCGTAGGGCTCGGAGTCGATGCGTCCGACGCAGGGGCCGGCGCAGCGCTTGATCTGGTATTGCAAGCACGGTCGGGTTCGCGAGGCGAACACGGCGTCCGAGCACGAGCGCAGCGGAAACACCCTTTGCAGGGTCAGGAGCGTCCGGTTGACCGCCCCGGCCGAGGCGAAGGGGCCGAAATACTCGCCCTTGCGGTTTTGCGCGCCGCGATGCTTGAGGAGCTGCGGCCAGTCATGATCGGCGGTCAGCAGGATGTAGGGGAACGACTTGTCGTCCCGCATCAGGATGTTGTAGCGGGGCTTGTGTTCCTTGATCAGGTTGGCTTCGAGGAGCAGCGCCTCGGCCTCGGTATGGGTGGTGATCACCTCGAGCGACTGGGTCTCGGCGATCATCCGGTGCAGCCGGGGCGGCAGGCGGCCGGGCCGGGTGTAGGCGCTTACCCGCTTGCGCAGATTCCTCGCCTTGCCGACATAGAGCGCCGCACCGGTGGCATCGAGCATCCGGTAGACCCCGGGGCGCGGCGGCAGAACCCGGACCTCCGCCGAGATCGCTTCGACGCCGCGGGCAAGCGTCTCGGCCCAGCGGATCTCGACCGGGCCGTCGGTCGATGCCCGCCGCCTCGGCTCCGGGCCGATCGCCTCTTCCGCCATCGCGACCCTACCTGCCGTCGCCGGCCACGGCGTCTCCGATCCGCATGGAACCGCCGGAAGCCGATGCGAATGTCCACGAAACCTGTGGAAAACTTTGTTGACAAAACGCCGTGCCGGGCGAGTCAGTCAACAAAATCAATGCGCTCACCCTTTTTGCCCAAAAAATAGGCAGATTCGCCAAGCCATTGATTTGAAATGAGAAATCAAAAGTCAAGTGTTAAAGAAACATTACACGGGACAAAATTCGCCCAAATTGTAACCGGTTAGGTCCGATCCGGCAGGGTTGTGAAAAAAAAGTTCGAAAAGCCCCGCCTCCATCACGGAATTCTATACGGAGCATTACAGGGCAGCATTTTCGCGCTCTATCTCGACGCCCACGCTCTCGGCGTCGTCGAATACGTCGAGCTTTTCGACCCTGACGACAGCACGGCGGACGCGGCGGTCTTCGAGGCAGATCGCGGCGACCCGTTCGGCGAAAGTCTCGACGAGATTGACGTGACCGTCCCCAGCAAGGGCGCGGATCCGCACCACCAGGGTGTCGTAGTTGACGACCTCAGCCAGGCGGTCGCGCTCGACGGGGCCCGTCTCAAGCACATCGAGAGACAGGTTGATCCGGACCCGCTGCCGGCCGTCGCGCTCGTAGCGATGGACGCCGATCAGGCAATCGAGCGCCAGATCCCGGACGAACATCCGCCGCGTCCGGACCGGAGCCTCGACGTCGGGCGGGCGCGCGGTATGGAGGATTTTCATTCGGACACCGGCGTTGCGCCCTTCGGCGGCTGCGCCCAGCCGAGATGCTGTCCGCCGTCGAGGGCGATCATCTGGCCGGTCATGGACGGCGCATCGAGAATGAACCGGACCGCATCGGCCACCTCCGCCGGTGAGCTGCCGCGCCCGAGCGGCATCATCCCGGCCTGGCGCTCGAACTGCTCCGCGCTCTGGCGCGGGCTCGGCAGGGTCGGCCCCGGACCCACCCCGTTAACCCGGATGCGCGGGGCCAGGGCGAGCGCCATCGTTTGCGTCAGGGTCCACAGCGCCGCCTTGCTCAGGGTGTAGGACACGAAGTGCTGGGTCAGGTTCCACACCCGCTCGTCGAGGATGTTGACGATATTGCCGGTTCTCTCCGCCGGCAGCGCGTCCGCCATGGCCTGCATCAGCACGAAGGGTGCGCGCAGATTGGTCTCCATGTGCCGGTCCCAGCTCTCCCTGCTCGCCGTCGTCACGCTGTCGTGCTCGAACACCGAGGCGTTGTTGACCAGGACGGAGACCGGACCCAGCGCGGCCCGCGCGCGCGCGAGCAGCGACCGCGTCTCCGCTTCGTCCCGGAGATCGGCCGGGAGCGCGGCCGCCCTGCCGCCGGCGCGTTCGATCGCCGCCGCGGCGCCGGCGGCATCGTCGGCCGATGCGCGGTAATGGATCGCGACCGGATGACCGCGCGCCGCCAGGGTTTCGGCGATCGTCCGGCCGATCCGCCGTGCGGCCCCGGTCACCAGCGCAGCACCCGGTTCGGTCCCTGACATTGCTGCAAGATCGCCTGTCGTCTGCCGCGGATCAAGCGCCCGCCGCGCCGCCGGGAAAGGTTCCGCTCATCCCCCAGAACTGGCACGCGACATAGGCGCCGTAGAGCGCCAGCAGAAGCAGCGCTTCGCCGCGCGCCAGCCGCCAGCCGGTCAGGAGAAGCGGGAGCAGCAGCAGCGTCACCCCGCCCAGCACCCAGAGGTCGAAATCGACGATCTTGTCGGCAAACGGGACCGGGACTGCCAGTGCCGTGACGCCGAGAATGCCGAACAGGTTGAAGATGTTGCTGCCGATCACGTTGCCGATGCTCACATCGGCATGACCGCGATAGGCGGCGACGATCGACGTGGCGAGTTCCGGCAACGAGGTGCCGACCGCAACGAGGGTCAACCCGATGACCTCGTCCGGGACGCCCGCGGCCCGGGCAAACGCGGTCGCGCCGTCCACCAGCAGGTCCGCACCGAATCCGACGGCCGCGAAGCCGCCGACGACCAGAACGACCATCTGCCAAAGCAGCTTCGGCAACCCGGTCACCGATTCGGCCTCTTCGCGGTGGAGCTGTGCCGCGCCGCCGTTGACGCGCGCGTCGTGCCACAGGGACAGCCCGATATAGAGCGCCAGCGCCGCGAGCATCAGCGCGCCTTCGTGACGTTCCGCCGAGCCGCCGAGGGCAACGGCGATGAAGATTGCGGTGACCGCCGCCATCACCAGCCCGTCCCGGCGCACCGCACTCGGGTTGACCGCGATCGGATAGATCAGCGCGGCCACGCCGAGAATCAGCATCATGTTGGCCAGGTTGCTGCCGATCACGTTCCCGACCGCGATGCCCGGTGCGCCGCTAAGCGCGGCGTTCAGGCACACCAGCAACTCGGGTAGGGATGTGCCGAAGCCGACGATGGTGAGCCCGATGACCAGCGGCGAGACTTCGAACCGCCGGGCGAGCGCGACGGCGCCGCGGACCACCATCTCGCCTCCGAAAAAGAGGAGAACGAAACCCGCGGCAAGGGACAGATAGGTCATCGGATCGGCATCGCGAAGCGGAGAGCGGGACACGGCCCGGCGCGGCCGGGACACGGCGATGCGGCTCGGCGGGACCGCGCCCGGCGACAACCGATATGGGGGCCTGGAGCGGCGGGTTCCAGACTGTCTCCCATCAATGCCTGCGCTTGCCCCGGGCGTGTTTCCGCCCGCGTGTCTTGGCGCCCTTGGCCGCGCGCACCCGCGCGGCAAGCCGCTTCTCGCTGGACGGGATGCCCAGATCTGTCGTTTCCAGCCGCCGGATCTCGTCTCGGAGTTTCGCCGCCTCCTCGAATTCGAGATTGGCTGCGGCGTCCTTCATGCGCTTTTCGAGATCGGCCAGATAGGTCTGCAGGTTGTGGCCGATCAGGTTCGGCATGTCCTCGTCGAACGTGCCGACGGTGACATGGTCCTGCTCGTAGACGCTGTCGAGGATGTCGGCGATGTCCTTTCTCACGCTCTCCGGCGTGATCCCGTTGGCTTCGTTGAAGGCGGTCTGCTTGGCGCGCCGGCGGTCGGTCTCGCCGATCGCGTAGTCGAGCGAAGCCGTGACCGTATCGGCATAGAGCACGACGCGCCCGTCGATATTGCGCGCCGCCCGGCCGATCGTCTGGATCAGCGAGGTCTGGGACCGCAGGAAACCCTCCTTGTCGGCATCGAGGATGGCCACCAGCGCGCATTCCGGAATGTCCAGCCCCTCGCGCAGCAGGTTGATTCCCACCAGAACGTCGAACGCGCCGAGCCGCAGGTCGCGGATGATTTCGATCCGCTCCAGCGTGTCGATGTCGGAGTGCAGGTAGCGCACGCGGATCCCGGACTCCTGGAGGTATTCGGTCAGATCCTCGGCCATGCGCTTGGTGAGCGTCGTGACCAGCACTCGCTGGCTGCGCGCCGCCGCCTCGCGGCATTCCGCCATCAGGTCCTCGACCTGATGCTCGACCGGCCGGATTTCGCAGATCGGATCGGTCAGCCCGGTGGGCCGTATCACCTGCTCGATGAAGACGCCGCCGGTCCGCTCCAGCTCCCAGGGGCCGGGCGTCGCGGAGACGAACATCGTCTGCGGGCGCATCGCGTCCCACTCCTCGAACTTGAGCGGGCGGTTGTCGACGCAGGACGGCAGCCGGAACCCGTACTGTGCCAGCGTCGACTTTCGGTTGAAGTCGCCGCGGAACATGCCGCCCAGTTGCGGCACCGTGACATGGCTTTCGTCGACGATGAGGAAGGCGTCCTCGGGCAGGTATTCGAACAGGGTCGGCGGCGGCTCCCCGGGCCGGCGGCCGGTGAGAAACCGTGAATAGTTCTCGATCCCGGCGCACTGACCGGTGGTCTGCATCATCTCGAGATCGAAATTGGTCCTCTGTTCGAGGCGCTCGGCCTCCAGCGGCTTGCCGTTGCTCCGGAACCATTCCAGGCGCTCGGCGAGCTCGACCGTAATGTGTCTGATCGCCTGCTGGAGCGTCGGGCGCGGGGTGACGTAGTGGCTGTTGGCATAGACGGTGACGCTTTCGAGTTCCGCCGTCCTCTCGCCGGTCAGCGGGTCGAACTCGTGGATCGACTCGATCTCGTCGCCGAACAGCGACAACCGCCAGCCGCGATCCTCGTAATGGGCGGGAAAGATCTCTGCGGAATCGCCGCGCACCCGGAAGGTGCCGCGCACGAAGTTCGCGTCGTTGCGCCGGTATTGCAGTTCGACCAGCCGCTTGAGCAGCGCACCGAGTTCGACCCGCTGCCCCTTTTCGAGCCGGATCGTCATCTCCGAATAGGTCTCGACGGAGCCGATGCCGTAGATGCAGGACACGCTTGCCACGATGATCACGTCGCGCCGTTCCAGGAGCGCCCGCGTCGCGGAGTGGCGCATCCGGTCGATCTGCTCGTTTATCGAGGCGTCCTTCTCGATATAGGTGTCGCTGCGCGGCACATAGGCCTCGGGCTGGTAGTAGTCGTAATAGGAGACGAAGTACTCGACCGCGTTGTTGGGGAAGAAGCTCCGCATCTCGCCGTAGAGCTGGGCGGCGAGCGTCTTGTTGGGCGCCAGGATCAGGGTGGGGCGCGCGATATCCCTGATGACGTGCGCCATGGTGAAGGTCTTGCCCGAGCCGGTGACCCCGAGCAGCACCTGCTCGCGGTCCCCGTTGTCGATAGCCGCGACGAGCTCGGCGATCGCCTGCGGCTGGTCGCCCGCCGGCTGGAAGTCCGACACGACCTGGAACGGGACGCCCGGATCGCTGTGCGGGCGTTCTGCAACGGCGACGCTCATGGCCCGAATATAGGCGCCGCGCGGGCGGGTTGAACAGGAGTCGGGGCCGACCTAGTTTGCGCGCGTCCACGCCATGCCCGGAGCAACCCGATGTCGATCCTCGCCGAGCGCCTTTCGCGCATCAAGCCGTCGCCCACCAACGCGCTCACCGGCAAGGTGCTGGAGCTCAAGGCGGCGGGCCGCGACATCATCGGACTCGGCGCCGGAGAGCCCGATTTCGAGACGCCGGACAACGTCAAGGAAGCCGGCATCCGCGCGATCCGCGAGGGCGACACCCGCTACACCCCGATCCCCGGCACGATGGCGCTGCGTCAGGCGATCTGCGGCAAGCTGAAGCGCGAGAACGGTCTCGACTACGCCCCGGACGAGGTGATCGTCTCATGCGGAGGCAAGCAGGTGCTGTACAACGCCTTCGTCGCCACCCTCGACGAGGGCGACGAGGTGGTCATTCCGACGCCCTACTGGGTTTCGTACCCGGACATGACTCTGCTGGCGGGCGGCACCCCGGTCTTCGTCGACGGCAAGGAGGAGCTCGGCTTCCGGATCGCGCCGGAAGATTTGGAGGCAGCGATCGGCCCGCGCACCAAGTGGGTGCTGATCAACTCGCCCAGCAACCCGAGCGGAGCGGCCTATACCGCCGACGAGCTGGCGGCGCTTTGCGAGGTCGTCCGCCGGCACGAGCATGTCTGGATCCTGACCGACGACATGTACGAGCACATCGTCTATGACGGGTTCGCCTTCGCCACCCCGGCGGCGGTCGATCCTTCGCTCAAGGACCGGACGCTCACCGTCAACGGCGTCTCGAAGGCCTATTGCATGACCGGCTGGCGGCTCGGCTACGCGGCGGGGCCGAAGGAGCTGATCCGGGCGATGACGGTGGTGCAGTCGCAGAGCTCGACCCACACCTCGTCGATCAGCCAAGCGGCGGCGGTCGAGGCGCTCAACGGCCCGCAGGACTTCCTGGCCGAGAATGCGCGCGTGTTCCGGGAGCGCCGCGATCTCTGCGTCTCGATGCTCAACCAGGCGAACGGCCTGCGCTGCGGCACGCCGGAGGGCGCCTTCTATCTCTACATCTCCTGCGCGGGGGCGATCGGCCGCAAGACGCCGGACGGGGCGACGATCGGGAACGACACGGATTTCGTCACTTACCTGCTCGAATCCGAGGGCGTGGCCGCGGTCCAGGGAGCCGCGTTCGGCCTTTCGCCCTATTTCCGCATTTCCTACGCCGCCTCGAACGCGGAACTGGAAGAGGCCTGTCGCCGCATTCAGAAGGCATGCGCGGCGCTCGCGTGACCCCGACGCACCGCCCGCAAAGGTCTTGATTCGGGCTGGACGCGCTGAAACATTACGGCGTTCTCGGACGAACGGGATGCCCGCTCCGCGGCAGGCGGCGCGGTACGCTCACAGGAATGCATCCCGGCCAAGGGAGAAGAACATGGCGAGTGCTTCCGGGCCACGCTGCGTGGCACTAGTCGGACCCTATCTCAGCGGCAAGACCACGCTGATGGAGAGCCTGCTCTCGGTGTCGGGCGGGGTTCACCGCAAGGGCTCGATCAAGGAAGGCAACACCGTCGGCGATTCCGCGCCGGAAGCGCGCGCCCGCCAGATGTCGGTCGAGATCTCGGTCGGCTCGACCTCCTATCTCGACGACGAGTGGACCGTCCTCGACTGCCCGGGCTCGATCGAGATGCGGCAGGAGGCGTTGAACGCCCTGATGGTCGCCGATCTGGCGGTGGTGGTCTACGAGCCCTCGACCGAACGCGCGATGACGCTCGCGCCGCTGTTCAAGGTTCTCGCCGACCGCGGCATCCCCCACATGGTGTTCATCAACAAGATCGACACCATCACCGAGCCGGTTTCCGCGGTCTACGAGGCGCTGAGGTCCGTGGAGCACGCGCCGCTGGTGCTCCGCCAGATCCCGATCCGCGACGGGGAGACGGTCTCGGGCTATGTCGATCTGATCAGCGGGCGGGCGTACAAGTACACCGCCGGGGCGGGCTCGGAACGCATCGACATGCCGGACCCCGTCGCCGACGAGTACGCGGCGACGCGGGAGTCGATGCTGGAGGCGCTCGCAGACTTCAACGACGAGTTGCTGGAGAAGCTGCTCGAGGACGAGGTTCCCGACATCGAGGAGATTTACGGCTACCTGACCGAGGGGGTGCGCGCCGCCGACGTGGTGCCGGTGCTGATCGGTTCCGCCGAGCAGGATTACGGCGTCAGGCGCCTGTTCAAGGCGCTGCGCCACGAGGTGCCGGGCCCGGATGCCGCGATCGAGCGCCTCGGGGTCGAGATCGGCGGCGGAACCGCCGCCCAAGTCTTCAAGACCTACCACGCCCAGCACGCGGGCAAGCTCTCTCTCGCCCGCGTGCTCTCGGGAACCGTCACCGAGGGCATGACCCTGAACGGCCAGCGGGTGGGCAGCCTGTCGTCGCTGATGGGCGGTCAGCAGAACAAGATCGGGAGCGCCGAGCCCGGCGCGGTCGCCGCGCTCGGACGGATGGACGCGGTCAGGACGGGCGATCTGCTCACCGACGGCGGCGGGGAGGCGAACGGCGCCGATTGGCCGGAACCGATCGTGCCGGTCTATGCACGCGCCATTTCGCCGGAGAACCGCAACGACGAGGTCAAGCTCACCGGCGCGCTGCAGCGCCTGAACGAGGAAGACCCCTCGGTCAGCTACGAGCAGAACGCCGACACCCGCGAGATGGTGTTGTGGGGCCAGGGCGAGATTCACCTCCAAGTCGCGCTCGAGAAGCTCAAGGGACGCTACAACGTGTCCGCCGTCGCCTCGCCGCCGAGCGTGCCGTACAAGGAGACCATCCGGAAGACAGTCTCCCAGCACGGCCGCTTCAAGCGCCAGACCGGCGGTCACGGCATGTTCGGCGACGTCCATGTCGATATCTCGCCCCGGCCGCGCGGCGAGGGGTTCGAGTTCACCGACAAGATCGTCGGCGGCGCGATCCCGAAGCAGTTCATCCCCGCGGTCGAGTCCGGCGTGAAGGAATTCGCGGAGCGCGGGCCGCTCGGCTTCCCGGTGGTCGATTTCGCGGTGCGGCTGACCGACGGGCAGTTCCATCAGGTCGACAGCAACGAGATGTCCTTCAAGCTCGCCGCCCGGGTGGCGATGACCGAAGGCATGCCCAAATGCAGCCCGGTGCTGTTGGAACCGATTTCCAAGGTGGAGATCGACGTACCGGCCGATTCCACCAACAAGGTGCACGGGCTGATCAGCGGCCGCCGCGGCCAGATCCTCGGCTTCGCGCCCAAGGAGGGCTGGAAGGGCTGGGATACGGTGGAGGCCAACATTCCGAGCTCGGACATCGTGGATCTGATCATCGAGCTGCGCTCGCTGAGCCAGGGCGTGGCGACCTTCCGGTCTTCCTTCGACCGTCTCCAGGAGCTGACCGGCCGCCTCGCCGACCAGGTGATCGAGGCCCGCAAGGAGGCCGAGGAGGCGAACTAGGGAGAGGCGCCGGGGAGGGGCCATGTCGACAAGAACGAAGCGCGGCTGGGAACTGCCGGAATCTGCAGCGACGCCCGAGGACAAGTTTCTCAGGCGGCGCGAACTCGTGAAGGCGCTCGCCGCCGGGCCCCTGCTGGCCGCTTCGGGGATCGGACTCGCGGGTCCCGCCCTCGCGTCGACCGGCCTCTACCCGGCCAAACGCAACCCGCGCTACCGGCTCGACCGCGCGATCACCGACGAGCGGATCGTCACGACCTACAACAATTTCTACGAATTCGGCTCGCACAAGCAGATCTGGAAAGCCGCGCAGAAGCTCAAGACCAGGCCTTGGACGGTGACCGTCGACGGCATGGTCGAAAAACCCTTCACCATCGACGCCGAGGCGCTGATCCGGAAAATGCCGTTGGAGGAACGGCTCTACCGCCACCGCTGCGTCGAGGCCTGGTCGATCGCGGTGCCGTGGAGCGGCTTCGCCCTCGAGGCCCTGGTCGCCATCGCGCGGCCCTCGGCCGGTGCGAAATATCTGGAGATGCGCGGGTTCCACGACGCCTCGGTCGCCAGCGGGCAGCGCCAGGTCTGGTATCCCTGGCCCTACCTGGAGGGGCTGACGATCGACGAGGCCACCAACGAGCTCGCCTTCATCGCGACCGGCGCCTACGGCAAGCCGATACCGAAGCAGAACGGCGCGCCGCTACGCCTCGCGGTGCCCTGGAAATACGGCTTCAAGTCGATCAAGTCGATCACCCGCTTCACCTTCACCGACAAGCGCCCGGTCAGCTTCTGGGAAGAGATCGCGGGTAACGAGTACGGCTTCTGGGCCAACGTCAACCCCGAGGTCGACCACCCGCGCTGGAGCCAGGCGACGGAGAGGCAGCTCGGCACCGGCCAGCGGGTCCCCACCCTGCTCTACAACGGCTACGCGGAACAGGTCGCCCACCTCTACAAGGACATGAAGAGCGAGGCACTGTTCAAGTAGGCCGCGTCCGTTGCGAGCGGTCGCCCTTCGATACGCCGCTTCGCGGCTACTCAGGGTGAGGAAAGCGTCGGGTCGGCCGGAAAAATTCCCTCATCCCGAGTAGGCGCGCCAGCGCCGTATCGAGGGACCCGTTCTAAGCGTCCTCCCATCTCCTCAACTCTTTCTCCGGCAGCGGTTCGAAGAAGTGCTCGGGAACGACGATCTTTCCCTTGAGGACATCGGGCCGGCGCTTGCCCCGCGGCTTGCAGGGAACGAGCCGTGCGACGGGTTCTCCCCGGCGCGCGATCAGGATCTGCTCCCCCATTTCGGCCTGCCTGAGGAGCCGGCAGAGCTGGGTCCTGGCCTGATGGACGTTGACGATCTTCACACCCCCTCCTCCGGCCGGCCCGCCATCATCCGCACCGCCCGGTAGGTTATCACCTTGTCCCCGTTCTGGTTGATGACGTCGTTGGTCGTCGTCACGATTCCCCGGTTTCCCTTGCTGGTCGGGCGGATCGCGGTGACCTCGACCTCGGCGTGGACGGTATCGCCGGCGAACACGGGCTTCAGCACCTTCTTCTCGACCTCGAGCAGCGCGAGCCCGGTGGTCTGCATCGCCGCCTGGCAAAGCAACCCCTCGACGATCGTGTAGGTACAGGCGGCCGGCACCACCCGGCCCTGGATCGCGCCGTGCCCGGCCTCGTTGAACGAGAGGTCGGTGAAGATCGTCTCGACCATCCCCGTCACCCCGATGAAGCCCACGATATCGGGCTCGGTGATGGTCCTGTTCAGGGTGCGGAACCGGTCGCCGACGGCGAGGTCGTCCCAATAGAAGCCGATGCCGATGGTTTTCATCGTTCCTCCCCCTCGGTGTTTCCCCGCCCGTCGACCGAGGCGCCCGAGGCGAACAGGGCGGCGATCTCCGTCTCGGCGAGCCCGGCCTCGGCCAGGACCTCGGCGGAATGCTCGCCGAATCTGGGCTGCAGGCGCCGGATGCCCGTGTCCTCGCCCGCGTCGGAAAACCTGACGGGCGGGTCGGTCAGCACGATCCCGCCCTCGGTCGGATGGCGGACGCGGCGGAAGAACCTCACCGCGTCGAGATGCGGATCCTCCATCAGCTCCTCCAGCGTCGCGACCGGCGCGGCGGGGATTTCGAGCCGCTCGAAGATCTCCGCCCATTCGGCACTGGTCCGTTCGCCGAGGCACTCCCCGGCGGTCCGGTAGACCTCGTCGATATTGTCGCTCCGGCTCTTGAGCGTGTCGAAACGCGGATCGTCGATCAGCTCCGGCCTGCCGACCTCGCGCCAGAACCGCCGCCACTGCTCGTCGGTATAGGCGAGCATGCAGATATAGCCGTCGGCGGTCGGGTAGGGCCGGCGCCAGGGAACCAGCACACGGGGATAACCCATCTCCGCCACCGCCGGGTCGAAGGCGCGGCCGTAGATGTGCTCGGTCAGGTTGAAGGCGGCCATGGTCTCGAACATGGGGATCTCGACGAACTGGCCGCGCCCGGTGCGTTCGCGTGCGAGCAGCGCCGCGATCACCGAATAGGTGGCGACCAAGGCGCAGGTCTTGTCGGCCATGATGGTGGGCATGTAGCGCGGCTCGCCGACCAGCCTGGCCATCAGGTCGGCGCTGCCGCTGCGTCCTTGGATCACGTCGTCATAGGCGGGCTGGCCGCCATAGGGGCCATCGGTGCGGTAGCCGTGCAGCCCGGCATAGACGATGCGCGGGTTGCGGGCGCAGACGCTCTGGTGGCCGAATCCGAGACGGTCGAGCTTCTGGGGCCGGATCGAGTGGAGGAACACGTCGGCGCCGTCGATCAGCCGCCACAGCGCGTCCCGTGCCGCCGCCTGCTTGAGGTCGAGCACGACGGAGCGCTTGTTCCGGTTGACCCCCATGAACAGCGCCGCCATGCCCGGCGAGCGCTGCGGGCCGGTGCGCCGCGTGGTGTCGCCCTCGGGCGACTCGATCTTGATCACCTCGGCGCCGAGATCGCCCAGCACCTGGGTCGCGAGCGGGCCCAGCACGACCGAGCTCAGGTCGAGCACGCGGAAACCGTCGAGCGGGCCGGTCATCCGGTGCCGCCTGGGGGCTCGGGAATGTCGGGCATCGCCGGATCCGAAATCGAGGACCGGGCGATTGTCGTCATCGGGTTCGGACGACGCAACGCCCTCACCCGGCAAGCTCTTCCAGCGGCCAGCGCGGGCGGGGCGCGAAATCGAGACCGTCGGAAAGCCCGAGCGCGAGCCTTTCCACCCCCGTCCACGCGACCATCGCCGCATTGTCGGTGCACAGCCGGGCCGGCGGGACGACGAAAGAAAGCCCGTGCGCTTCCGCCACCGATTCGACGCGCGTCCGCAGGATCCGGTTGGCCGCGACCCCGCCCGCCGCCGTCAGGGTCGCGCCGTCCGGGCAATCGGCGCGGAACAGCGCGATCGCGTTCGCCGTCCGGTCGGCCGTCACGTCGGCCACCGCCTGCTGGAACGCGGCGCAGAGATCGGCGACATCCTTCGCCGCAAGCGGTCCGGGCGGCAGCCGTTCGACGGCATGGCGGACGGCGGTCTTGAGCCCGGAGAAAGAGAAATCGCACCCGTCCCTGCCGCGCAGGGGGCGGGGCAGGGCGAAGCGTTCGGCGTCACCCCCTTCCGCGGCGCGCTCGACCGCCGGGCCGCCCGGATAGCCGAGCCCCAGCATCTTGCCCACCTTGTCGAAGGCCTCGCCCGCGGCGTCGTCGACGGTGGTGCCGAGAAGCCGGTGGCGTCCGACCCCCTCGACCGAGACGAACTGGCAATGCCCGCCCGAGACCAGCAGCGCGAGATAGGGGAAGTCCACGCCGCGGGTAAGTCTCGGCGTGAGCACATGCGCTTCGAGGTGATTGACCGCGAAGAACGGAAGACCGCGCGCGGCGGCGATCGCCTTACCGGTCATCGCGCCGACGATGACCCCGCCGATCAGCCCCGGCCCGCCGGTCGCCGCCACCCCGTCGAGAGAATCGAACCCGATTCCGGCGTCGTCCATCGCGCGCGCGATCACGCGGTCGATCGCCTCCAGATGCGCGCGTGCCGCGATCTCGGGCACCACCCCGCCATAGTCCCGATGCGCGTCGAGCTGGTCGCGCACGACATCGGCCAGGATCGCGCGCCGGTCGTCGACCACCGCCGCCGCGGTCTCGTCGCAGCTCGTCTCGATGCCGAGGACCAGGGTCATCGCCTCTCCCGTCGTCCGCTCGACTTCTTGCTCTCGTTTGACATCGATTCGCCTATGATCCCATTTCACAAGGGATTGTCCGGGGTCTCGGATGAGCGCTCGGATCAGGATCGGAACGCGCGCCAGCCCGCTCGCTCGCGCCCAGACCGAAGAGGTCGTCCGCCGCCTCGCCGCGGCCGAGCCGACGCTCCGGGCCGAGGGCGCGCTCGCGGTCGAGATCATCCATACCACGGGCGACCGCATGTTGCAGGGCCCGCTTTCCGCCATCGGCGGCAAGGGCCTGTTCACCAAGGAGATCGAGCAGGCCCTCAAGGCCGGGCGGATCGACATCGCCGTGCACTCGATGAAGGACATGCCGACGCGGCTCCCGGACGGGCTCGCGATCGGCGCTGTCCTGCCGCGCGCCGATCCGCGCGACGCGCTGATCGCGGCCGATGCGGATGCCGGGTCCCGGGGGCTGGGCGGCCTCGCGGAAGGCGCGGCGGTGGGCACGGCCTCGCTGCGCCGGGGCGCGCTGGTCCGTCACGCCCGCCCCGATCTCAGGGTGGTGGCGTTCCGCGGCAACGTGCAGACCCGGCTGCGCAAGCTCGCGGACGGCGAGGCGGACGCGACCCTGCTGGCGCTCGCCGGGCTCGACCGGCTGGGCCTCGCCCACCGGGCGCACGCCGTGCTGGATTCCGATATCATGCTGCCCGCGGCGTGCCAGGGGATCATCGGAATCGAGTGCCGCGCCGACGACACCGTCACGCGCGAGCTTCTGCGCGCCATCGACGACCGGGACAGCGCGGACGCCGCCGCGGCGGAGCGCGCCCTGCTCGACGGGCTCGACGGGTCGTGCCGCACGCCCATCGCGGCGCTCGCCGTGCCGGAAAGGGAGGCGATGTCGCTGCGCGCGATCCTGGTCCGCCCGGACGGAACGGACCTTCTCGCAACGGAACGCAGCGGGAGCCGGGCGGACGCGGCGGCCATGGGGAGCGACGCCGCGCGCGAGCTCCGCGCCCGCGCCACCCCGGCCCATTTCGTGGGCGTGTGAGACGGCGATGTCGGACCCTGTGCGCGCCCTGGTGACCCGACCCGCCGACGACGCGGCGGAGACGGCCGCGCGCTTGCGGACGATGGGCATCGAACCGGTTGTCGCGCCGGTCACGAGAATCGAACGGGTGAAGAGCGCGACGCTCGACCTCGACGGCACCCAAGCAGTTCTGGCGACGAGCGGAAACGGGGTGCGCGCGCTTGCCGGCGCTACCGCGCATCGCGACATCCGGCTTCTCGCCGTGGGCGATTCTACCGCCGCGGTCGCCCGGAAGGCCGGGTTCCGGTCGGTCGCGAGCGCCGGCGGCGCGTCGGACGACCTGGTGAAGCTGGCGGGCGCGATGCTCGATCCGGCTTCCGGACGGCTGGTGCACGCGGCGGGAGAGGCAGCCGGGGATGCGCTCTGCCAGGCATTGGCGGCGCGGGGCTTCGAGGCCGCCCCGGCGGTGTTGTACAGGGCCGTCCCGCTGCCGCTCTCGGCGGGCGCTCGACAACTCCTGGCCGCGGGCGGGATCGCCTATGCTCTCTTCCTCTCGGCGGGCGCCGCACGGGTATTCGCCGATCTCCTGCGCGATGAGCGCGCGGAGCGGTGGTGCGGCCCGATGATCGCGTTCTGCCTGTCCGAACAGGTGGCCGAAGCCGCGGCGGTGCTTCCCTGGGGCGCCATCCGGCGGGCGGCGCGGCCGGATATGCCGTCCCTGCTGGCGACGGTCGGGGCGGCGCTGGACGGGAGCCACCGGCCACACCGGATGAGGGTCTGACATGGCCGAACCCGATGACCGAAACCCCCGGCCGGACGAAGCGGCCGGCGCCGACACCGACGAACCCCAGCCCTGGGGCGCCGGCGCCGCCCCGCCGCGCGCGCGTTGGCGCCGTTGGGCGATCTGGGCCGGGGCGGGAGTCGTGGCGATCGTCCTGGCGGTTGCGGTCGGGTGGCCGGCGGTCGGCCCGCACATGCCGGACGCGGTGACGGAAATCTTCGCGGACAGGCCGCCGCCGCCCGAGCCCGAGCTGGCCGCGCTCGGCGCGCGCATCGGGGCGCTGGAAAGCGCGGTCGCCGGTCTGGACGGGCGCATCGCATCGGCGGCCGCCACGGCGAAGGCCGCCCTGCCCCGATCGGAGGCCGCGCGGCTCGGCGACCGTATCGAAGCGCTCGAAACCCGGCCGGCGCCCCCTCCCCCCGCTCCGGACGGACGCATCGCCCCGCTCGCCGAACGGGTGGTGTCGCTTGCCGCAAGGCTCGAAACGATCGAGCGGGTCGCCGCCGCTTCCTCCGGAGAAGGCGGCGCCCCGACCGCCCCCGGCATCGCGGCGCTGCTGGCGGAGAACACGCGCCTCGCCGCCGCCCTGGGACGCATGACCGAGCGGATCGCCCGGCTGGAAGAAGCGGCCGACCCGGAACTTGCCCGGAAGGTTGCGTCGGCGGGAGCGAAAGTGGACGGGATCGAAGCCGGCCTGAAGCGCCTGACCGAGGCCGAACGCACGCGAACGGGCGATGCGCTGCTGCTCGCTGTCGGCCAGTTGCGGGCGGCGGCGGCCGGATCCCGCCCGTTCGACGCCGAGCTCAGCCTGGTGCTGAAGGCCGCGGGCGGCGATTCCGGGATCGAGGAGGCCGCGGAGCCGCTTGCGGCGATCGCGCCCGGGGGCGTGCCGACGCGGGCCGAACTCACGGCGCGCTTCCCGCGACTGGCCGCCAAGGCCGCGCAGGCCGCTCTCGCCCCCGAGGACGGGGGCTGGCTGAACCGGACCGCGGCAAGACTCTCCCGGGTGGTTACGGTCCGCCGGGTGGGCGAGGGGGCGGAAGAGGGAGAGGGTGCGCTCGCTGCCGTCGCGCGGGCGGAGAACCGGCTTGCATCGGGCGACCTCGCCGCCGCCGCCGCCGCGCTCGAAGCGCTGGACGGGGCGCCGGGCGAGGCGTTCGGCGAATGGCGCGCGGCAGCCAGGGCCCGCGCGGCAGCCGAAGCGGCCATCGCCCGGCTCAGCCGGCGCGCGGTGGAGCGCTTCGCCGCCGCGGGACAGGCGGGATGACCCGGCGCCTCGTCTTCTGGACGGTTGCGATCGCGGTCCTGATCGCGGGCGCCGTATGGCTTGCCGACAACCCTGGCACGGCGACGCTCGAATGGCGCGGCTGGCGGGTCGACAGCTCGGTCGCGGTGCTGATCGGCGCGGTGGCGGCGATCGCCGTCGCGACGGCGATCCTCTATCGCGGGGCCTGGGCGATCTGGGGCTTGCCGCGGCGCCTCCTGTTCTGGCGGCGCATGGCGCGGCGGGAAAAGGGATACCGAACCCTGACCCGGGGGATGGTCGCGGCTGCCGCCGGGGAAGCCGAGGAGGCGCGCAAGCTCGCCGCGCGCGCGGAGAAGCTGCTCGGCGATCCGCCGCTGACCAAGCTGCTCACCGCCCAGGCCGCCCAGCTGATCGGCGACGAGGCCGCCGCGCGCAAACACTTCGCCGACATGCTGGACCTGCCGGAGACGGCGTTCCTCGGTTTGCGCGGCCTGATCCTGGCGGCCCGGAAGGAGGGCGACGAGGCGGCGGCGCTCGAATACGCGAAGCGCGCCTACGCGATCCGCCCCAAGACGCCGTGGACCGCGATCACGCTGCTCGACCTTCAGATCGGGCAGAATCTCTGGCGCGAGGCGCTGACCACCGTGGAGGCTGCGATCCGCCACGGCATCCTGACCGGCGAGGACGGCCGGCGGCGGCGCGTGGTCGTGCTCCTCGCCTGCTCCGGGACCGCGGGCGAGGCCGGAGAGTCCAAGGCGGCGCTCGACTTCGCCCGGCGCGCGCGCAGCCTCGACCCCGATTTCCTGCCCGCGACGCTGCGCCATGCCGGGCTGCTGGTCGGCGGCGGGCGCCGGCGCCAGGCGGCGAAGCTGATCCAGGATGCCTGGGGCTACGCTCCGCACCCGGAACTCGCTCGGCTCTACCTCTCGATCCACGCGGGCGAGGACGCGATCGCCCGGATGCGGCGGATGGAGCGGCTGGCCGCACACAATGCCGGGCATGCGGAGAGCCACCTCGCGCTCGCCGCCGCGGCGGTCGAGGCGAAGCTGTGGGCGACCGCGCGCAAGCATTTCGACGAGGCGGAAGAGGCGGGAAGGCGCGACGGACGGCTCTGCCGGCTGCGCGCCGACGCGGAGGAAGCGGAACACGGCGACACCGAGGCGGCCAGGCGCTGGCTGGTGGCGGCCGCCGAGGCGGCGCCGGACCCGGCCTGGGTCTGCGGGGATTGCGGCGCCGTCTGGCGGCACTGGACTCCGGTCTGCGGCCGCTGTGAGGCCTTCGCGAGCCTTGCATGGGCGACGCCGGAACATGTCCGCGAGGGCGTGCCGGAGACCGAGGCGCGCGCGGGCGGCACGGAGATGGTGGACGCCTCGGCACCGCCGCCGGTCGTCACCGGCGATGCCGCCTTCGCCCGGACCCGCCCCTCCGGGAGCTGAACGCGCGGCGCCGGTTTCGATCTGGACCGTCCGGCCGATATACGGTAGTACCGCCCCGCGCCGCCGCCTTAGCTCAGCTGGTAGAGCATCGCATTCGTAATGCGGGGGTCGTAGGTTCGAGTCCTACAGGCGGCACCATTCCCCTTGTCCCGCCGGTTGCCGCAGCGGCACCCTCTCGCGCCCCGTCACTTTTTCATATGGTGGCCGTGGCCCGTCGTCGCGCCCTTGGCGGCGCCGAAATGCATCTTGTGGATCAGGCGGTCGCGGGTCGGCCCCGAGACGTCCAGCTTCAGCGCCCATTCGCCGTGCATTTCGAGCTCGATCGTCGCCGTGTACATGCCGGGCTTCCCGCCGGGCGCTGCCGTCACGGGCCTGACGTTATGCGCAAGCGGCATCGACGGCATGTCGGCGCCGACGACGAGCTTCGCGCCCTGGAGCGGAGCGCCGCTCTTCCTGCCCATCAGCACGATCTCGCACTCATAGACGAGCTTCTTGCCGGTCGGCGCGCAGGCGACCTGCGCCTTTGCCCGCTCGGCCGCCGCCGCGGCGCTCGGCCACGCCATCGCCGATGCCAGGACGAGACATGCGAATGCTCTCGAAACCATCACGCGACCTCCTCTCTGCGGATACCGAGATAGGATTTCACCAGGAGATCGTGGCCGAGCAATTCCTTCGCATCGCCGTCGAGCACGATTCTCCCGCCTTCGAGCACGTAGCCCCGGTCGGCGACCGCGAGCGCCTGACGCACGTTCTGCTCGACCAGAAGGATCGTGACGCCGCTGTCGCGGAGCTTCGCGATGAGACCGAACACCTCGCGCGCCGCGACCGGCGCCAGGCCGAGGGAGGGCTCGTCGAGCAGCAGCAGCTTCGGCGCCGCGATCAGCCCGCGCGCCAGCGCCAGCATCTGCGCCTGACCGCCGCTCAGGTTCGATCCGCGATCCTTCAGCCGGTGCCTCAACATAGGAAACAAGTCGAGGACGCGTTCGAGTTCTTCCGCCTCGACGCGCCGGTCATGGGCCGCCGCGGCGGCAAGCCTGAGATTCTCTTCCACCGTCAGCCCGGCGAAGATCAGGCGCCCTTCGGGGACTTGCACGACGCCCCGCCCGACGATCCGGTGCGCGGGGAGGCCGAGCAGGTCCCGGCCGTCGAGACGCACCTCCCCGGCGGCCGCCCTGACCACGCCCGAGATCGCGTTCATCGTCGAGCTCTTGCCCGCGCCGTTGGCGCCGATGAGCGCGACGATCTCGCCCTCCGCCACGTCGAGCGAGACTCCCCGGAGCGCCCGGATACGGCCATAGCTCACGTCGAGATCCCGCACTTCAAGCATCGGCCGGGGCTTCGCGGCCGATATAGGCCTCGATCACGCGGTCGTCCCGCAGCACCGCTTCCGGTGCGCCTTCGGCGATCTTCCGGCCGAAATCGAGGACGCATACGCGGTCGCACAGATTCCGGATCATTTCCATCTTGTGCTCGATGACGATGCAGGTGCGCCCGGGGATCGCGATGTCGCGGATCAGGCGGACCATCTGCTCGGTCTCGGCCGGGGTCATGCCGCCGGCGGGCTCGTCGAGGAGCAGCAGGCGCGGCCTGCGCGCCAGCGCCCGGGCGAGCTCCAGGCGCCGCTGGTCGGGCAGCGGCAGCCCGCCCGCCAGGGCGTCGCGGCGATTCGCGAGCCCGGTCAGCTCCAGCAGGCCGTCGACTTCCTCCCGGCGGGCATGCTCGGCCGCGCGCCTGGCGAACACCAGCTCCCGCATCGCGACATCGGCGCGCCGGTGCTGCGCCGCCCAGACGTTTTCGAACACCGTCAGCCGTTCGAAGATCCTGAGGTTCTGGAAGGTGCGGGCGACGCCGCTGTTGACGATCCGGTCCGGTTTCGACGCACCGATGTCCCTGCCTTCCAGGCGCACGTTTCCGCTGGTCGGGGGGTAGACGCCGGTGACCACGTTGAACAGCGTGGTCTTGCCGGAGCCGTTAGGGCCGATCAGTCCAACGCTTTCGCCGTCCCCGACCGAGAGATCGAGGCCCGCCAGCGCCTCGACGGCGCCGAACTTCCGGACCAGGCGTTCGACGTCAAGCATGGCGGCGCCGCAGCCGCAGCCTGATCCAGTTCACCGCGGCCTCGTCGAGCAGGCCGCGCGGCCGGAAGATCAGCAGCACCGCCACCAGCCCGCCGAAGGCGATCATCCGGTATCCGGAAATGGCGCGAATGCTTTCCAGGAAGCCGATATCGATCGCCACGCCGATCAGCGGACCGAACGCCGTGCCGAGACCGCCGATCAGCCCGTAGGCGAGGCTGTGGACGCCCAGCATGACGTTGAAGATCTTGGGCTCGACGAAAGTGGTGAGGTGGGCGTAGAGGCCGCCGCCGATCCCGGCGACGAGCCCCGCCATGCCGAGCGCCAGGATCTTGTAGGCCGTCACGTCGATTCCCTGCATCTGGGCGAGCACGGGGTCCTGGCCGATCATTCGGAAGATCGAGCCCAGGCGGGACCGCTCCAGCAGGAAGAACGCGCAGAGCACGGCCGCGAGGAGGCCGTAGATCATCAGCATGTATTCGACCGCCGTGATGTCGTTCTCGAAGATGTAGCGGATATCCCGGAAACCGTCGGAGCCGTCGGGCCCCACCATCTCGCCGTCGATCTCGACCTGGTACTTGAACACCTCGAAGACGAGCCGGACCATCTCGGCGAATGCCAGGGTCGCGATCGAGAAATAAAGGCCGCGTATCCGCAAGGTCGGTATCCCGACAAGGACCGCCGCGGCCGCCGCGACCGCCGCGCCCCAAGCCAGCCCGGGCCAGAAATCCCACCCCCACATCGCGGTCGCGATGCCCGACGCATAGGCGCTGATGGCGAAAAACGCCTGCTGTCCGAAAGAGATTTCGCCGACGATCAGCAGGAGATAAGCCGACAGCGCGATGAACGAGATCATCCCGATGTTCGACAGGACCCCGACCAGGTGGTCGTCCATCGCCTATACCCGTCTCAGCGCCAAGCGCTCGCGCTCGGCCAAGGTGTGCCCGAACATCCCGCCGGGCCGGAACACCAGGAACACGAACAGGAGCGCATAGGCGCAGAGGTCGCGGTATTCGGTGCCGAGATACCAGATGTTCTGCGCCTCGACGACACCGAGCAGCAGCCCGCCAAGGATCGCGCCGGGGATCGAGCCCATCCCGCCCAGCATCATCGCGATCAGCCCCTTGAAGGTCGCCCACAGCCCGAAGAGCGGCGTGATCTGGCCGTCCTGCGCGACGATAAGGTAGCCGGCGATGCCGCCGATGGCGGACGCGCAGGCGAAGGCGAGGAACGTCACCGCAGCGATGTTGATGCCCATGTAGCGCGCCGCGTCGGGGTTTTCCGCGACCGCGCGGATCCGAAGCCCGAAACGCGTGCGGTAGAGCAGCAGATGAAGACCGAGGGTGAGCGCGACCGCGCAGGCGAACATGATCAGGTTCTCGACCTTGAAGAAGAAGGGGCCGAAATCCATCGGCTCTGTCCGGGTGAGGGGCGGAAACGGGTAGGTGCGGTCGGGAAACGCGATGGTGACGACTTCCTCCAGCTGCATCCAGATCGCGAAGCTGGAGACCATCGAGGCCACGGCGGCTCCCTGGCGGATCGCCCAGAAGCAAAGCCGCTCGACATAGATCCCGACGAGGACCGCGCCCACCACGGTCGCCGCCGCGACCGCCAGGCCGCCGGCGCGGAATTCGAGGAACACCAGCGTGCCGACGAACGCGCCCAGCATGATCGACGGGCCGTAGGACAGGTTCAGCCGGCGCATGACGCCGAAAATCAGCGTGAACCCGATGGCGAGAAGGGCGTAGGAGGAGCCCAGCATCACGCCGTCGAAACAGTTCTGAACGAAATCGATCATCGCTCAGGGCGGTTCCCGCCGGTTAACCGTTCGCCCGCGATCCCAGATAAGCCCTCTGGATCACCTCGTCCTCGGCGAGTTCCCCCGGCGTGCCGTCGAACGTGACGCGGCCCTGTTCGAGCAGGAAGAAACGATGCGCCACCTGAAGCGCCATGTGGGCGTTCTGCTCGACCAGGAAAATCGACGTCCCGTCGCGGTGGAGATCGCGGATGATCCGGAAGATCTCCTCCACCATCAGCGGCGCCAGACCGAGCGACGGCTCGTCCATCAGCAACAGCCTGGGGCGCGCCATCAGCGCGCGGGCGACCGCCAGCATCTGCTGTTCGCCACCGGACAGCGTGCCCGCGTTCTGCTCGGCGCGCTCGCGCAGCCGGGGAAACCGGTCGAACATCCGGTCCAGGTCGCGGTCCACCTCGGCACGCTCCCCGGCCAGCCGGAGGAACGCGCCGGCAAGAAGGTTCTCCCTCACGTTCATGTCCGGGAAGACCAGCCGGTTTTCCGGAACCAGCGCAATCCCCTGCCGCACGACCCGGCTGGGGGTCAGCCCGACGAGTTCCACGCCGTCGAAACCGATCGAGCCGCGCGAGGGGTTGAGGATACCCGCGATGGTCATCATCAGCGTCGTCTTGCCGGCGCCGTTGGGGCCGAGGAGACAGGTGATCCGGCCCTCTTCCACCGAAAGATCGACGCCGCGCAGCGCCTCGATCTTGCCGTAGGACGTGACGATGCCGCGGACTTCAAGCATGCCCGTCCCCGGCGGATTGCGGGGCGCCGAGATAGGCCTCGCGCACCAGCGGATCGTTCTGGATCTCTTCCGGCGTCCCCTCCGCGATCTTCTGGCCGAAATTGAGCACGGCGATACGGTCCGTGACGCCCATGACGAGCTCCATCACGTGCTCGACCAGCAGGATCGTCTTGCCATCGTCCCGCAACGCCATGAGGCGTTCGCGGAGCTGGGCGACTTCTTCCATGTTCATTCCGGCGGCCGGCTCGTCGAGAAGCAGCATCGTGGGCTTCGCCGCCAACGCGCGCGCGAGTTCCAGCCGGCGCTGCTCGCCGAAGGACAGGTTCGCGGCGAGCTCTTCGGCTTTCCCGCCGAGTCCGGCGAACTCGAGCAGCCTCTCCACGTCCGCCCGCGCGCGCCCGGAGCCCGCGAACCAGCGGTGCAGGAAACCGGACGTCCTGCGGTCCGCCATCCCGTTCTGCGCCACCCAGAGGTTCTGCCAGACGCTGAGATGGCCGAACAGGCGAATGTTCTGGAAGGTGCGGGCGATTCCCGCGGCGAGGCAGACATGCGGCGCCGCGCGGGTGATGTCGCGATCCTCGAAACGGATTTCGCCCGCGGTCACCGGGAACACGCCGCAGATCAGGTTGACGGTCGTGCTCTTGCCGGACCCGTTGGGGCCGATCAGGCCGAAGATCTCGCCTTTCCCGACCTCCATGTCGAGCCCGTCGACCGCCCGCACCCCGCCGAAATGCTTGGACAGGGACTTAAGTGCGAGCATGGCCGCGACCGGTAAACAGGCCCTTGAGAAGCGCCGTGACCCGCTCGTCGAACAGGCCGCGCGGGCGGACGTTCATCGCCAGCACGATCAGCGCGCCGAACAGAAGGTTGCGCCAGTCGCCCATGAACCGCAGACCTTCCACCAACACGCCCTGGATGAAGATCACCGCGACCAGGGTGCCGAAGACGTTCGAGAGCCCGCCCAGGATCGGATAGGCGATCGCGAAGGTGGCCAGGATCACGCCGAAATTCAGGTGCTCGATATGCGTCGTGTAATGGGCGTAGATGGCGCCGCCGAGCCCGGCGATGAAACCGCCGGCGGTCATCGCCGCGACCTTCACCACGGTGAGGTTGATGCCGGCGCTCTGGGCGGCGAGCTCGTCCTCTCCGACCGCGCGCAGCACCGCGCCGGCGCGCGAGCGGTCCATCCACCACAGCGCCGCCATTACGGTAATCACCACCGCCCAGACGAACAGCATCACGTCGAGCGAGGTCCAGCCGTTCTCCGGGAAGAAGCGGATCTGCCGGAAGCCCTCGCCGCCGAGCGGGCCCACCGAGATTCCGCCTTTCGAAATCTGGTAGTCGAAATTGAAGAAGAACAACCGCACGAACTCGCCGAAGGCGAGGGTCGCGATGACCAGCATCAGGCCCTTCACCCTGAGCGCCGGGAATCCGACGATAAAGGCCATCACTCCCGCGAGCAGCGCGCCGACCAGCATGGCGGGCACGATGTGGAACCCGGCGAGGACGGTCAGCATCCCGGCGACATAGGCGCCGATGGCGAAGAAACCGGCCTGGGCGAGGCTCAGCTGCCCGGTCAGCATCACGACATAGGCCGACAGCCCGAGGATCGTGTGGACCCCGATGATCTGCAGGAGGCCGAGATAGAAATCCATCGGGAGCGCCGTCCCTCAATCGCGCCCGGCCGAAGGCGAAAAGATGCCGCCGGGACGCAGGAACAGGAATACGAACAGCAACAGCATCACGTACATGTCGCGCTCGGTGACGCCGCGCAGGAACTGGAACATGTTCTCGAACGCGCCGACCAGGAGACCGGCGATGATGGCGCCGGGAATGCTGCCGAGCCCTCCGATGACGGTGACGATCAGACCCTTGACGGTGAACGGTATCGACAGCAGGGGCGACAGCACGCCCACCGCCGCCCCGATCATCGCGCCGGCGACACCGCCGAGCACGCCGGTGATCACGAACGTCATCGCGTTGGTCCGCTCGAGCCCGATGCCGCAAAGCTGGGCGGCGACGGGTTGTTGCGAGACCGCCCGCGTCGCGATGCCGAGACGCGTGCGATAGATCAGGTAGAGCAGCACCGCCATGCTGACGACGCTTACCGCGAAGACGAACATCAAGTCGCCGCGCAAGCCGAACGGCCCCAACTCGACCATCACGTCGTCGAACAGCGCCGGGTAGGGCTGCGGCATGCCGTCGGTCTCGTGAACGATGATCTCGTCGATGAGGAGCAGCATGCCGACCGTCGCCATCAACGTCGCCAGCGGGCTCGCGAGCGGGATAAAGCGGAAACAGAGCAGGTAGATGACGTAACCGAAAATACCGGCCGCGACCGCCGCGATGGCGAACACCACCGGCGCGGGCGCGGGAACGACCGCGAAGACCGCGATGCTCGAATAGGCGCCGGCGATGGCGGCGGCGGCATAGCTCATGTTGAGCTTGTCCATCACGCCGAAGATCAGCGTGAAGCCGATCCCGATCATCGCGTAGGTGGTTCCGAACAGGAGCCCGTCGGCGACCGACTGGACCAGGTCGATCAGGTCGAAGAGGAAATCCTCCATCCCGCGCCCCCGTCAGGAAAAGCGACCGGGGGGGGGGGGGGGGGGGGGGGGGCGCCGCCGGCGGGGGGGGGGGGGGGGGGGG
>JAPPIT010000030.1 GCA_028820505.1 Defluviicoccus sp.
AGCGCTGGCCTGTCACGCCAGAGGCCGCGGGTTCGAGTCCCGTCACTCCCGCCACCCGGCCCGGCACGGTCCCTTCTGTAGTCTCGGGACCGGGCTTTCGCTCAATCCCGCCGCCGGCCGAGGAATCCGGCGCGGATCGCCTTCATCCTGGCCGCCGCCGCGGCGTCGAACTCGACTTCCGTCCGGGGCTCGCGGTCCCAGTGGCCGTAGCGGTCGGTGCCGCGCACCAGCGCCGCGGAAGGTCGTTGCTTCGTGTACCGGGTCTGGCGGGCGCGGGTCGGGCAATAGTGAATCGAGAGCCCGATCCGGCGATAGTCCGCGCCGTTGGGCTCCGACGAATGAACCGTGCATTCGTGGTGGATCGAGAACTGTCCGGCTTCGAGCGGCATGTAGACCGCCCGGCACTCGTCCACGCCGCGCGTGGTCTGGCCCCGCGTCAGCATGTTGCCCGGGTTCGGCGTCTCGTCGAACGCAGTCTCGGCGAGGTGGCTCCCCGGGATGCAGCGGATGCAGCCCGATTCCCGATCGGACGGGGTGAAGGCCACCCAGGCGGTCACCGTCTCCCGCGGCTCGATCCCGTAATAGTAGGTATCGCAATGCCAGGAGACATAGCCCGGATCGCGGGCCTCCTTGACGAAGAAACTCGAGCCCCAGCACAGGATGTCGGGTCCGATCAGGTCCTCCACCGCGTCGAGGATCCGGGGGTGGCGGACGATGTCGCTGAACAGCCGGAACGGCAGATGCGACTTGTGGGCGAGGGTCGCCTGAGCCTTCTCGCCGGTGTCGCGCTCGTAGCGTTCGAGACAGTCCGCGGCGGCGGCCGCCTCCTCCGCCGAAAGCGCGTCCATGGGGAAGACGAAGCCGTCGCGGCGGAACCCCGCCACCTGCTCTTCCGTCAGCGCCCTGGGCACGCGGGCTCTCTCCGTCGGTGTGCAACGGCGCCGAGGGTAGAAAGCGCCGAACGGGGGGTCAATGCGACGCAGGGCTCTGGACAGCCCGCCGCGTCGGCCGCCACACTCGGGCCGGCACCGCCACGGGAGAATCGCGATGGGCGCAGACGCAAGCCACGGGCTCACGGTGCACATGATCGGCAGCCTGCCGCTCCCGGACGCGGAAACCGCGTTCCGCGCCGTGGGCGGAGCGCTGGGCGCACGCATGCGCTGCCTGCCGGACGGCGAGACCGGGCGGCGGACACGCTGGATCAGCTTCATCAACGACCAGCTCAAGGCCCATCCGGACCTCGAGATCGACCCGACCGTGCCGCCTTTCGAATTCACCCAGTGGGACGGCAAGGTGGTCTACACGGTGGAACGCCTGCGCGTCCGCGAGGGGATCGACCCCGCGGGCCTCGCCTTCGCCACCGGCTATGCCGAGGATGCGATCCGCAATTACGGGATTTTCGCGCGGCTCAAGGCGGAGGGCGCGATCCCGGCCGCCGTCAAGTACCAGATCTGCATGGCGCCGCCGCTCGCCATCGCGTTCAACTTCATGTCGCCCAACGCCTATGACGACTTCGTGCCGGCCTACGCCGCCCATCTGCGCGACGAGTTCGGGCGCATCTCGGAGGCCCTGCCGCATGACGAGATCGCCTACCAGTGGGACGTCTGCATCGAGGTGCTGATGTGGGAGGGCTATTACGGCCTCGAGGAAGATTACCGGGGGCGGATCCTCGATTCGCTGGGCGACATCGGCGACATGGTGCCGGCCGACATCGACCTCGGCTATCACCTCTGCTACGGCAGCCCGCGGGACGAGCACCTCGTTCAGCCGAAGGATCTGGGGGTCTGCGTCGCGATCTCCAACGGAATCGCGGGCGCGGTCGGCCGGTCCGTGCAATTCATCCACATGCCGGTGCCGAAGGACCGGAGCGATACCGCCTATTTCGCGCCGCTCGCCGACCTCGCGCTGGGGGAGGGGACCGCGCTCTATCTCGGACTGGTGCACGAGGGCGACCCGGACGGGAACGCAAGGAAGCTCGCCGAGGCGCGGAAGTTCGCCGCGGTCTCGGGAATCGCCGCCGAATGCGGGCTGGGACGGGGCGATCCGGACTCCCTCGGCGACATTCTGGAGCAGCACCGCCTCCTGGCCGAGGCAGGGTGAGCCCGCATTTCCCGCCAACGGCGGACAGCCGTCCCGCGCCGCCGTCTCCGCCGTCATGCCCGGACTTGTTCCGGGCATGACGATCGGGAGGGACAGGAGGCGGATAGCGGGTTACGGGCCTTCCCTCGACCGCCGGATAGGGATCCGGCTCAGGCCGCTCCGCGGCGTCTCCGGTACTGGCTCAGCAGCACGAGACCCAGCGCCGCCAGGCCCAGCAGGTAAACGATTTCCTTGGGCGGACGGTCGACCTGCTCGACATCGATGTCGGTGATGCGGTCGCCGAAGGTCAGCCCCGCCTTCTCGGCCGGGCCGTTGAATTCGGTGTTGGCGACCTCGTACCCGCCGCCCTCGGCCGGCTCGATCTCGGCCCCGATCCGTTGCGCCAGCGACTGCCCCTCCTTCGGGGCGGGAGGCGAGATCGTGAACAGCTTGTAGCGGTCGCCGTAATCGGTCGAGCGCACCACGTGAAGCCTGACCTTGCGGTCCGCCGGAATTTCGCTCGGCGCCGCGCGCACCTCGCCGATGCCGACCGAGCTGAACTCGGGCTTGACCAGGTTGAGCACGAAATCCGGCCGGAAGAGCGAGACGATCACCACGATCAGGACCAGCCCTTCGTAGAAACGGAGCCGGACCATCAGCCAGCCCTGGGTGAGCGCGCTGAACGAGAGGATCGCGATCAGCGAGACGACGAACACCATCGCCCCGTGCCAGACGCTCTCGACGCCGATGAGCAGGAGTTCCGGGTTGAACACGAAGACCAGCGGCAGGATCGCCGTCCGTATGTCGTAGAGGAAGGACTGAACCCCGGTGCGCAGCGGGTCGGCGCCCGATATGGCGGAGGCGGCATACGCGGCGAGACAGACCGGCGGCGTCGAATCGGCCATCAGCCCGAAATAGAACACGAACAGGTGGACCGCGATCAGCGGCAGGACAAGCCCCGAGGCGTTGCCGAGCTCGACGATGACGCCGGCCATCAGCGAGGCGACGACGATGTAGTTGGCGGTGGTCGGAAGCCCCATGCCGAGAACGATGCAAACCACGGCGGTGAGCAGGAGCAGCACGTAGACATCGCCGCCGGAGATCGCCTCCACCACGCCCACCATGGCGTTGTTGAGCCCGGTCGAGGAGACCGCGCCGACGATGATCCCGGCGGTCGCCACCGCGACCGCGATGTTGATCATGTTGCGCGCGCCCGAGACCAGACCGTCATAGATCTCGCGGAACCCGTCGGCCACCGCACGGCCGATCCCGCGCTCGCCGCTCTTCGCCGCGGCCACCGCGTTCTGGATGACGATGATCGCCATCAGCAGCACGATCGACCAGAAGACGGCGCTGCCCGCGGTCCAGCGCTCGACCATCAGCAGGTAGATCAGCACCGCGATCGGGATCACGAAATGAATGCCGCGGAAGAACGTCCGGCGCAGATGCGGAATATCCGCCTTGGGCAGCCCGGTCAGGCCCAGCTTCAGGGCCTCGAGATGCGATATGTAGAGCAGCGCCATGTAACTGATCGCGGCCGGGATGGCGGCCGCGACGATGACGTCGAAATAGCTGATGCCGATGAACTCGGCGATGATGAACGCGGCCGCGCCCATGATGGGCGGCATGATCTGGCCGTTGGTGGACGCCGCGACCTCGATCGCGCCGGCCTTGGTCGCCGGCATGCCGATGCTGCGCATGACGGGGATGGTGAAGGTGCCGGTCGTCACCACGTTGGCGATGGACGAGCCCGAAATCATGCCGGTCATGCCCGACGCCAGGATCGCTGCCTTGGCGGGACCGCCGCGATAACGGCCGACCATGGCGAAGGACAGGTCGAGGAAATATTGCCCGGCGCCCGCCTTGTCGAGCAGTGCCCCGAACAGCACGAACAGGAAGACGAAGCTCACCGAAACGTCGATCGGGATACCGAAGATAGCCTCGCCGCCGAGCCACTGATAGCCGATCAGCCGCTCCAGCGAGACGCCCTTGTGCGAGACGATCTCCGGCATCGACTGGCCGAAGATCGAATAGAGCAGGAACACGACCGCCACGATCAACAGCGGGATGCCGATGCTGCGCCGCGTCGCTTCCAGCAGGAGAAGGATGCCGATTCCGCCGATCGCCGCCTCGACCGGGAACGCGAAGTTCCAGCCGAGCAGCGAGACATCCCAGTTCAGCAGGACTCCCTGACGTTCGACCAGCCCGTCGTAGCCGAGAAACAGATAGAGCGCGGTGGCGCAGCCGAGGATGGCGAGCGCCACGTCGTAGAGCGGCAGGCCTCCGCCGCGCGCCGCGCGCCTGGAAAGCGGAAACAGCAGGAAACAAAGGACCAGCCCGAACGCGAGATGCACGCCGCGCGCGGGCACGTCGACGATGATGCCGAAGCCGAGCGCGAACGGCAGCGGCGAGGCGATCCAGAGCTGGTAAAGCGACCACAGGGCCGCGATGCCGCCGACCAGGGCGGCCAGCCACGGCGCCATCCGGCGGCCGCCGTCCTCGAACTCTTCGAGCGTTTCCCGGAGCTTGTCCGGCGACGGCTCCCCTGCGTCGCCGCGATCCAGATCGGCCATCCGTCACCCGAACGCGAAGGGGCGGGTCTCGCCCGGCAACGCCGGCGAGGACCCGCCCCGGTTGGAAATCAACGCAACGACGCGCCGGAGACCGGCTACATCATGCCCTTTTCCTTGTAGTACTTCGCGGCTCCGTTGTGCAGCGGCGCCGACAGCCCGTCCTTCATCATCCGCTTGGGATCGAGGTTGCGGAAGGCCGGGTGCAGCTTGCGGAAGTCCGCGATGTTCTCGATCGCCGCGCGAGTGACCTCGTAGACCACCTGGTCGGAAACGTCCGCGCTGGTGACGAAGGTCGCCATCACGCCGAACGTGGTGACGTCGGCGGTCGTGCTCTTGTAGGTCCCCTTCGGAATCGTCGCGAACGCGTAGAAGGGGTTCGCCGAGACCAGCTTCTTCTCGACCATGCCCGCCAGGTTGATGATGCGGGCGCCGCACCCGTCGGTCGCGACCGCCACGCCGGCGTTGGGCACGCCGACCGTGTAGCCGTAGCCGTCGATCTTGCCGTCGCACAGCGCCTTGGACTGCTCGGTCGAGGTCAGCTCGGTCGCGAGCTTGAAGTCGCCGACCTTGGTCCCGTGGGCCTTCATCAGCACCTCGGTCGTGCCGCGCTGGCCGGAACCGGGATTGCCGATATTGAACCTCTTGCCCTTGAGGTCGCCCCAGGAATTGATCCCCGAATCCTTGCCCACGATGATGTGGTAGGGCTCCGGATGGACCGAGAACACCGCACGCAGCTTGTTGAACTTGGTCACCTTGTCGGACGTGCCGTTATAGGCGTGGTACTGCCAGTCGGACTGGGCGACGCCGAAGTCGAACTCGCCAGCGGCGATCTGTCCGATATTGTAGGTGGACCCGCCGCTCGAGGGCGCCGAACAGCGAATGCCGTGCTTGCGGCCCTTCTTGCGGCCTTCCGCCGCCTCCTTGTGGACGAGGCGGCAGATCGTGTTGCCGACCACGAAGTAGACGCCGGTCGGACCGCCGGTGCCGATGGTGATGAATTGCCGCTTCGTCGCGGCGTCCGACGTGCCGGAAACGCTCAACGCGAGCCCGGCCGCGGCCACCGCGGCGGCTACGGATCCAAATCTCTTAATCATCGAAGACCTCCCTTGCTGTCGGGTCCCCGTTTCGGACCCTTTGGTACAAATACGGGGTATCGAAAGGCTACGTAGCGGAGGGGGGTCTCGTCAAGGCGAACGCGCCGCCCGATGGCGGAGAGGCCGCGCATTTGTTTGAATTTCCATCGCCATGCCCGTATAAGACCCGCAGCCGGATTGCCGCCCTGGGCGGCAGTTCCCCATGGACGCGCGGCGCGGCGGCAAGCCGTTCGCGGAATTCAGGGAAGAGGCAGATGGCGCTCGACGCGATGCTCCTCGAATACCTGCCGATTCTTATCTTCCTCGGCATCGCGGCGGCGATGGCGGTTGCCGCGGTCGCCGCCTCCTATATCATCGCCCGGCAGCGTCCCGACAGCGAGAAGATCTCCGCCTACGAGTGCGGCTTCGAGGCCTTCGACGACGCGCGCAGCCAGTTCGATGTGCGCTTCTACCTCGTCGCCATCCTGTTCATCATCTTCGACTTGGAAATCGCGTTCCTGTTCCCGTGGGCGATCTCGCTCGGGACGATCGGCATGCTGGGCTTCTGGTCGATGGTGGTCTTCCTCGCGGTGCTGACCATCGGCTTCGTCTACGAATGGAAGAAGGGCGCACTCGAATGGGAGTGAGCGTCAACCCCGCCGACCCCGACGTCGCGATGCGGGCGATCGATGCGGAACTGGCCGACAAGGGCTTCATCGTCACCCAGATCGACAAGGTGATGAGCTGGGCGCAGAGCGGGTCGCTCTGGCCGATGACTTTTGGCCTCGCCTGCTGCGCGGTCGAGATGATGCACTCCGCCGCCAGCCGCTACGACCTCGACCGGTTCGGCGTGATCTTCCGTCCCAGCCCGCGCCAGTCGGACGTGATGATCGTCGCGGGAACGCTGACCAACAAGATGGCGCCCGCGCTCCGCAAGGTCTACGACCAGATGGCCGAGCCGCGCTGGGTGATCTCGATGGGCAGCTGCGCCAACGGGGGCGGGTACTACCACTATTCCTATTCGGTCGTGCGGGGCTGCGACCGCATCGTTCCGGTCGACATCTACGTTCCCGGCTGTCCGCCCACCGCGGAGGCGCTGCTCTACGGAATCCTCCAGCTGCAGAAGAAGATCAGGCGGACGAGCACGTTCGCCCGCTGACCGTCACGAACCCGTCCGCGAACCCGCTCAAGGCACAGGATGAACCAGGCGCTCACCGAACTCGGCGAATATATCGGTACGGCCTTGTCGGTCGAGGGCGCGGAGATCGCCGGCGTCGGCGACGAGCTCGTCCTCACCGTGCCCGCCGGGGAGATCGAGCGGACGCTGACCTGGCTTCGCGACGACGCGCACTGCCTGTTCAAGGTGCTGCTCGACGTCTGCGGCGTCGATTATCCGGAGCGGGAGAAGCGGTTCGAGGTCGTCTACAACCTGCTCAGCCTGCGTCACAACCAGCGCATTCGAGTCAAGGTCGCGGTCGACGCCGACACCCCCGTGCCTTCGGCGGTCGGCGTGTTCTCGGCCGCGGGATGGTACGAGCGCGAGGCGTGGGATCTTTACGGCGTTTTCTTCGCCGGGAATCCCGACCTCCGACGGATCATGACGGATTACGGGTTCGAGGGGCATCCGCTGAGGAAGGACTTCCCGCTCACCGGCTTCGTCGAGCTGCGCTACGACGACGAGCAGAAGCGCTGCGCCTACGAGCCGGTGCAGCTGACCCAGGATTTCCGGGATTTCGACTTCATGAGCCCTTGGGAGGGCGCCGAGTACATCCTGCCGGGTGACGAGAAGGCCGGGGAAGGCGGGACCGGGAGCTAGACGCTTGGCCGAGAGCGAGATCAAGAACCTGACGATGAATTTCGGCCCGCAGCACCCGGCGGCGCACGGGGTGCTGAGGCTCGTGGTCGAAATGGACGGCGAGGTGATCGAGCGCGCGGATCCCCATATCGGCCTGCTGCATCGCGGCACCGAGAAGCTGATCGAGCACAAGACCTATACCCAGGCGGTGCCCTATTTCGACCGCCTCGACTACGTCTCGCCGATGTGCCAGGAGCACGCTTTCGCGCTCGCCACGGAGAAGCTGCTCGGCGTCGAGGTGCCCGAGCGCGGCCAGTACGTGCGCGTCCTGTTCAGCGAGATCACCCGGCTGCTCAACCACATCATGAACGTGTGCGCCTTCGCGCTCGACGTGGGCGCGATGACCCCGTTCCTCTGGGGCTTCGAGGAACGGGAAAAGATGATGGGGTTCTACGACAAGGTCTCGGGCGCCAGGCTGCACGCCGCCTATTTCCGTCCCGGCGGCGTTCACCGCGACCTGCCGGCCGGGCTGGCGGACGAAATCGCCGCGTTCTGCGAGACCTTCCCCAGGTTCATCGACGACACCGAATCCCTGCTGACCGAGAACCGCATTTTCAAGCAGCGCACCGTCGATATCGGCACGATCTCGCAGGAGGATGCGCTCGACTGGGGGCTGTCGGGACCGATGCTGCGGGGCTCCGGCCTGCCCTGGGACCTGCGGAAATCCCAGCCCTACGACGTCTACGACCGGATGGATTTCGACATTCCCGTCGGCAAGAACGGCGACTGCTACGACCGGTATCTGGTGCGGATCGAGGAAATGCGGCAATCGCTCCGCATAATCCGGCAGTGTCTCGAAGAGCTCCCGGACGGTCCGGTCAAGACGCAGGACAACAAGATCTCGCCACCCGGCCGAACCGAGATGAAGGGGTCGATGGAGGCCCTGATCCACCATTTCAAGCTCTATACCGAGGGTTACAAGGTGCCGGCGGGCGAGACCTACACGGCGGTCGAGGCGCCCAAGGGCGAATTCGGCGTCTATCTGGTCTCCGACGGCTCCAACAAGCCGTACCGCTGCAAGATCCGCGCGCCCGGTTTTGCGTTTCTCCAGGCGACCGAATTCATGAGCAAGGGCCACATGCTGGCCGACCTGGTCGCTATCGTGGGATCGATGGATATCGTGTTCGGGGAGGTCGACCGGTGAGCGAAGCCTTCGCGCTGACCCCCGACAACAAGGCGAAGGCCGACGCCTTCATCGCCCGCTATCCCGAAGGAAGGCAGGCCTCGGCGGTGCTTGTCGTGCTCGACATCGCCCAGCGCCAGAACGGCGGCTGGCTGTCGCCCGCGGCGGTCGAACATGTCGCGGAGATGCTCGACATGGCGCAGATCCGGATCTACGAGATCATCTCGTTCTACGAAATGCTCCACGCCGAGCCGGTCGGCGAGCACATGGTCAGGGTCTGCACGACAACGCCCTGCATGCTGCGCGGCAGCACCGACATTCTCGAGGCCTGCAAGGGCGAGCTCGGCGTCGAGGTGGGGGAGACGACCGGGGACGGCAAGTTCACCCTGACCGAGTTCGAATGCCTCGGCGCCTGCGTGAACGCGCCGATCGTCTGGATCGACGACGACTATTACGAGGACCTCGACCCGGAGAAGACGGTGGCGATCCTCAAGGCGTTCCGCGCGGGCGAGCGGCCCGAGGCGGGCTCGCAGATCGGCCGCCGCGGCTCGGAACCCGTGGGCGACTGGACCTCGCTCACCGAATTCGCGGCGCCCGGCGGCGCGAGGGAGGGTGCCTGATGGGGCTCGCCGACAAGGACCGCATTTTCACCAACCTCTACGGCCAGGACGACTGGCGGCTTTCCGGCGCCAGGCGACGGGGCGACTGGGACGGCACCCGGGCGCTGCTCGCAAGGGGCCGCGACACGCTGGTTCAGGAGGTCAAGGATTCCGGCCTGCGCGGCCGCGGCGGAGCCGGTTTTCCGACCGGGCTCAAATGGTCGTTCATGCCCAAGGAATCGGATGATAGGCCGTCTTATCTCGTCATCAACGCGGACGAGAGCGAGCCCGGAACCTGCAAGGATCGCGATATCTTACGCAATGATCCTCACAAACTGATTGAAGGTGCGCTGCTCTCCGGCTTTGCCATGGGAGCGCATACGGCGTTCATCTATATCCGGGGCGAATTCTTCCGCGAGGCGGAGCGGCTGGAAACGGCGGTCCAGGAGGCGCGCGAGGCCGGGCTCATCGGCCCGGACGCCTGCGGCTCGGGATGGGATTTCGACGTCGTCGTCCATCGCGGCGCCGGCGCCTATATCTGCGGCGAGGAAACCGGGCTGCTGGAAAGCCTCGAAGGCAAGAAGGGGATGCCGCGGATCAAGCCCCCGTTCCCGGCCAACACCGGGCTCTACGGCTGCCCGACGACGATCAACAACGTCGAGACCATCGCCGTCGTCCCGGCGATCCTCCGCCGGGGGCCATCGTGGTTTGCCGGGTTCGGACGCGAGAACAACACCGGCACCAAGGTGTTCTGCATATCGGGCCACGTGAACGACCCGTGCAACGTAGAGGAGGAGATGGGAATCCCCCTCCGCGAGTTGATCGAGAAGCACGCCGGCGGCGTGCGCGGGGGGTGGGACAACCTCAAGGCGGTCATCCCGGGCGGCTCGTCGGTGCCGCTGATCCCCAAATCGCTGTGCGACACGGCGATCATGGACTTCGACGGGCTGCGCGATTTGAAATCGGGCCTCGGGACGGCGGCGGTGATCGTGATGGACAACTCGACCGACGTGGTCGCGGCCATCGCCCGGCTCTCCAAGTTCTACATGCACGAATCCTGCGGCCAGTGCACGCCCTGCCGCGAAGGCACCGGCTGGATGTGGCGCGTGATGGAACGGCTGGTGCGCGGCGACGCGGAGGTCGAGGAAATCGACATGCTGCTGGCCGTCAGCTACGAGATCGAGGGCCACACCATCTGCGCGCACGGCGACGCTTCCGCGTGGCCGATCCAGGGCCTGATGCGGCACTTCCGCGACGAGGTGGAAAGTCGCATCGTCGCGCGCAAATCGGGCCGCGAGGCGGCGGCATAAGACCATGGCGACACTGACGATCGACGGAACCGAGATCGAGGTCGAGGACGGGATCACCGTCCTCCAGGCCTGCGAGGAAGCCGGCATCGAGATCCCGCGCTTCTGCTATCACGAGCGCTTGTCGATCGCCGGCAACTGCCGGATGTGCCTGGTCGAGATGGAGCGCTCGCCCAAGCCGATCGCCTCCTGCGCGATGCCGGTCGGCAACGGCATGGTGATCCGGACCAACACGCCCATGGTGCAGAAGGCGCGCCAGGGTGTGATGGAGTTCCTGCTGATCAACCACCCGCTGGACTGTCCGATCTGCGACCAGGGCGGGGAGTGCGACCTGCAGGACCAGGCGATGGCCTACGGGTTCGACCGCTCGCGCTTCGCCGAGAACAAGCGCGCGGTGCCGGACAAGGATTTCGGCCCGCTGGTCGAGACCCACATGACGCGTTGCATCCATTGCACGCGCTGCATCCGCTTCGTGACCGAGGTGGCCGGCGTCGAGGAGCTCGGCGCCACCGGGCGCGGCGAGCACATGGAGGTCGGCACCTATGTCGAGAAGGCGCTCACCTCGGAACTCTCGGGCAACATCATCGACCTCTGCCCGGTGGGCGCGCTGACCTCGAAGCCCTACGCCTTCAACGCGCGGCCCTGGGAGCTCGCCAAGACCGAGTCCGTCGACGTGATGGACGCGGTGGGCAGCAATATCCGCGTCGACTCGCGGGACGGCGAGGTCCAGCGGGTCATTCCGCTGCTGAACGAGGACATCAACGAGGAGTGGATATCCGACAAGGCGCGGTTCGCCTGCGACGGGCTGCGCCGCCAGCGTCTCGACACGCCCTATTTGCGGAAGGACGGCAGGCTGGTGCCGGCGAACTGGTCGGAAGCGCTCGCGGCGGTCGCCGAAAGGATGGGAAAGGCTGCGCCGGAGCGCATCGCCGCGATCGCCGGGGACCTCGCCGACTGCGAGGCGATGGCGATGCTCAAGGACCTGTTCACCGCCCTCGGCTCGCCCCATGTCGACGCCCGCCAGGAAGGCGCCAGACTGACGGGCGGGGCGCGCGCAGGCTACCTGTTCAACACGACGATCGCCGGGATCGAGGAAGCCGACGCCTGCCTTGTCGTGGGCGCCGACCCGCGCCGGGAAGCGCCGCTGGTCAACGCGCGCCTGCGCAAGCGGCATTCGATGGGCGGTTTCCGGGTCGGCCTGATCGGCGAGCCGGTCGATCTCACCTACCGCTACGATCGCCTCGGCAACGACGCGGCATTGCTGACGGATATCGCGGCGGGGAAACACGCGTTCTGCGACGTTCTCGATGCCGCCGAAAGGCCCATGATCGCGGTGGGTGAGGGGGCCTTCGCGCGCGCCGACGGGGCGCGCGTCCTCGGGACGGCCCGCGCCGTCGCGGAGCGTTTCGGCATGGCGGGCGACGGCTGGAACGGGTTCAACGTGCTGCACCGCGCGGCCGCGCGGGTGGGCGCGCTTGACCTCGGGCTCGTGCCTCGCGAGGGCGGGCGCGACGTCGAAGGGATCCTCTCGGGCGCCGAGAACGGCGAGATCGAGCTCGTCTATCTGCTGGGCGCCGACGAATTCGACACGTCCAGGCTGGGTGCCGCCTTTGTCGTCTACCAGGGCCATCACGGCGATGCCGGGGCGATGCGGGCCGACGCGATCCTGCCCGGCGCTGCCTATACCGAGAAGGAGGCGACCTACGTCAATCTCGAGGGCCGGCCGCAGCGGACCGCGCGTGCCGTGCACCCGCCGGGCGAAGCGCGCGAGGACTGGCGCATTCTCCGCGCGCTGTCGGAAGCGCTCGGCAAGCCGCTTCCCTGCGATAACGTCGACCAGGTGCGCGCGCGGATGGCCGAGATCAACCCCGTCTTCGCCGGCATCGGGTCGGTCGAGGCGGCGGCCTGGGAACCTTTCGGCGAGGACGGAAGCCCCGATCCGGGTCCGTTCGGAACGGTCGTCGACAACTACTACATGACCGATCCCATCTCCCGGTCGTCGGAGACCATGGCGGCCTGCGCGCGGGCCTTTCTTTCGCCCGCGGAGGCGAAGACGGGCACCGATGGATAGCTTCCTCGACATCTATGTCTGGCCGACGGTCCTGATTGTCCTTTCGATCGTCGCCATCGTCGTGCCGGTCCTCACCGGGGTCGCGTACATGACCTATGCCGAGCGCAAGGTCATTGCCGCTGTGCAGCTCCGCAAGGGTCCAAACGTGGTCGGGCCGCTGGGCCTCCTCCAGCCCATCGCCGACGGCCTCAAGCTCCTGTTCAAGGAGACCATCGTTCCGGTCGGCGCCAACCGGGTGGTGTTCCTGTTGGCCCCCATGCTGACCTTCATCCTGAGCCTGATCGCGTGGGCGGTGATCCCGTTCGACGAGGGCTGGGTGTTGGCCGACATCAATGTCGGCATCCTCTATCTCTTCGCCATCTCCTCGCTCGGCGTCTACGGAATCATCATGGCGGGCTGGGCGTCGAACTCGAAATACGCCTTCCTCGGCGCGCTGCGCTCGGCCGCCCAGATGGTGTCCTACGAGGTCGCGATCGGTTTCGTGATCATCAGCGTGCTGCTCTGCGTCGGCTCGCTCAACCTGAGCGAGATCGTCAGGGCGCAGGAAGGGTTGTGGTTCTGCATCCCGCTGTTGCCGATGTTCGTGATGTTCTTCGTCTCGACCCTCGCCGAAACCAATCGCGCGCCCTTCGACCTGCCGGAGGCCGAGGCCGAGCTGGTGGCCGGCTACAACGTCGAATACTCGTCGATGACCTTCGCGCTCTTCTTCCTCGGCGAATACGCCAACATGATCCTGATGAGCGCGATGACGACGGTGCTGTTCCTCGGCGGCTGGCTGCCGCCGATCGATGCGGCCCCGTTCAACTGGATCCCGGGCGTCGTCTGGTTCGGCGCCAAGGTCGCATTCTGCCTGTTCGTCTTCCTCTGGATCCGGGCAACCTTCCCGCGCTACCGCTACGACCAGCTGATGCGGCTCGGCTGGAAGGTGTTTCTGCCGGGATCGCTGCTCTGGCTGGTGCTGGTCGCGGGCTATCTGGTGGCGACCGGCACGGCGCCGATAGGGGTACGGTGATGGCTCTGCTGGACCGCTCCGCCCGGGCGCTGTTCCTGACCGAGCTTCTCTCGGGCATGGCGCTGACGCTGCGCTATTTCTTCAAGCCGAAGGTGACCGTCAACTACCCCTTCGAAAAGGGCCCGCTGAGCCCGCGCTTCCGCGGCGAACATGCCCTGCGCCGCTACCCCAACGGCGAGGAGCGCTGCATCGCCTGCAAGCTGTGCGAGGCGATCTGCCCGG